>JAUIFV010000134.1 GCA_030430155.1 Gammaproteobacteria bacterium
ACAGCGGCAGGCCCTGGAGCAGTGGCTGCAGCGCGTACCCGATGACCCCGGCGGCCTGCTGCGGCGCAAGTTTCAGCTCGAGTCGCGGCGCCGACCGCCGCCCGAGCCCGACGATGAGGATGATTCGCAATGGTAGTTGAGTCTGGCACTCGCAGCCTTTGGCTGTTGGCGCTGCTGCTGTGGCTTTGGACGCCCTTGGCCCACGCCAATCTGCAGGTGGAAAGCCAGCGGCGCAGCATGACCGCGGGCGAAACCCTGGGCGTGGTGGTCAGCAGCGACTCCGGCCTGGACCTCAATCAGCTCGACCTCAGCCCGCTGGAGGCGGATTTCCAGATCCTGTCGCGCTCATCGAGCACGTCGATTTCATTGGTGAACGGCGTGCGGAGTCAGCAAAACACGCTGAATCTGGAGCTGGCGCCCAAGCGCAGCGGCGAATTGCAGATCCCAGCGTTGAACCTGGACGGCCACAGCAGCCAGGCGCTGACCATCACGGTCAACGCCGCGCCGACGGTCAACCCGGGCCTGGATCCCAGCCGCGACTTCATCCTTGAGGTGGATGTCGACACCACCAGCCCCTACGTGCAGCAGCAGGTGCGCTTGACCGTCAAGCTGATGTTTGCGGTCTCCTTGAGCGACGGCAATCTGAGCGACCCGCAGTCCAACGCCGCGTTGATCGAACGGCTGGGCGAGGATGCCAGCTATCGCACCCAGATCCAGGGCCGCACCTACCAGGTGGTGGAGCGCCAGTACGCGCTCACCCCGCAATCCAGCGGCCCGCTACGCATAGATCCAGTTACCTTGAACGGACGCCGAGCCAGCGGACGCGGCTTCTTCAATCGCGGCCAGCCGGTCAGCGTAGCCTCCAGGGTCATCGATCTGCAGGTGCGTCCGCGGCCGACCAGCTACGGTGATGACCCCTGGCTGCCGGCACGCTCGCTGGCGCTGAACGACCAGCTCAGCGCCGACAGCGCGCGAGTGGGCGAGCCGCTGACCCGCACTTTGACACTTGCGGCGGTTGGTTTGCCGCAGAGCCTGCTGCCGGCATTGGGCATGCAGCCCAGCGAGCAGTATCAGGTCTATCCAGACCAGCCCGCACGCAGCGGCAGCAGTCGGGACGGCTGGCTGATATCACAGCTGGAGCAGAAGATCGCTATCGTGCCGAGCCAGCCGGGCACCATCACTCTGCCCGCATTGCAGGTGGTGTGGTGGGATGTGGGCACCGATCAGCTGCGCACCGCCAGCGTCGCAGAACGGGTAATCGAGGTGCTTCCAGCGCTAGTCGGCGGTGTCGCCACCAATACCATTGCCACCCCTGGAGAGGACCCGGCGCTGCGACCGCTGTCCGGCCCGATATCGGTGCAGACCGTTTCCCGTCCCGGCTATTGGCCCTGGATCAGCGCGCTGTTTGCCAGTCTATGGCTGATCACCGCGGCCCTGTACTGGCGCAGTCAGCGCAGCGCTGGCGTCGCCAAGCGACAGCCGACGCAGTCGCCACAGCTGGCACCCGCGCTCAAGGCCCTTAAGCAAGCCTGCCGCGACAACCAACCGGCCGACGCCGAACAGGCGGTCGTGGATCTGTATCTGGCTCGCGGCGGCCCGCGCTGCGGCAGCGCCATGATTCTGGCCCAGCAGCTACCGCCAGGCGCCGCTCGGCAGGCCCTGATTGAACTGGACCAGGTGCGCTTTGCCCGCGATGGGAAGGGCTGGAATGGCGCGTCACTACTGTCTGCCGCAGACGAGATCGCGCCGCCGGCGCCAACTGTGGCTACTGACAGCAACGGACTACCGCCGCTGTACAGCGGGCGTGCGTCTTGAGTTGGCGATCTCAACGAGCTGGCGCTGTAAATCTACGCAACGCCGAGAATGATGTCGCGACTGCGCCAGTCCTCCAGCATGCCCAACCCGGCCTGCACGAAGGCTTCCGGATCCGGAGCACCCGTTGCTTGCGCCAGCGCAAGCAGCTGATCCTTACCGCTGTGACCAGGCTGTTCGGCGAGATTGGCAATCAGCTGTGCAGACAATGGATTGAGCTTGAGGAAGCGCACCTTGTCCTCGCGATCACGCCAGACCACTAAAAAGGTGGGTTCCGGCGGTGCCTCGCTCGGCGTGTAGTCGACGCTGAGCTGCTCCACCGGGTAGTGGTAAGCCAGGCGCCAGGCCAGCGGAGACACTACCGGCACTTCGCCGAGCAGATCGCCTTCGCGCCGATGCTCGACCTGATCGATCTCCTCGCTGCTGATCCCCAGCGCCAGCTCGACCCACTCGTAGTGCATCAGCTCATACAGATAGGGCCAGCGCTCAGCCCAGCAGTCCGGATTTTCCTCGATGAAGCGCAGCATCTCGCGGGCGATTTCAGGGAAATATGGCGTATGGCTGGCGTGCTCGGAATAGAAGCGTCTTACCAGCGTGGCGAACTCATGTTCGCCCAGAATCTTCGCGGCCACCGGGAAGTTGCCTTCCAGCAGGCTGCGCACGTTGCCGATGAACAAGCGTCTGTAGATGCGCAGGCGACGATCCTCGATGCCCTCAGGCGCCGGATGCTGCGACGGGTCGCGTAGATGCGCGGCCAGCTGTCGGGTCAAAGCCTCGGCTCGCGGGACTTTGGCCGGTTTGGCGTGTTGATGATCAGCGGACATCTATGGGGTCGACTGCTGAGGGCACAGGGCCCAGGAAGTCAAAAGCACTCCTGACGCTTCGGAGGCGAGCTCTACTGGGCCCTTTGCCCTGGGCCCTGGGCCCTGGGCAGAAAAGCGCAGCAAAGACTCGGCTTACCGCCAAGTTCTTCCTAACCACCAACACTGCGCCTATGCGTGCGCCCCAAATATGGCTCCTGCACCGCGCGCACTCTGCCCAGTTCCTGCAGCAGCTCGGGCAGTGGCGGGATGTTGAAATCGCGCTCCAGCAGGGTCGGCCGGGTGCCGATCTTGCTGTAGGTGTAGTCGAGCAGTTCCAGCACCGGATCGATCATGTCGGCGCCATGGGTGTCGACGATCAGGTCGTCGTCCTCGTTGTCGTGACCGGCAACGTGGATGTAGGCCACCCGTTCGGCCGGCAGCGCGTCGATGTAGCTGCGCGGGTCGTAGCGGTGGTTGACCGAATTGACGTAGACGTTGTTGACGTCGAGCAGCATCAAACAGTCGGCCCGCTCCAACACCGCCTTGACGAATTCCAACTCGGAAATATCGGTGGCCAGCGGAGCATAGTAGGAGGAGTTCTCCACCGCCATCTGCTGACCGAGCAGATCCTGCGTACGCCGAACCCGCGAAGCAACGTGTTCAACCGCGTCTTCGGTGAACGGAATGGGCATCAAATCGTACAGGTGCGCATCGTCAGTGCATGCGCTCAAGTGCTCGCTGTAGATCAGTGCGCCGTGGGTGGCCATCAGCTGCTTGACCCGACCGATCAGCAGCTCATCCAGCGGATTGGGGCCGCCCAAGGACAGCGACAAGCCGTGACAGATCAACGGAAAGCGCTCGGTGATACGCCGGAAGGCGCGGCCGTAGGCGCCCCCCAGACCGATCCAGTTCTCCGGTGCCACCTCGAAGAAATCAACCTGATCGGCCAAGTCGGCCTGGGCCTCCACAGAGCGCAACATGTGCCCTCTGCGCAGACCCAGGCCTGAGCCTAGACGGGAAAGCTCCCTAAGGCTTTGCATGGTTAGCAAAAGCTAGCTATGCGGATCGCAGTGGGCTGCTTAGCCGCCACACTTGCCTTCACCGCACTTGCCTTCCTTGCCCTTGTCCTCACCACACTTGCCTTCACCGCACTTGCCTTCCTTGCCCTTGTCTTCGCCGCACTTACCTTCGCCGCACTTGCCTTCCTTACCCTTGTCCTCACCACACTTGCCTTCGCCACACTTGCCCTCACCAATCTGCTGGTAGCCGGCTTGCATTTCGTCGGCGGCAAACGGCGTAGCGGATGCGGCATAGGCGTTCATGGCAACGGTACCCAACAGGGCGGCGCCCATGGCAACGGTCAGCGGCTTGACGATCTTCGACATGCTCTCTCTCCTGGTTTGGAAAAAATACCCGTAGACGGGCTTTCTTAAAGGCGCCAGCGAGTGGCGTTTTCAACCGCGTGGCATGCGGTCAGACCCAAAAGATACCCCCGGAAAGCGGGTAGCAACAAGTCGGTGTGACCGTCCACGCAGCTATAGACCCGCAAGCAATTGATCCGCTTTCACGCCAGCCACCCCTCCGTTCATAATGGCTAAACGCTTTCTTGCGCCGGTCCCGGCAGACCTGGATCGGCGAGCAGACCCTTGCGGATTCGACGCTTTCCTTCTTTGCACAGATCGGCTACTGGGCACTGTTCGCACAGCGGCGTGCGGGCCTTGCAGATGTAGCGACCGTGGAGAATCAGCCAGTGATGAGCGTGCTGCAAGAAGCGCTCTGGAACACGCTTGAGTAGTCCCTTTTCCACCGCCAGCGGGGTTTTTCCAGGCGCCAGACCGGTGCGATTGGCGACCCGGAAGATGTGCGTATCGACGGCCATAGTCGGTTCACCAAAGGCCGTATTGAGCACCACATTGGCAGTCTTGCGGCCGACCCCTGGCAGCGCTTCCAAATCCTGCCTGGACTGCGGAACCTCGCCCTGATGGTCTTTCAGCAACAGCTCGCAGGTCTGCAGCAAGTGCTTGGCCTTGGAACGAAACAGACCCAGCGACTGCAGATAGCGCTCAATGGTTGGCAAGCCTAGACGCAAGATCTGCTCTGCGCTGTTGGCCACCGGGAACAGCCGCGCGGTGACCTTGTTCACGCCGACATCGGTCGATTGCGCCGACAGCATCACCGCCACCAGCAGCTCAAAGGGCGTGTTCCAGTTCAGCTCGGTCTTCGGCTCAGGCTCCAGAGCATGCAAACGCTCGAAGAAAGCCAATCGATCAGCGGGGGACATGGCTGGTCCGTCAGTCAAAGCCGCGGAGCTTAGTGCAATTGCAGCTTGAAGACGTACCGAGGTGCAATTGCAGCTTAAAGACATACCAAGCATGTCATGCTGCTAAGCTCGTCGGCTAATCTCAAATCGAAGCGCACAGGAGTACCCATGCTGCAAGCGACCATCGAAACCGCCCGCGGATCCATCGTCCTTGAACTCTTCGCCGATCAGACCCCACTGACGGTCGCCAATTTCGTCAATCTGGCGCGCCGAGGGTTCTACGACGGACTGAGCTTCCACCGCGTTCTGGCCGACTTCATGATTCAGGGCGGCTGCCCGGAAGGCTCCGGCCGAGGCGGGCCCGGCTACCGTTTCGAAGACGAGTTCTCAGCCAACCTGCGCCACGACCGCCCTGGAATCCTGTCCATGGCCAATGCCGGACCGGGCACCAACGGCAGCCAGTTCTTCATCACCCACGTGCCCACACCCTGGTTGGATGGAAAGCACAGCGTCTTCGGTGCAGTCACTGGTGACGGCCAGGCGGTGGTCAATGCGATTCGCCAGGGCGACCAGATCGTCAAGATCAGTGTCGAAGGCGATGTGGATGCGGCGCTGGACGCGGTTGCCGAGCGGGTGCAGCAATGGAACACCGTGCTCGATCGCGCCTAGTGTGGTCAACCGCACACGTTGAACACGTTCCGATGGACGTCCTGAGGCAAGGCGAGAGGGGGAGTCATAGCAGAGCTGTGGCGACGACGAACAACGCCGCATTCAGGGAACTGGCTCGCTAGCGCGGTGAGATCAAGGTAGTCGCGGTTCACCACACTGGAATCTCACGCCTGAAGTCCAGCCGACGTATCGTCGGCTGGCGCATGCTCTGGCAACAAGTCCAGCGGCGTGATCAATAGCCGCTCAATGTGTGCGCCATCCAGCGCCACCACTTCGATGCGCAAGCCCGCCCACTCCAGCGCTTCGCCTACTCTCGGCAAATGGCCGAACTGCGCCATGATCATGCCGGCCACGGTGTGAAAGCTCTCCTGGTCTTCATCGGCCTCCACTTCCCAACTGCCCAGCGCGTCGCGCAGTTCTTCCACCGGTAGCGCTCCCGCCACCAGCAGACTGCCATCCGGGCGCCGCAATAGCGGTGCATCGGGCAGATGTTCGCTGTGTTCGGCGCTTCCCAACACCGCGTTGAGCAAATCATCGGCGGTAAGCATGCCGACGATGTCGCCGTATTCGTCAACCACCAGGGCCAGCTTGGTCTGTGCCTCGCGGAAGCGACCAACCAGGGTCAATGCCGGCGTTCCTTCAGGCACGTACAGCGGCGCAATCATTTCCGCAAACAAATCCAGCGGCTGCTCACCCTGCAGGCTGTCCAGCAGCGCCTTGACCTCCACCACGCCGACCACATCGGCATCGCTGCCGCTCTTAACTGGATAGCGTGAGAACGGCGTGCCCTTCATGGTCTGCAGGTTGTCTGACAGACTGGCCTGATAGTCCAGCCAGGTGATCTTGCGGCGCGGTGTCATCAGCGCTTCCACCGGACGGTCGCCGAGTCGTAGCACCCGGTGCACCATGCGTCGCTCCACCGGCTCGATCACGCCCTGCTCGGCGCTCTCGGCGACCAGCATCAGAATTTCTTCCTCACTGACCTGACTGGCCTGACCGCGGCGCACGCCGAACAAGCGCACCACGCCTTTGCTGGTGGCGGACAGCAGCACCACCAGCGGGTGACAGAGCCAGGCCAGCCACTCCAAGGGAATCGCGATCAGCGCCGCCACCCGCTCGGATGCGAGCAGGCCCAATCGCTTGGGCACCAACTCACCCAGAACGATGGTGAAAAAGGTAATCAGCGCCACGCTGACCACCACACCAACCTGTTCAGCCTGGTAGCCGCTCCAGCCCAGCCGGTTGAAGCCCTGGGTGATGATCGCGCCCAAGGCCCGACCGCCGAGCAGCCCGGTGAGGATCGCCACCAGGGTGATACCGACCTGAACGGTGGAGAGAAAATCCTGCGGCTTCTCAGCCAGTCGAAGCGCCGCGCGAGCACCGCGACTGCTGGCCGCCATCTGCTTCAAGCGGCTCTTGCGAGCGGTAATCACCGCCATCTCCGATAGCGCAAAGACGCCGTTGAGCAGGATCAGACCCAGCAGTATCGCAATTTCGATCGGCACTGTTGGCCTGATCTCCTAAGTCGATCCGGACAGCATTTCGCCATCAGATGTGCGCATGGGCTTAGGCCAGATCCTGTCCAGCCAGCAGTGACGCCTCCAGGCTGTCGGCGAGCACGCCCAGCTCGTGCACCACACGGTCGACCTCCTGCTCGTCCAGTCCGGAGTAGCGGCGGTTCTCACACAGCTGCAAGAACGCCTCGCCATCCAGATCACTCAGCGCCAGAAAGCCGATGCGCTGTTCCCAGTTGAAACGCAGGCAGCGTTCGGCCTGAACCGAACTCATCGGCGCGATCGGCGTGGAAAAGCGCAGCATGGGCGGACCGTCGTCGGTATTGATCTCAGCCAGATAGACGCCCTGCTTACGCCCCTCGGTGGTCTGCAGCTCAAGGCTGATCAAATAGGGCTCATTGGCACGCAGCGGCCAGCGTGAGGCAACATGGGTACGAACGTCTTCGAAACTCTGCACGGACTATGGACTCCAAAACGAGGCGCCTATGGTAGCAACTCAGGACAGCGATGCCGCGCTGGATGAGTTGATCAAGCAACTGCGCGCGATCCCGGCTGGAACGGTCATCAGCTACGGCGCCCTGGCGGCGCGCTGCGGGCGACCGCGCGGCGCACGCTGGGCCGCGCGCTGTCTGGCCAACCTGCCCGCCGGGCACGGGTTGCCCTGGCACCGCGTGCTGCGCGCCGATGGTCGAATCGCCTTTCCGGCGGGCAGCGAGGGATACCAGCGGCAGTCGGAGCTGCTGGCAATGGAGGGGGTTGTGGTACGCAATGGGCGAGTACGGACGCAGCCCAGCAGCCTGGATCAGCTGCTGTTTGGGGGAGATGCTTAGGCAGCACAGCAAGGGGAACCGCCGTACAGCGAGTGTCAGCAGGCTGGCTCCCGTCTAGCCTGCGCAGATGCGTCGCAATCTAGTGTGGTGTCCCCAAAGTAAGTTGAACACGTTCAGATGGATTTTGGTCTGAGACTAGGCGCGAGGAGCAAGCCATAGCTTTGCCTATGGCTGCGACGAGCAACGACGTATCAGGGAAGGCTCACTAGCGCTGTGAGATCAAGTTAATTTGGGGACACCACACTAGCCACTACTGCTGCGACAAAAACCGGCTCTCATAGAGCAACTCGTCCACGACTAGATCCTGGCCGCTGTCGAAGACGAAGGCGAGATGATCCGGTCCGGCGCGAACCAAGCGCGCGCGCACCGCAAGAACCGTGTCCTGATCGAAGATAAAAAACAGCTTGTAGGCCTGGGCGTGATCGTCGCCAACCTCATCCGGCCACAGCGCCGGCCGAGCCACTCTGGCACCACCGGCGGAAACGTCCTCGACTCGGGTCAGGTAGCCGCCTTCGGCCGGCGCCACCAGAGCCGCGGCCGAACTCAGACCTATGCGTGGGTGGCGTCGTTTCTCTTCGCTCATGCTTGACCGTTACGCCCCTGCTGCGCTTCCTGCACGCCCCGATTCTGCCAGTTCAGCGGCGCCGACAATAGTCAGCGCCGTCGAGTGGACTATCGTCAGGCGGGCACCAGCGCCTTTACCGTTGGCTCTGAAACCACCTGCAGTTCACCATCGACCGCACTGACGGTGACTTTACCCCCTTCTTCCAGAGCGCCAAACAGCAGTTCGTCGGCGAGCTTGCGCTTGATGTGATCCTGGATCACCCGGGCCATCGGCCGAGCGCCCATTTGCGGATCGAAACCACGCTCGGAGAGCCACATCCGCGCGCTTTCGTCGACCACCAGAGTGACCTGTTTGTCGGCCAACTGGGTCTCCAGCTCGATCACGAACTTGTCTACCACGCGCAGGATGGTGGCCAGATCCAGGGCCTGGAACTGGATGATGGCGTCGAGGCGGTTACGGAACTCCGGGGTGAAGGCCTTGCGGATCGATTCCATGGCGTCGGTGGAGTGGTCCTGCTCGATGAAACCCACCGTGCGCCGCGCAGCCAGCGCTGCACCGGCGTTGGTGGTGAGCACCAATATCACGTTGCGGAAGTTCGTTTCGCGGCCGTTGGTATCGGTGAGCACGCCGCGATCCATGACCTGCAGGAGCAGATTGAACACGTCCGGATGGGCCTTCTCGACCTCGTCCAGCAGCAGCACCGCATGCGGGTGTTTGTTCACCGCCTCGGTAAGCAGCCCGCCCTGGTCAAAGCCCACATAGCCCGGCGGTGCGCCGACCAGGCGCGACACGCTGTGCGCTTCCATGTACTCGCTCATGTCGAAACGCACCAGTTCGATGCCCAAGGTCAACGCCAGCTGGCGGGTGACCTCGGTCTTGCCCACGCCGGTGGGGCCAGCGAGCAGGAAGGAGCCGATGGGCTTGTTCGGATCGCCTAGGCCTGAGCGAGCCATCTTGATCGCCGCTGCCAGCGCGTCGATAGCCTGATCCTGACCGAAAACCACCATCTTCAAGTTGCGATCCAGGTTGCGCAGCACCTCCTTGTCGGACACGGTGACGTGCTTGGCCGGAATCCGCGCCATCTTGGAAATGATGTACTCGACTTCTTCGACGTCGATGGTCTCCTTGCGCTCCTGCTCGGTTTGCAGGCGCTGCCGCGCGCCGGCCTCATCAATCACGTCGATGGCCTTGTCGGGCAGGAAGCGGTCGTGGATGTGCTTGACGCTCAACTCCACCGCGGCGCGTAGCGCTTCCAGTGAGTAGGTCACGCTGTGATGCTCTTCGAAGCGGGTCTTCAGGCCGCGCAGGATGTCGATGGCCTCACCGATGCTGGGCTCGCCGACGTCGATCTTCTGGAAGCGGCGGGTCAGCGCTCGATCCTTCTCGAAGACCCCGCGGAATTCCTGATAGGTGGTCGAACCGATGCAGCGCAGCTCGCCGGATCCGAGCAGCGGCTTGATCAGATTGGACGCATCCATCACGCCACCGGATGCCGATCCGGCACCGATGATGGTGTGGATCTCGTCGATGAACAGTATCGCGTTGGGGATCTTCTTGAGCTCGGCGACAACCTGCTTGAGGCGCTTTTCGAAATCGCCGCGGTATTTGGTCCCTGCCACCAGGGCGCCCAGATCGAGAGCGAAAATCGTCGAGTCGAGCAGGATCTCCGGGACGTCCTTCTCGACAATGCGCTTGGCCAGACCCTCGGCCAGCGCGGTTTTGCCCACCCCGGCTTCGCCCACGTACAGCGGATTGTTCTTGCGCCGACGGCAAAGGATCTGCACGGTACGCTCGATCTCGTCGGCGCGCCCGATCAGCGGGTCGATCTTGCCCTCGCTGGCCAGCTCATTCAGGTTGCTGGCGTAGCTTTCCAGCGCGCTCTTGCGCTCACCGCCCTCGCCTTCTGCTTCGACTTGCTCAGCTTCGGGAGCAGGCTCGCTGCCGCTCTTGGTGATGCCGTGCGAAATGTAGTTGACCACGTCCAGACGGGTCACCCCGTTCTGCTGCAGCAAATAGGCCGCGTGGGAGTCCTTCTCGGCGAAAATCGCCACTAGCACGTTGGCGCCGGTGACCTCTTTGCGACCAGATGACTGCACGTGATAGAGCGCGCGCTGCAGCACGCGCTGGAATCCGAGTGTGGGCTGGGTGTCGCGCTCGTCGCCTTCCGGCAGGACCGGCACGGTGTCAGCAATCACTTTATTCAGCTCGGTGCTGAGCCGGCCGGTATCGGCGCCGCAGACCTTCAACACCTGCACCGCGGCAGGGTTGTCGAGCAACGCAAGCAACAGGTGTTCAACGGTGGTGAATTCGTGGCGTTTGGATCGCGCCTCGTTCAGGCACTGACTGATGCTGAGTTCCAGATCCTTGCTAAACATGGGCTCAATACTCCTTATAACGCCGGCCGCTGCGCAGCCATCTCAACCGACTCCCCACCTCACTCGCAGATCTGATTCTGTTCACGCCTCTTCCATCGAACACAACAGCGGATGCTGATGCGCCTGAGAGAAGGCATTGACCTGATTGACCTTGGTTTCGGCGATCTGCCGACTAAACACCCCGCAAACCCCCTTTCCGCGGGTATGTACGTGCAGCATGATCTGCGTCGCCATCTCCTTGCTCATCCTGAAGAAGGTCTCCAGCACCACCACCACAAAATCCATCGGTGTGTAGTCATCGTTGAGCAGCACAACCTTGTACAGCTTGGGCTCTTCCAGCTCCGGTCGCGCAGCTTCGGTGACTGCACCCGCTTCATGCTGCGGCTTCTCAGGTGATTCCTTCGAACTCATAGGTGACTACGGATCTCTGCTCAAAACGGGCCAAACCGGCACCCTTTCAAGTATAGCCACCGACGACGTGCTTCAAGTGTCACGATTCTGCTTAGCCGGTGGGCATTCATAACTGACCTCGGTGACTTCCAAGCGCTGAACGCCAGTCGCCAGGCTCAACTCGACCTGGTCATCAACGCGCTTACCGAGCAGAGCACGCGCCATTGGCGAGTCGATGCTGATGTCGCCATTGCCCGGGTCCAGCTCATCGGCGCCCACCAGCCGGTAGCGGCGGATAAGACCGGCTTCATCGCACAGCGAGACGCAGGCACCGAAGTAGATGCGGTTGCGATCAGTGGGCGGTGCTTCGACCACCTTCAACCGATCCAGGCGCCGATTGAGGTAGCGCACGCGGCGATCTATTTCCCCCAACTGCTTCTTTCGGTACTGGTATTCGGCGTTCTCCGAGCGGTCGCCCTCGGCCGCCGCCGCACTCAGCGCCTGCACCACCTCCGGCCTCAGCTGCTTCCATAGCCGCTGGTGCTCGGCGCGCAAGGCCTCATAGCCGGCCCGGGTGATGTACGGACTCGGGTCCGGCGTTGGTGCTCGGTAGCGGGTTCCTGCCATGACCTCCTTCCCTGCCCGACCTCGACCTGAACCAGATCGATGCCAAGTTGCCTCCTGCACTTGATTTTCCGCATCGGGCAATCGCCTGCATAGGCCTAGGCCGACTGCCGCCTGAATGCGTTTACCGCGCTCCGGCACGTTCACAGTATCGACAGTCATCCGTCATCGGCAGCGCATAGATTCCGCCTCAGCCACGTTGTCGCAGCGTCCCCGGCAATCCCGCCAGACCGAAGACGACGTGCACTACGGAGTATCAACGGAATGAACAAGCTTCTTGCGGCAATCCTGTTTGGCGCTGCGACTACTGCGGCGCTCACCCTCAACACCGCTCACGCCGAAGAGCACACTGGCTACTTCATCGACGGTCGACTGGGCAACGCCAGCGTGGACGACAACGGCATCGACGACAGCACCTTTGGCGGCACTATCAGCGCCGGCTATCGCTGGGGCTACTGGGGCATCGATCTGGGCTACGCCAACTTCAATGGATTCGGTGACAACGGCCTCGACCTGGATGTGGATGGATTCACCGCTGGCGTCAACGCGCGCTTCAACATCGCCGACCAGTGGTACGTCTCGGCCCGAGGCGGCGCCTTCCGCTGGGATGCCGAACTCGATCTGGGTGCGGTCCGGGCCGAGGATGACGGCACCGACTTTTACGCAGGCATCGGCGCCGGCTACGACTTCAGCAAGACTTTCAGCGCAGGCGTCGCCTACGACTATTACAACGTCGACACCAACGGTGATGCCGACATCGGCTTGATCTCAGTCAATGCCGAACTGCGGTTCTAAGAACGCCAAGACTGCGGAGTAGTGCCCTGCGGTTGATAACGAAGGCGGTCCCGGTCAGCCCGCTGTCCGGGACTCGCCACATCTGTAGGTCGCGCGCGCTACTCTTGGCAAGTTGATCATGCCGGGTGCAACCATGCTCCGAGTCACCATCGTTCTACTTGCAGTGCTCGCCGTGCTGCTTGCCGCCAGCCCTGGCCGGGCCGACCCACTGTCTCAACCGTTGATCATCATGGTCCGTCACGCCGAGAAGGCCGCTGACGATGATCGCGACCCCAGCCTCTCCGAATCGGGTCTGCAGAGGGCCGAGGATCTGGCCGCTGCGCTGGCGGACAGTCCGCCGGCGGCAATCCTTGTCAGCCCTTACCGACGCACCCGCCTGACTGCCGAGCCAGTGGCCCGTGCCGCAGGCGTCGAACCCGCAGTAGTGCCCATCGAGGGTGATATCGCTCAGTACGCGCAAGATGTTGCCAGCGCAATCGAGGCGCTGGATGCAAGCGGGCCGGTCCTGGTGGTCGGCCACAGCAACACCATTCCTGCGCTGATTGGTGCCTTCGGCGCACGCGAGCCGGAAATCGCTGAAGACGACTACGACCACCTCTACATCCTGCGCCGCTGGGGCGATGCGCGGGTCGACCTGATCCAGACCCGCTACGGCGCCCGCAGCGGTGAATGAGGTCCACCCGGCCGCAGCGCCAAGCTCCGCCGCCGACACACCCTACGCCGGACTCGGACCGGACCAGGTACTCGACGCAATCGAGTCCTTAGGCTTGGTCAGCGATGGCCGCGTGCAGGCGCTCAACAGCTACGAAAACCGGGTGTATCAGATCGGTCTGGAGCCAGGCGATCCAATCGTGGCCAAGTTCTACAGACCCGGCCGCTGGAGCGATGCGGGGATCATCGAAGAGCATCGTTACAGCGCCGAACTGGTCGACGCCGGCCTGGAAGTGGTGGCGCCAATGGTCATAGACGGGCGAACGCTGCACCAACACCAGGGCTATCGCTACTGCCTGTTTCCCCGCCGCGGCGGCCACGCGCCGGAGGTTGACGACCGGCATACGCTGACCCTACTGGGCCGCACCGTGGCGCGGATGCACAGCGTCGGCGTGCGTGGTCACTTCGCCCATCGCCCGCACTTGAGCATCCAAACCCACGGCTGCCAGCCGGTCGCGCTGCTGATCGAACAAGGATGGATTCCAGACTCTTTGCAGAACAGCTTCAAGGCCCTGACCGACGCCCTGTTCCCGCATCTGCAAGCCGCCTGGCAGCGAGCCGATAGCCCGC
>JAUIFV010000135.1 GCA_030430155.1 Gammaproteobacteria bacterium
CCGACGACTGGGGCGGCAGCGTGGAGAAGCGGCAGCGTTTCCCGCTGGAGATCGTCCGCCGCATGCGCGCCAAAGTGGGTCCGAATTTCATCATCGTCTATAGACTGTCGATGCTGGATCTGGTTGAGGGCGGCCAGAGCTGGGAGGAGATCGTGCAACTGGCCAAGGGCATCGAGCAGGCCGGCGCCACGCTGATCAACACCGGCATCGGCTGGCATGAGGCGCGTATCCCGACCATCGTCACCTCGGTGCCGCGCGCGGCCTTCGCCTTTGTCACCGCGAAGATGAAGTCGGAGGTGTCGCTGCCCCTGGTCACCACCAACCGCATCAACATGCCGGCGGTAGCCGAGGAGATCCTGGCCAGCGGCCAGGCGGATATGGTGTCGATGGCGCGGCCGCTGCTGGCCGACGCCAACTGGGTGAACAAGGCCGCCGCCGGCGTAGTCGACGAGATCAACACCTGCATCGCCTGCAATCAGGCCTGCCTGGATCACGTTTTTGAAAACCGGCGTGCCTCCTGCCTGGTCAATCCGCGCGCCTGTCATGAAACCGAGCTGGTGATCAAGCCAAGCGCATCGCCACAGCGTTTTGCGGTGATCGGCGCCGGTCCTGCCGGCCTGGCCGCATCGACCACGCTGGCCGAACGCGGGCATCAGGTCACCTTGTTCGACGCTGCCGACCAGATCGGCGGTCAGTTCAATATGGCCAAGCAGATCCCCGGCAAGGAGGAGTTTGTCGAAACCCTGCGCTACTTCGGCACCATGCTGAACAAGCACAAGGTCGAGCTGCGTCTTGGTCAGCGGATCAGCGCCGAACAGCTAAGCAAGGACGAGTTCGACCAGGTCATCGTCGCTACCGGCGTGCATCCGCGGCAGCCGAAGATCGACGGCATCGACCATCCCAAGGTGCTCAGCTACGTCGATGTCCTGGCCGGCGGCAAGCCAGTGGGCCAGAAAGTGGCGCTGATCGGCGCCGGCGGCATCGGTTTCGATATCGCAGAGTTCCTGGTCCAGGACCACCCCTCGCCCACCGTGCAGCCGGCCGAATGGTTGGAGGAATGGGGCATCGACCCGACCCTGCAGGCGCGCTCGGGTATCGAGGGCGTCAAGCCGCAGCCGTCGCCACCGGAGCGCGAGGTGTGGCTGCTGCAGCGCTCAGCTGGCCGCCCCGGCAAGCGCCTGAACAAAACCAGCGGTTGGGTGCATCGGGCCACCCTGGCGGCCAAGCGGGTCAAGGCGCTCGGCGGTGTGGAGTACCAGCGCATCGATGACGCCGGACTGCACGTGCTGATCGACGGTAAGCCGGAAACGCTGCCGGTGGACAACGTGGTGATCTGCGCCGGCCAGGTACCCAATCGCGAGCTGGCTGATGCGCTGACCCCGTCCGGTTTGCCGCTGCACCTGATCGGTGGTGCCGACGTGGCCTCTGAGCTGGATGCCAAGCGGGCCATCGACCAAGCGACTCGATTGGCGGCTGAGCTCTAATCCCTGCAAAATTGCCTGCAGCGCAGCCCTGGGCCCGACGATGAGCGAGAATGACGACAACGAAGCATCCGCATTGCCAGAGGCGTTGACCCTCAGCGCGGTGGAAGCCCGAATCCTCGGGGTGCTGGTGGAGAAAGAAGCCACCACCCCCGACACCTATCCGCTGACCGTCAACAGTCTGGTCAGCGGCTGCAATCAGAAGACCAACCGCGAACCGGTGATGAGTCTTGAGGCGGGCGAGATCGGTCACGCCCTGCGGCAACTGGCTGAGCGCCGGCTGGTACGACAGGTCTATGGCGCCCGAGTGGAGCGCTGGGAGCATCGGATGGACGATGTGTACCAGCTCACCAGCCGCAAGCGCGGGCTGCTTGCCGTGCTGATGCTGCGTGGCCCGCAAACCCTCAACGAACTGCTGATCCGCTGCGAACGCATCGCCGCCTTCCCTGGCATAGAGCACGTCAAAGATGAGCTGGACCGGCTCATCGATCGCAGCCCGGCGCTGGCCATTGATCTCGGCCGCGCGCCGGGACAGCGCGAGGACCGCTACATGCATCTGCTGTGTGGTCCGGTCGATGCCAGCGACTATGCCCAGGCCGCGGCGAGCGAATCGCGCGGCGGCGGTCTGAGTGCCCGAGTGGAGGCTTTGGAAGAGACGATTGCCGCGTTGGAGGCACGTTTGGCGGCGCTGGAGCAGAAGTAGGCGGCTCGACAAGACCGGTTGCAAATCAGGAATGCATTTCCGGGAACATTGATGCCTGCACCGGCTGGCGCGCCGTTTGTCTTAGTTCGGGTAATCGACGCAGTCCGGGCACCGCGTCAGTCAGCATGTCTTCGAATGCCTTGGCCAACCCGGGCGCGTTGCGGTCGTCCGGCGTGTGGGTGAAGAAATAGACGCTCTTGCCCTGGTTCAGCCAGCTTTGCACCGGCCCGCTCCAGTCGGCCAGATAGTCCCGTGCCGGCTCCACCGCGTTTTGTCCGACAAAGCGCACGATTGGACGCTCGCCGCTGCTTTGCACGCGCAAGGGCAGCCGCGGTTTGCGCGCAAGCGCCTCGCGGGTGCTGGCATCGGTCGCCATCGCCGCATGCACACAGCGACTGTCGAACAACACCCGATCAACGCCGCGCTGACGCAGCAGCTGATTGAGCGCCGCCTCGGCCAGGGGATCATTGAAGAAGGCCGAATGACGGACTTCCACCGCGTAATCGAAATCGGTACTCAATCCGCGCAGAAAGCGATCCAGGATGTCCAGCGACTTCGGACCGAAGCGCGGACCCAGCTGCAGCATCAGCGGCCCCAAACGGCTGCGCAGCGGCGCCATACGATGCAGAAACTCCGCCGTTTCCGCCTGCGCGTGACGCAGCTGCAGGCGGTGTGTGATGGTCATCGGGAATTTGAAGCAGAAGCGGAAGTGCGCCGGGGTGTCTTCCAGCCAGCGCCGCACGCTGGCCGCCTTGGGCAAAGCGTAGAAGGTCGAATTGCCCTCGACCGTGGGGAAGATCTGCGCGTACTGACGCAGAAAATCGGCCGGCTTGGCGCGCTCGTCGAACACCGACCCGCGCCAATCGCCGCACGCCCACACCGGACATCCCAACTTCAGATCAACCACCGCCCCCCCGAGCACTGCACCTATGGAGTCGGAGTTTAGCCACGGCATGGAAAGAAAATGTTGTCAGCCTTGCAAAGGTTCTGGCCATCGGCGGGCAATGCGGCCCGTTACTGATGCTAAGGAATCCCTGAACAATGCACGTGACCGGTCACGTGCATTGTTCAGGGAGTCCCTAAGGCAGCTCAACGATCCAGGCTGCGTCCTTCGGCAATTCCAGCCGCTCGTCCCAGGCGACCATGCTGCCGGCACCGATTTCCGTTCCCGACCGGCGGCTCCCGAGGACTTCAGCGAAGCGATCCATCGCCAGCTCAGTGTCCTCACCGCTGCGGTTGAGCGCGACCATCACCAGCGCCTCCTCGAGCTGTCGGAAGTACACATAAACACCGTCGCGCGGCGCATAGTGGGTCAAGCGACCGGCGTGGATGACCGGACTGTCCTTGCGCCAGCGCAGCAGTCGGCGCAGCCAGGTCTGGTTCTGCCGCTGCATCTCGCTCAATCCCTCACCGCTGAAGGCGTTGACCGCATCGCCGGCCCAACCGCCGGGAAAGTCTCCGCGCAAACGACCGTCATCGCGCTGCAGCGGACTGGTCATCAGCACTTCGCTGCCATAGAACAGCTGCGGCGTGCGCGGCATGGTCAACAAATAGACCATCGCCGCGCGATATCGGCCCAAGTCCTCGCCAAGCACCGTGAACACCCGCGAGGTGTCGTGGTTGCCTTCGAACAGAACCATCTTCGACGGGTTGGCATAGAGCCTGTCATTGACCAGCGCGGCATACAGCCGGGTCAGTCCGCCATCCCAGGACTGTGGCTGATTCAGCGACTCCAGCAGCTCATAGTAGAGCGGGAAATCCATCATTGCCGCGGTCGAGCTGGCATAGCCGGTGCGCTTGGCGTTGCCGGCCTGCCAGTGCGACACCACCAGCGGGTTGCGACTCCACTCCTCGCCGACGATGGAAAACTGCGGATACTCGGCCATCACTCGCGCCGACCAGTCGCTGAGGAACTGCGGATCGGCATAGGAGTAGGTGTCTTCGCGGATCCCGCTGATCCCGGTGTATTCGATCCACCACAGGGTGTTCTGGATCAGGTAGTTGGCCAGCTGCGCATTGCGCTGGTTCATGTCGGGCATGGTCTGCACAAACCAGCCATCGGAGAATTCACGCCGGTCGCTGGCGGCGGCGTAAGGGTCCTGCAGCGTGGTGCGCATGTGCGTGGTCGGTGCAAAGCGGCCACCATTGTTGATCCAGTCGGCGGCGGGCGGATCGGCCATCCACCAGTGCTCGCTGCCGATATGGTTCAAGACGATGTCCTGGATCACGCCGATGCCACGCGCAGCCGCGGCGGCGACGAAGCGACGATAGTCTTCGTTGCTGCCATAGCGCGGGTCGATTCGATAAAGGTCGGTGGCCGCATAGCCGTGATAGGAGTAGGACGGCTGATCGTTGATCAGCAGCGGCGTAGACCAGATCTGGGTGAAACCCATGTCGGCGATGTAATCGAGCGCGCTTGTCATCCCGGCCAGATCGCCGCCGTGACGGCCGCCGGGATTGCTCCGATCTGCGGCCTCGCGCAGCGAGTCGATGGTGTCGTTGGCTGGATTGCCGTTGGCGTAGCGATCGGGCACCAGCAGATAAATCACGTCGCCGGCGCCGAAGCCGCGGCGCTGTCTGGATCGCTCCGCTCTGCCGTGCAGCCGGTAGGAGAACTGATGGATGGGCGCTCCCGCGGCGTCGAGCAGCGTCAGCGCAAACTCTCCCGGCTGCGCATCGGCATCGATATGCAGATCGACGAACAGATAGTTGGGATTGTTGCTGCGCTGGGTACCGAGCAGACGGACGCCCGGGTAATCCAACTGCGGCTGTAGTGCGGCTATGGCATCACCGTGCAGCATCAACTGCAAACCGGGGTCGACCATGCCCACCCACCAATGCGGCGGCTCTATCCGGTCTAGAGCCCAGCACGGCCAGCACAGGCACAGAGGGGCGAGGCGGAGCAGCGCTTTGATCGTCACGGCCTATCCCTGGTATCGGCATCGCTACCTGGGTAGCCCGCGGACCTGTGCCGGTCAAGCTGAATTCGATTGCATTGAACTCAAGCCCGCATATTTCATGAGTGTTCGTAGCGAGGGCGTCGGAGAGCCGTTGTGGTGCGGTCCGCGGATGCGGAAATCGATGAAGGCGTACTTGAACAGTACGTCGAGTCGATTGTAGGGAGCAGATCGCGCCACAACGGCTCTCCGGCGGCCGCAGTAGAAGACTCATGAAATATGCGGGCTAGGAAGCACGCGCACTGTCCCTGCCCGCCGCTGAAGATCGAAGCCAAAGTACAAGAAGACTGCCGAATCGCGACACCGACAGCAGACGGGCCGCGCGTTTTCGGTTCAGACTGGAGGCCTGCAGTGGCGCCGAGCGGGAGTTGGCGATGAACAAGGGGAAAGTGCTGCGACTGATGGTGATGTTGCTGGCCACGGCGATGCTTCCGGCCCTGGCCGTCGAACTGCCGCGCGTGCACCCCGCCTCGCCCTGGTACCAGCGCATCGATCAGGCCGCGCTGCATCCACAGTCGGCGTCGATGATCAGCACCTGGAGCGGACTCAGCGGAGGCTTCGGCTTCGGCCGTATGCAGATCGATTTCTCGATCTACGTGCTCTACGCCGATGGCGGCACCGCGACGCAACCGTTGATCGAGATCCCCAGCGGCAACCCCGACGACGGCTACTACCAGCCCGACTGCGATGCCCTGGGCACGGCGATACCGCTGCCGGCCGGTGGCGCCATCGAGGGCCAGCCCGACTACAGCTGCAACAATCTCAATGGCGACTGTCACCTGCTGGTGGTTCGCGGCAACGAGCTATTCGAGGTCTACCGGGCCAATGTCACCGCGCTGGGAGTGGAGTCGCAATGCCTGGCGCTGTGGCGCACCGACGGGCTCTATCCGCCCACCAACCGCGGCGAGCACTGCACCAGCGCAGATGCCGCCGGCTTTCCCATCGCCCCGCTGCTGTTCAATGCCGATGAGGTATTCAATGCCATGCAGGTGGCCGACGGCGATCTGGGCCACGCGATCCGATTCATCATCCCGAACGCGCGAATGGCCTCCGACAGCAGCCTGGGCGGGGTCGCCGGCCGCCTCTATGTGCGCCCCGCCAGCCACGCCGGCGGTCCTTCAGGGCCGGTCGGCAGCATTCCCTACGGCGTTCGGCTGCGCCTGCGCAGCGACTTCCCCATGGCCGGCTACAACCCGGCCGCACAGGTGATCCTGCGCACCCTGCAGCGCTACGGCATGGTCCTGGCCGACGGCGGCAACATCGCCCTGACCGCCGAAAACGACCGCTATACCACCCACACCTGGGCCGAATTGGGGATCAACTCGCGCGTATTCGACCAAAGCCCAGGCGCACTGGACGTCGCCGCCAGCGATTTCGAGGTCATCGACACCGGCCCGCGCATCGCCGAGACCTATGAGTGCGTGCGTAGTGAGCCGAGTTTTGATGCGTTGTTTGCGGATGGGTATGAGGGATAAAGCGTTGGTTTTACGTTGTTACGTTTTACGTTTTACGAAAGAGCAACAGCGGAGCGCGCTTTGCTCTGGCTTTTTCGTAAAACGTAAAACGTAAAACGTAAAACTACTGATTCCCCTTCGCCGTCTTCCACCCCGCCCAGACGTCCTCTACCGGAGCCGCTTTCGGCCGAATAAGATAAGCATGATGAATGCGTGGGCGGCGGGCGAAGTCGTCGGGGACGCTGCGTTTGCCGAAGTCTTCGACCTCATTGCTCTCGCTGATCTCCGGATCCAGCTGAAAGCGGTCGCGGTTGCAGACGAAGATGATCTCGCCGCCGGGGTTGAGCAGCTTGCTGCATTCGTCGAGCAGGTACCGATGATCGCGCTGCACGTCGAAGACGGTGTCGGTGCGCTTGGAATTGGAGAAGGTCGGCGGATCGACGTAGATCAGGTCGAAGCGCGCGCCGCGGTATTCAGCCAGCCAGCGCATCACGTCGGCCTGGACCAGCGTGTGGCGGCGCAGATCCAGGCGATTGAGCTGGAAGTTGCGCCCCGCCCAATCGACATAGGTCGGGGACAGGTCGACGCTAACGCTGTGCTGGGCGCCGCCAGCGGCGGCATAGACGGTGGCGCTGCCGGTGTAGCAGAACAGATTCAAAAAACGCCTGCCTTCGGCCCGCTCGCGAACCATCGCGCGCAGCAGGCGGCTGTCCAAGAACAGCCCGCTGTCCAGATAGTCCTCCAGATTGATCCAGAAGCGCAGACTGCCCTCGCCCACCTCGAAGAACTCGCGCTTGCTGGCCTGGCGCTGATATTGGCGCCCTTCGCGGCGCTTCTCCCGCCGCTTGAGGTAGACCTGTTCCGGACCAAGATCGAAAGCCTTCTGCACCGCGTAGAGCAGATCCTGTAGTCGCTCGGCCGCGGTTTCGGCCGGGATGCTGGCTGGGGCGGCGTACTCCTGCACGTGGACCCGGCCCGCATACCAGTCGATCGCCGCCGCATACTCCGGCAGGTCGGCGTCGTAAAGCCGATAGCATTCCAGGCCTTCACGCTTGGCCCATTTGGCCCAGTGGCTGTGGTTCTTGCGCAGCCTGTTGTAGACCATCTCGGTGCCTGGACGGCGAAAGCGCGGCGCCGCATCAGGATCGGCTGCCGACGGCTGGCTGCGCTGCTCCACGGTTCCCAGGATGAGCTTGCATTCGATCGGCCCATTGGCCAGCGTCAGCACCTTCTCCGCGCGCAGCCCGGTGGCCTTGGCCAGTTCGCTGCTGCCGGTGAGCAGCGCGAATCGAAAGCCGCTCGCCACCGCCATCAGCCGCTCGCCAAACTGGCGATGCTCCGGTAGCAGGGCGCGCTGGTCGGAGAGTCGCTCGCCGTAAGGCAGGTTGGCGACGATCAGGCCGCCACCGGCGTCCGCGCTCACGCCGTGAGGCAGCTCCAGCTTCGCCGCGTCGGCCTTGGCCAGCCGCACATGACCGGCCAATCCCGCCTCCTGCAGGTTGCGGCGTGCGGCATTGAGCGCCTTGGGGTCGCTGTCGAAGCCGTAGATGGGCAGCTGCAGCGACTTCAAACCGTCCTCGGCGCGCTGCTTGGCCGCGTCTACCCGGCGCTGCCACAGATCGGCGTCCAGTCCGCGCCAGCCCAGCGGCATCCGCCGCGCTCGACCCAGACCCGGCGCGACATCGGCAGCCATCCATGCGGCCTCGATGAGCAGCGTTCCGGCGCCGCAGAAGGGGTCGATCAGCGCGGCGCCCTGGGTGGCTAGCTCCGGCCACTTGCAGCGCCACAGCACCGCCGCGGCCAGGGTTTCACGCAGCGGCGCCAGCCCGGATTCGACTCGATAGCTGCGCTGATGCAGCGGCCCATGACCGAGGTCGACGCAAATCAGCGCGCGGCCGCCACGCAGCGCCAGATTGATGATCAGGTCGGCTTCGTCCACCGGCACTGGCTGCGCATCGCTATGGCCCTGGCGAAGCTGATCGATAATGGCGTCACGCATCCGCTGGGCGGCAAACAAAGTGTGGCTGATGCCCTTGGCGGCGCCGGAAACGTCGATCGCGAAACGGCTACCGGGGGCGATCTGGGCCAGCCAGTCCACCGCTGCTGCCGCCGCATGCACGCTGTCGGCACCATCCACTTCAAAATCGGCGAGCACGCGCTGCACCCGCGAGGCCAGACGCGACCACAGCACCGCATCGATGGCCGCGCTCTGATCGCTCTCCCAGCGCACCCCGCCTCGAGTGTTTTGCGGCGGCTTGCCGATGATTCCCGCAACCTCTTCGGTGAGCATGTCTTCCAGGCGCGAACCGCAGCTGGCGAAGTATTCGGCGGTCGAGCTCATGGTGACGCGCACTCCTTGAGGAAAAGTTGAAAATGGGCGCAGATCCGATCCAGCGAGGCTGACAACCGATGCCCATCATCGACCATCAGCAGTTCGATGCCGCGGACCTGGGCGTAGCTGCACACCAGCGGCGCCGGAATCAGCTCATCCGCCCAGCCGTGCACGATGACGCTGCGCGGCGCGGCCAGATCAAAAGTCTGCGCGTTGGGCAGAGCCACCGGCGGCGCCAGCAGGAACAGCCCGTTCACCGGCACCCGCAGCGAAGCCAGCGCTGAAATGTAGGCGCCCATGCTGGATCCCACCAGCACCAACGACCGCCCCGCATTGGCGGCGCAGCGCTCCAGCAGATGCTCCAGCCGCCCCTGCGGCGCGCTAAGGTCGCTGTAGTCGGGACGCTCGCTGCGCCAGCCCGCGCCTTCGGCCAGCGCCGCCATCCGGCTCACTTTGGTTGCATTCGGCCCGCTCTCCAGACCGTGGGAGAGGATCACCGTACCCTTGTTCAAAGCTGCATCGCTCCATTCGGCTGGCCATCCGGTAGATCCAAGGCCGTCACCGTCGCGCCAACCGCAATCATCCCAGCGGATAGAACCTGAGCCGTGATTCCGCCGTGACCACGCATCGCGTTATAGCCGCCGGCACCCAATGCCGCCTCCATCGCCGAGCAAGGGTGACACGCGCCAGTCCCCTTCAACACCGCCTCGCCGAGTTGAAAACGGCGCCCGATCAACGCGACCAGATTGATTCCGGCCACTACCACGTTGCGCCGCAACAGCTCAGGCGCGATCGCTTCCAATCCGGCCAGCGCGGCGATTGCCCCGATGTGTTCGGCCTGAATCAACGTCACCTCGCGCACGCCGCGCGAGCCGCGGTAGCGATCGCCCTGCAGCCCTCTACCTGGCGTGGCCATCACCTCGTTGACCAGAACCATTGGCGCCTTGCGGGCAGAGCGCAAGCCGATCCACTGCACCACGCCGGCGCGCGGAAAGCAGCCGCGCAGGCGCTGCATGGGCGATAAGGAGGGGCTTGGGCTGATTGCGCTCACCGGCTATCTTGCTGTCATGGAAATCACTGTGAAGCCATTGCCCTACGTCAACGCGCTGCAGCGGCGTGAAATCCACAGCGTGGAATTGCTGGTCCTGCACTGCACCGAGTTGCCTGATCTGCAAACGGCGCGGGAGTATGGCGAGGTTGTCCATTATGCCGACAGCGGCACCGGAAATGCAGGTCATTACTACGTCGACCGCGATGGACATTGCGAGCAGTGGGTGCCGGTGGAGCGGACTGCCCACCATGTGCGCGGCCACAACGCCGAGTCGGTGGGAATTGAGTTGGTCAATCGCGGGCGTTGGCCGGACTGGTACCACCTAGCCCATCAAAAGCCCGACGAAGAATACCCCGAAATGCAGATCGCGCAGTTGGTCGCGCTGATCAAGCACCTGCGCTCCCGGCTGCCCAATCTGCAGCGCATGGCCGGCCATTCCGACCTCGATCGGCAGCAGATTCCCGCCGCCGATCAGCCCACAGCGCTGATCCAGCGCAAGATCGACCCTGGACCGCTGTTCCCTTGGGACGATGTCGTCGAACGCAGCGGCCTGAGCAGGTGGATTCCCTGAGCGGCGATTCTCGAGCCGCGCTTATTGCCGGCGTTTCCTGCTTTGATAAGAGAAGGGCTGAGGGCTGAGGGCTGAGGCAGGATCGACCCCGTGTGCGTGTAGGAGCTTGCCCTGCAAGCGATGCTCCTGCTCCGACAAACCATCTGATCGCCAGCAGGGCTGGCTCTACAAGAGCGATGACGTGCCGCCTTATTCGGCAGTGCGGAAGCACCCGCTCTCGTGTGGGAGCGAGCTTGCTCGCGATCGTAGCGGGTCGGCCAGCGCGGAACCCGTGATAGCACCGAACATCCGATCGTGTGCAAGCACGCTCCCAAGTGCGCAGAATCAGCAGGATGCCGATTCCAAAACTGGGCCCTGGGCCCTCGTCCCTGGGCCCTTCTTCACCCTCAGCCCTCAGCCCTCAGCCCTCAGCCCTCAGCCCTCAGCCCTGCGTACGAGCAATGCTGGCCAACCAGCCACACCAGCATCATGCAATTACATTTGATTACGATTAGAATGGCGCCCGTGGACGCGGATCTGACCCTCAGCCGTGCACTCTGTGACTTTCGAGGGATTGCATGATCGTCGCTTAGCACTCAGTGTCGCGGCGTCGATAGGGAGGGATACATGTACAAGAGCGAGTCAGGGACTGGCGCCAATGCCATCGGTGAGCAGCGTGCCAAGGCGTACCTCAAGGACGCGCAGCGGCGCTTGCAGCAGGCCTGCGAGAACGGGGATACATCGGCCAACAACGCCTTGGCGATGGTCGAGGATGCGCTGAATCAGGATGCTCGGACGATCGAGCAGCGGCGCAACCACAGCTGAGGCCGCAGACTTTCCTTAGCCATGGGCTTCTCAAGAGCCTACCGAACACGCTATGATTGCCGGCTTACCCATCGAAACATAGGCAATCCTGTCACCATGGTCAGAATTCGACTCGCCCGCACCGGCGCCAAAAAGCGTCCCTTCTATCACATCGTTGTCGCCGATCAGCGCAGTCGCCGCGACGGCCGCAGCATTGAGCGGGTTGGTTACTACAACCCGATCGCTGCCGGTCAGGAGATCCCGCTGAAGATCAGCCTGGATCGCGTCGAGTACTGGCAGGGCCATGGCGCCATGATGACCGACACCGTGCGTGATCTGGTCAAGCGCTACCGCAAAGAGCAGGCGCAGGCCGCCCCCGCAGCCTGATGAATGCGCCCAGCGGGTCCGCCGACACCAGGTGGATCACGCTCGGCCGCCTGGGCAAGACGCACGGATTGAGCGGGTGGATGTGGATCCGCTCGGACTGCGACCCTGCTGACGCCATCTTCCAATACCAACCGCTACGCGCGCGTCAAGGTAACCACACGCTCGCGGTGCGTTGGGAACAGTCGCAGATTCACGCCAAGGGCATGATCGCCAAGATCGCCGGCATCGATACGCCGGAGCAGGCCAAAGCGTGGACCTCGGCCAAGCTGGAAATTCCTCGCGAAGCGCTACCGGACGCCGGGGAGGACAGCTGGTATTGGGCGGATCTGCAGGGGTTGGCGGTGCTGTCTACGGACGGTACCGACTTCGGCAAGATCGACCATTTGTTCGATACCGGCGGTGGCACCATCATGGCGGTGCGTGGCGGCGGTAAGGAACGGCTGATCCCCTTCGTGCTCGATCAGGTGGTGCAGCAGGTGGACCTGGAGGCTGGCCGCGTCATCGTTGACTGGGATCCTGATTTCTAGTCCGATCCGGGCGACGCCGCAGGATTCGCTCTATGACCATGCGCTTCGACGTTCTGACCCTGTTTCCGGAATTTGTGGAAGCGGGCATCAATCTGGGCGTGGTTGGCCGTGCGTTGGAGCGGCGGATCATCAGCGCCCGGTGTTGGAATCCTCGGGATTTCACCACCGACCCCTATCGCCGGGTGGACGAGCGTACCTTCGGCGGCGGACCGGGCATGGTGATGATGGTGCAGCCGCTGGCGCGGACACTGGCGGCGGCCAAGGCTGCGAGTGATGAACGCTCCTGGGTGGTCCACCCCAGCCCGCGCGGCACGCCGTTGACCCAGGCCCGCGTGCGCGAACTGGCTGCCCTGCCCCGTTTGATCTTCGTCGCCAGTCGCTACGAAGGGGTCGACCAGCGCTTTATTGAGCACTATGTCGATGAGGAGATTTCGCTGGGTGATTATGTGCTGGCGGGCGGCGAGTTACCGACGCTGGCGGTGATTGAGGCGGTGACCCGACTGCTGCCGGGCGTGCTCAACGACGCCCAGTCCGCGCAGCAGGATTCCTTCACCGAGTCGACGCTGCTGGATTGCCCGCACTACACCAGGCCAGAACAATTGGAAGAAGGACGCGTGCCGTCCCTGCTGCTTTCGGGGAATCACGCACTGATAGAACGCTGGCGCCGCGCCAGACAACTGCTGGACACGCTGCAGCGGCGTCCAGACCTGTTAGAACCCAACCAGCTTGACCACGCAGATCGGGAACTGATTCAGTGGTACGAAAAACTCGAGCACTGAGCAAATTTCGATGTATAATGGCAGGCTTAACTGCGTCACTTAGTTCAAGGAAACGACCATGAGCAAGATCATCCAGGCACTTGAAGCCGAACAGATGACACGAGAGCTTCCGCAATTCGGCCCTGGCGATACCGTGGTCGTCAACGTGAAGGTCAAGGAAGGATCGCGTGAGCGCCTCCAGGCCTACGAAGGTGTGGTGATTGCCAAGCGTGATCGCGGCCTCAACTCCGCATTCACCGTGCGCAAGATCTCCCACGGCACCGGCGTCGAGCGCGTGTTCCAGTCGCACAGCCCGGCCATCGCCTCGGTTGAAGTGAAGCGCCGCGGTAAGGTCCGCGCCGCCAAGCTGTACTACCTGCGCGATCTGTCCGGCAAGAAGGCGCGTATCCGCGAGGATCTGACCGCCACCCGCGAGGCTGCGCTGAAGGCTGCCGAAGCCAAAGCCGCCAAGAGCGCCGCTGCCGCAGCGCCGGCCGAAAGCGCCGAGTAGGCAACACGACGACGCGCTTCACTGCGCGCGGCATACAAGGGCCGGCTTTTGCCGGCCTTTGTTGTTTTCACCGACAGGGCCCAGGGAAAATGGCCCAGGGACCAGAAAAGCAAGGGCGCGGCGAG
>JAUIFV010000136.1 GCA_030430155.1 Gammaproteobacteria bacterium
ACAAATACGATTTCATTATCATAGCACGCACGCACACACTCACTCACACTAATCTGCACTTTCTTGCGCCCGTTTTCGCATGCGCAAATCGCAGGGCCTACTGCTGGCGTCGGTGTTTGTGTACAACACGATGAGCTTAATCGACGAGCAGGCGCTGCGGCACCTCTCGTTTGTCACGTCGCTGGCGGAGCACATTTCGCCAGGAAGCGACGGCTCTGCGTCCATAACCTTTCCACAGCTTTGTGCCAACACCAAAAACACCCATGTCCAGATGCAGATCCACAAGTACACAGTTCCAGCAATTATTTACAAACATTTCTTTTTGCATTCTGAACGTTTTCTTCTTTTTTATTCATGTAATACAATTATTCAAGTGGTTGTAAAAACATCCGTTTTCTGCCCGCCCTACCGCCGTTCGAACCGCCCAATACGCGCTCCTGCATGGGCGCGCTGACTGCGCCCTGAACAATCTCGAGACAGCGGCGCAAACCGTGCTAATCTGGTGGAAACCGCAAAAGTCGGGTCGGTTTGGCGACCGACCCTCGGGGGAATCATGTTCGAGAGAGATTGCAAGCAGTTGGCGTTTCCACGCTGGTCCCTGGTTGCCGCCATCGCCGCACTGTTGGTGGTGGCTTGCGGGGGCGATGAGCCTGCGCCGGCGGCATCAACGCCGGCTGCCACACCGGTAGCCAGCACCGACACCGGCAGCGACACAGATGGAACCGATGCGGCCGACCCCGCAGATCCAGATGGCGCCGATCCGAGCGCTGCCGAGCCTGAAGTCACCTTGAGCGTCGATGAGCATCTCAGTGCCGCCAGCAGCGCGGTCGCTGAGAACCGCCTGATCTCTCCGATGGGCAATAACGCCTTCTATCACTATTTGAAGGTGCTGGAGCAAGAGCCGAGAAATTCGGCCGCGCAGGTCGCCATTCTCGAGTTGATGCCGCTTGCTCAGGGCATGGCCGAGCAGCTGATCGAAGCGCGCAACTACGATGAAGCCGAAGATGCCGTGGCCCTGTTGAAACGGGCTCAACCCAGTTCTGTGGTGCTGGCCACGTTGGAGCAACGCATCGTCAGCTACCAGCGCGCCGACGAACAGCGAGAGCAGGCCGAAGAGCGCGCCCGACTCGCCGAGGAGGCGCGTGCCGCTGCGGCCACGCAGGCTGCTGCTGCGCCAGAGCCGGCCCCGACGCCAGCCCCAGCGCCGCCGCCGAGCCGCCCGACCCCGGCGCCTGCGCCGCCGCCGACTCAGGTCGCCTCCACCCAGCCGGTTGCGCCAGCAGCGCCGCCGCCCAGTCAGGAGAACAGCAACTTCGAACTGATCACTCGGGTCAATCCCAGCTATCCCTCGCGGGCGCTGCGGCAGAACATCTCCGGCTGGGTCGAACTGGAGTTCACCATCACCGCCGGTGGCGATGTGCGCGATGTTTCTGTGGTAGATGCCGAGCCGCGACGCATTTTCGATCGCGAGGCGATGCGCGCGCTGGAGGCGTGGAAGTTCAAACCGAAGATCGAGAACGGCCAGCCGGTGGCAACCGTCGCCCGCCAGCGCCTGGAGTTTTCGTTGGGCAATTAGACGGAAGTGACTGCAACAAAAGGCCGCCCCTGGGGCGGCCTTTTGTTTTTAGGGCTCAGTGCGAAAGGGCACAGGGCACAGGGCACAGGGCTCAGGGCTCAGGGCTCAGGCTCAGGCTCAGGGCCCAGTAGAGCGTGGCACGCTGGGGTGTTTGGCGCTCGAGTGGTGAGCGGAACGAAGCATGGAATGCGAAAGGGCTTCGGCGCGCTAATGCTGGGCCCTGGGCCCTATTCCCTGGGCCCTCGCCCCTTATCTCACTGCCGCCCGCGCCGGCCTGCCGCCCTTGGGTAGTTTGATCCACTGCTGACCGGCGAGCTGCAGTCGGCGGTCTAGGATGGTGGGGAACAGACCGCTGGGCGCGGAGGTCTCGCTGTTCCAGATCACCACCACGCCGAAGTCGTTGTCCGGCAGCACGCCCATCAGTGCCCGGTAGCCCTGCACAGCGCCGGCGTGGAAGATCAGGCGATGCCCGGCGTAGTCGAACACGCGCACGCCCAGACCATAGCCGGCTTGGCGCAGGCGCACGCCACGCCAGCCGTTGCCGCGAATCTCGGTCGGCGTGTCGATACGGGTCTCACCGATCTGCGCCAAGGCCTTGCTGTCGAGCACGTCTGGCCGGGCCCCGAGCAATGCCTGCAGCCAGATCGCCAAGTCAGCCGGACTGGCATTGGCACCAGCGGCGGCGGGCAGGCGGTAGTAGGTGGGCAGCGGGTCGACTGCACGCCAGCGGCCGCGACGGCGAACGTGCGGGCGCGCCCAGCTCTCGGCGTTGACCAACGCAGTGCGCCCCATGGAGGCATTCTGCATGCCCAGCGGCAGGAACAGCCGTTTGGCCATCAGCACGTCGATGAAATCACCGGTCGCCGCCTCGGCAACCACCCCGGCCAGCGAGAAGGCGACGTTCTGATAGGCGTAGCAGTCGCCAGGTCGGCACTTCGGCGTGACCGTGCCGAAGGCATCGACCAGGGCATGAAACTCCTCGTTGGCCTCAATGCGCAGGTCGAAGGTGTGGTGGGGCAGGCCGGTGCGGTGGCTGAGCAGCTGTTCCAGGTTGAGCTCGGCGGCGGTCTGCGGATTCTTAAAGTGCACCCCGGGCATATACGCTTCCAGCGGGGTGGTCCAGTTGAGGAAGCGCTCCTGCACCAGCAGTGCGAGCAGTCCGGCGGTCAGGGTTTTGCTCAGCGAGGCGAGGCGAAACACGGTGTTGGCGTCAGCCGAGCCGCCGCTACGCACCTCGGTCACGCCGAAGCCTTCAGCGAGCAGGACTTCGCTGCTGGTCACCACCGCGATGCCCAGGGCCGGGACCTGACCACTGTCGGTGATGGCCTCGCCGGCGAGCTTGAGGTCATTGACCAGGGCCTGCACCTGCGCGGCATTCAGCGGCGCCACCGGGGGTAGCGGGCGATCGGCGGCCTGCGCACTGCCAGCGAGCAGCATCAGCAGAACCAAAAAGGTGTGAAGTGGTCTGAACATATCGATCTATTGTATTGATAAGTGGGCAAACTGTTCGTTAACAACGGACGAATCTGGCGCAGGATTTGCTGATTGCGTCTGCGATCTAGGGACTCCCTGAACAATGCACGAGGCCGCGACGGCACCTCCATGTCTTAGCAAGAAATGGGTTCGCCAGTAAGGCGGGCGTCGCAGGTCATAGCCTGCCCTTACGGGCAAGACGTCCAACGCAGCTGGCGGGCCCTTTCTCAGCAAGGCATGGAGGCGTCGTCCCGTAAGTTCTGGAGGCCCAGCGCCTGCTGCGGCGTTGCAGTCCTCGGACATAGAATGACTATGCCTCTCGGGACTGCGCCCCCGCTTGTTGGTAACGTGGGCAGACGCAGGACTCGCAACGCGGCTCGCGTGCATTGTTCAGGGAGTCCCTAGTGTGGTGTCCCCAAATTAACTTGATCTCACAGCGCTAGTGAGCCGTCCCTGATACGTCGTTGCTCGTCGCAGCCATAGGCAAAGCTATGGCTTGCTCCTCGCGCCTAGTCTCAGACCAAAAACCATCTGAACTAAATTCAACTTACTTTGGGGACACCGCACTAGAAGGTGAGACAGACTATGCGCTTGAGCAGCATTCACAGCTATCCATTGAAATCGGCCGGCGGCCAGAGTCACCAGCAGATCGAGGTGCGCGCGCGCGGCCTGCGCGGCGACCGGCGTTGGATGTTGATCGATGATCAGCAGCGCTTCGTGACCGGGCGATTGCTGCCGCAACTGGTGCTGTTGCAGGCGCAGGCGCTGGCCGATGGCGGACTCCAGCTGGGCTGGACTGACGGTACCCAATGTGTGGTCACAGTACCGTCAGCTCAGGACCAGCGCCTGCGTGTACGGGTATGGGCCGATGAGGTCGAGGCGCCGCTGGCAGCTGACAGCAGCAACGACTGGCTCAGCGAGCGGCTCGGCAAGCGCGTGCGACTGGTCTATATGGATGCCGTGGCGCAACGAATGACCTCCGGCAAGCACGGCGTCGCAGCGCAGCCGGTGTCCTTTGCCGATGGCTACCCACTGCTGCTTTGCAATGATTCTTCACGAAGTGCGCTGGCGCAGATGGTCGGCAAACCTCTGGCGATGGGGCGTTTTCGCCCGAATCTGGTGGTCAGCGGCGCGCCGGCTTGGGCCGAAGATGATTGGCGGGTGCTGGACATCGGCGGCATCCGCTTTCGTGTCGTCAGCCCCTGCGCCCGCTGCGTATTCACCACCGTGGATCCGGCCAGCGGCGAACGCGACGGCGACGGTGAACCGCTGGCCACGCTGCGTCGCCACCGACAGCATGGCGACGGGGTGATATTCGGTGTCAACCTGCTGCCCATCGGTGCTGCCGATGCCGCCACGGGCAGCTTCGGCATGGTGCGCGACGGTGCCCAGGTCGACGTGTTGGAGTAATCACTCTATTTTTCGTCCGGGACAATCGGAGCCAAAGGGCCCCAGGCCGTCCAGCCCGAACAGTGCGACAACGGGTTAACAGCCATCGGGCGCTACGTCGTTCACGAAGCCGCGCAGGCGCGGCGGATATAAGAAAACGACGAGTCCGGGAAGTCGCCCGGCTGATCTCGACTGGCACGGCACCGAGCCGGTGGCATGCACTGCCCGGTCAGGCGTCGCGACAAGGGGAACTACGTGTACGACTACATCATTGTCGGCGCGGGCTCGGCTGGCTGCGTATTGGCCAACCGCCTCAGCGCCAATCCGGCGGTCTCAGTGCTGCTGATAGAGGCCGGCGGTCGCGATTGGCATCCGTTTATCCATATGCCGGCCGGGCTGGCCAAGCTGATCAACAACAGGCATATCAACTGGCACTACGAGACCGAGCCTGAGGCGGCGCTCAACGGGCGCAGGCTGTACTGGCCGCGCGGTCGGGTGCTCGGCGGCTCCAGCTCCATCAACGCGATGTGCTACATCCGTGGCCACGCCGGTGATTATGACGAGTGGGCCGAAGCCGGCAATCGAGGCTGGGGCTGGGCTGAGGTCCTGCCCTACTTCAAGCGCGCCGAGGATCAGCAGCGCGGGGCGAGCGCCTATCACGGCGTTGGCGGACCCCTGAGCGTTTCCGACCTGCGCCACACCAATCCGCTGACCCAGGTGTTCCTGGACGCCGCCGCATCGGCCGGGCAGCCGCACAACGCCGATTTCAACGACGCCGATCAGCTCGGCTTCGGTCACTATCAGGTCACCCAGCGCGACGGCCGCCGCTGCAGTGCGGCGCGGGCCTATTTGTCCGGGATCAAGGCGCGGACCAACCTGGAGATCATGACCTCCAGCGTGGCCCAGCAGATCGAGTTCAGCGGTGACCGGGCCACCGGCCTGTTGGTCAAGCGCGGCAACGAGCAAATCCGGGTGCGCGCGCGACGCGAGATCCTGCTCAGCGGCGGCGCCATCAATAGTCCGCAGCTGCTGATGCTCAGCGGTATCGGCGCCGAAGACCAGCTGCGAGCGCACGGAATCCGACCGCGGGTCAAGCTGTCCGGGGTGGGCGCCAATCTCCAGGATCACCTGGACATCTGCCTGCTGCAGGCCTGCACCCAGAACATCACCTACGATCACACCAACGATCTGCTCATCGGTCTGCGCTATTTCCTCACCAAGAGCGGCATCGGAACCTCCAATATCGCCGAGTCCGGCGGGTTCGCGCGCAGCTCCAGGGCCCCCGATCAGCGTCCCGATCTGCAGTATCACTTTGTGCCCGCACTGCTCGATGACCACGGCCGCAATCGCATGCCCGGTAATGGCTACACCCTGCACTGCTGCGCACTGCGGCCGCGCAGTCGCGGCAGCATCAGCCTACGTTCGGCCGATCCGACCGACGCGCCGCTGATCAGACCCAACTACTTGAGCGACGGCGAAGACCTGGAAGTCATGCTCGAGGGCTTTGCGTTGAGTCGGGAGATCTTCGCTCAGAAGGAGTTCGCGCCTTATCGTGGCGACGAGATCCTGCCCGGCGCAGCGGCGCAGGACCGCGCGGCCATCGTCGAGTTCATCCGCAACAAGGCCGAGACCATCTATCACCCGGTAGGCACCTGCAGCATGGGCGCTGGTGAAGGCGCGGTGGTCGATGCGGAGCTGCGCGTACACGGCGTGCAAGGGCTGCGGGTGGTTGACGCGTCGGTGATGCCGACGCTGATCGGCGGTAACACCAATGCACCTACCATCATGCTAGCCGAGCGCGCTGCCGACCTGATCATGACCAGAGCCGCGCGCGCGGCTTGACGCTAGTGCTCGGCTAAACGCGCCAAGTACGTGTATGGTTGCTGCCGCAAATCGCTGCCGCCTTTGGCGGTAGCGGCCAATGTAGATCTCGGAATGCAGCAGGGTCGCGTATGCGCCGCTTTCAACCGTGAGTGAGGTCCCCGATTCGGTGGGTTCGTCGACTGCGCGACCAGCTGGCAGCGGGGCCACGGCTGGCCAGTTGTTGCTGTCGTTTCTGTATTTCTTCTCACTTCTGGCCGCGTACTATGTCCTGCGTCCGGTACGCGAAGAAATGGCTGTCCAGTTCGGGCCGGATCGTGCTCACTGGCTGTTTACCGGGACCTTCGTCTGCATGCTGCTGCTGGTGCCGGTCTATGGCGCCATCGTCTCCAAGTTCCGTCGCCGCATATTCATCCCCGCGATTTACGCGGTATTCGTAGTCTGCCTACTGGGCCTGCATTCGCTGTTCGCATTAGCGGAGAGGCCTGCTTGGCTGCCGCCTGCATTCGTCATTTGGCTAAGCGTTTTCAATCTATATGCGGTAAGCGTTTTCTGGAGTTTCATGGCCGACGTCTGGGAGCCGGGCGACGCCAAGCGCTGGTTCGGGGTGATTGCCGGTGGCGGAACTGCCGGAGGTATCGTCGGCCCGACATTAACCAAACTCCTGGTATCCAAGATCGCCTTGTCCGGACTGATGCTGGTCGGAGCCGGATTGTTGGTGCTCGCACTGCTCTGCAGCTTGGGGTTGTCTGGTACCGCCAAGCGGCGAGAACACGGTCGTCCCTTGGAGGACGCGCCGCCGATCGGCGGCACGGTCCTGGCCGGGGTGCGTTTGATCCGGGATCGTGCCGAATTACGGCCCTTGGTGCTGATGATGTTCTTGGGCGTTTTGATGGGGTCGATGATCTACCTGCAGCAGCTGGCTGCGGTAAATGCGGCTTTCTCCGATTCCCATGAGCGCACCGAGTTTTTCGCCAGCATCGATTTCTCGGTCAACCTGCTGACGCTCCTTGCGCAACTGCTGATTACCCGGCAGATCTTGACTCGGATCCGGATGGACAAGGTACTTATGATCCCGCCGTTGCTGGCCTGTGCCAGCTTCGTGGTTTTGGCAGTCGCGCCCACGGTGTGGGTTCTGACTGTCATCCAGGTCGTGACTCGAGCGGGGCGCTTCGCGATCACCGAGCCGGCATTCGCCAATCTGTACACCAGCGTGGACCGCGAAGTTCGATACAAGACCAAGAACTTTATTGACACAGCGGTATACCGTTTCGGCGATCTCAGCTCCGCCTGGATGGTCGCCGGATTGACTCATCTTGGCGTTGTTCTGGGAGGCTTCGCCGTTCTGGGCTCAGCGCTCTCGCTGTGCATGACCCGTGTCGGCTTCGTTGCTGGACGAGACCATGAGCATCGTCTGCGCGACTTGAGCAATCAACCGAGCGCGGAGCGGGACGCCAGTTCGCGCGTATGATCGTCAACAGCGGCAACCGCCCCAGCTGAGTTCCCGCACGCTATCGGGTTGTCTCGGCTGCTGCGCGAAGCCATGATCAGCAGGAAAACTCTGCGAAAGGACGTAGATCCGCTCACGCGCTCAGCGCGGCCGCAGCCAGCTCTTGAAGTCGAAATGAAACTCGGTGGACGGCGCCGCCACCGCTGTAGAAAGCACGTACTCCACGCCCAGCCGCTCGACCAGCGCAAGCGCCTCCTTGCGTTCGATGTCGCGCGCCACCACCTGCGCATTGCCGTCCTGCGCGCGTCGCACCAGGCTGGCCAGCACGCTTTCCTCCACCGGGCCCTTGCTGCTGTGGACGGCCTCCGGAGCGAGGATCACCAAATCGATGGGCGCCAGCTTGAGCCGCGCGACGGCAGCCAGGTCGCGACCAAAATCACCCACACCCAGGCGCAGACCCAGTCTGTGCACGGCCTCACCAAAGCCGACCAGCTGATCCAGATGATCGACCAGCAGCGACGAAGGCAGCACCAGCGCCAGACCGCTGCCTGAGAGCTTGCGCTGCTTCAACTCCGAAGACAGCCAGGGCAGGAAGCTGGCCTGCTGCAAATGCCCCGGCGATAGCTCCATCACCAGGCGCAGCTGTTTGCCGCGCTTGAGCTGTTCGGCGCGCAGGTCCAACGCCTGCCGCAGCAGCCGCCTATCCAACGCCTGCAGGCGCGATGAGTCGCCGCCCAGGCGGGTGATGTCGGCATAGGTGAGCGGCGCCTGGTCGGGCTGTTCGGAGGGCCAGCAGGGCGTGATCAGATACTGGCCTCCGATCTGCCCGCTCAACGGCAGCAACGGCTGGCCGAGGAGCGTGGCCGGGCGCTCCTGCGGTCGTGCCAACAGCGCCCCGGCGCGGGCTTCGCGTTCGGCTGGCTTCAGCGCGCTGCTGCCGACATCGAACCACAGGCAGCGATTGCCGCCCAGCTGCTGCGCCGCCAACGCCGCAGCGCGGGCGTTGTCCACGCAGGCCTCTACCGCGCCGCCGGCCAGCAAGGCCACGCCTAGACTGGCCTGAAGGGTGACGCGGTGGCCGCCTAGTACCGCCTCGGCGCCTTCGATTGCGGCCCGCAGGGTCTCGGCAATGGCCATCAGCTCGTGCCGCTCCTCGCGCTCGACCATCAGCAGATAGGCAAAATCCTGATACAGACCGGCGAAATCCGCAGCGCCCAGGCGCGAAATCAACAGGTCCCCGATCACCTGGTCGAGCTCGGCCAGTCGCGCCAGGCCGAGCTGCTTGCGCAAACCTTCGGCCGAATCCAGGGCGACATAAACGATCGACGCCTCGCGTCTCGGCTGCAGCTTGCGCAGACGCTCGAGGAAGGCCGCGCGTGGCAGGAAGGTGCCGCTGCTGGCCGCATCCGGTCGGGCCAAACTGGCCCAGCGACGAGCGCGATCGAGGCGGCTGACCACCACGCTGTTCAAGTGTCTGGGCTTGACCGGCTTGATCAAATATTCGTCGGCGCCGGCGGCGATAGCGTCTTCGCGACGGCGCAGGTCGCGACTGTCACCGGCAACCACAATGGGTAGATGAGCGCCCTGCGGCCATTCCCGCACCGCCTGCACGCAGGCCAGCCCCAGGTTTTCCGGCAGGTCGCCATCAATAATGACCAGATCGGGCCGGAAATCGGCCATCGCCGAGGCCAGGTCGGTGGCGTCCACCGCGAGCCTGACGGTGCAGGCGATTTCGGTCAGCCACTGCGCCTGTTGCACCCCACGCTCGCGGTCGGCGTCCAGCAGCAGCACGCGACCGGCCGCGCCGCGGCTGGTCGAGGCCAGACCCAGGGCTTCGATCAGCTTCTGGGCATCCAGCGGTGGCTCGAAATAGGGGATGCCGAGCTGCGAAGCGACCAGCTTGCGACCCAGATCGCGCCGCGACGAGATCAGTCCCAGCTTGGGCGCCAACGCCGGGTTGCTTTGTTCGGCCCAGAACCGCGCCACCGAAGCCGCCGCCTCGATCATGCAGCCGTCGACCAGGATCGCCGCCGGCCACTCGCCGCCCGCGCCCAGATCCAGCGGCGAGTCGGCAATGCGAATGTCGATGCGCTGCTCGGCCAGCAGATCGACCAGTTCGTGAGCCTGCTCCTCGTCCAGCCCGAGCACCACCAATCGCCCGTCGACGCGCCGCGTCGGTGCAGGGGAGGGCGCTTCAGCCGGTGCCGCCTCAGCGCTTTCCGGCGCGTGCAGCGGGGCCAGATCGACCGCCAGCGCGGTGCTGGCGAGCATGCTGATCAGGCCGCTGAGGTGCTCGATCTGCGCATCTTCCGGAGATTGCGAGGTTTCTACGAACACCCGGAGCGCGCTTTCCAGCTCGCTGGCCTTGCGGCTGAGCGACAGGCGAAGACGCTCGCTGGCCTTGACGATTTGCCGCGCGGCCAACTGTATGCCGCGCCCGTGCGCCGAATTCCAGCCCTCTGCCGACAGCGTTTGCCACTGCTTGGCCAGGGTCAGCGCGTGCTGCTTGAGCGATTCCCTGGCCCGCAGCAGGTCGCTGTCCAAGCTATCTCGCGCGGCTGAGGTCTGCGGTTGCGGTCTGAGCGTTGTCATGGCTGCAATGCTCCCTCATAAGGCGCGCTATTTCTGTGGGCTGACGCAGCTTTGCGTAACGCGACGTCGCTCCGAGCGCAGATTGGGATAGAAATCCGTGCAAGAATGCTGCCAGGATTGCGCCTACCGATGGCCTGCGGCCGTACAGCGGCGCAATTTGCCGCCCAGCCCGCACAAGGAGCGCCCCATGGCCGTTTCCAGCCGAACCAAACAGCGCAACAAGGGCAAGCGTTCTTCCTGGTTTCTGCTACTGGAACTGATCTTTGTGGTCAGTTTACTGTCCAACATGGTCATCTATGGCGGAATTCCGTCCCTACCCGAAGTCGGGACCACCCTCGAGCGAGCGGTAAGCAAGCAGGAGCAGATCCTCAACCTGTATATGCGCGGCGGTCAGTTGCTGCTGCAGATTCCGGGGTTGCAGTCGATTTCCCACCAAGTGCTGACCAGCGCGCTGCAGGAAGGCTTTGCAGAGATCTCCGTAGATGCCGGCAATGCGGCCTTGATCCTGACCGAGCGCAGTTACAACCGCACCCATTCAATGCTGCACTTATTGCGCTGGGCTACGCCCATATTGTTTCTCGCGGCGTTGATCGGCCAGTTCTTCCGTCCGCGGCAGATTCACTCGCTGGGCGCGCGTTGATCGGCTGGGCAATCGGCAGCCGTTGAAAAGCAGGGCGAAGTCGCGACCGTTCACCTAGAGGCCCAGCGCCTGCTGCGGCGTTGCAGCCCTCGGACATAGAGTGACTATGCCTTTCGGGACTGCGCCCCTTGTAGTTAACGGGGCAGACGCTAGACCCGCAACGTGGCTCGCCTGCATCGTTCAGGGAGTCCCTAGCTGGATCTGGCCGGCGTGTGGACCCACTGTGGTGTCGCCTGGCGCGACTTCAGCATCTATCCCGGCAGGGCGTATCACCCCGGATTGCGAATCACGACGGATATTTGACGGAATGTAACTTACGTGCCTATATGTACTAAACATATATCATTAGGATATTCATTTATCCTGCAATGCAGCATTCCGTACTTCGGAACTCAAGCCAGAAAGTACCGAGTCAAACTGCTACACATATTCATATATTACAGTGTTTTATTGGAACTCCTTGAGAGGTCATCACCGCTTCATATCACTCATCACCTATGTGAATAGTCACAAAATGCTGCACTGCATCATATTCTGCTCCTTGCCACCTCCTGTCCAAGATTGACGCTTTAGGTCACTCCGCCTACGGTGCAGCCCGCTTCTTGCGAATTCCACGTGAGATCGCGAAGCCACCGCCGGCTCGACCGAGCCTGCCTGGAAACACACTTGCTCAATCACATCGGGGAGATATGCCAGTGGGAATGAACTGGATGAGTGGTCGCCGCGCAGTTGCGTTGGCAGTGGGTGCCGCGCTCGCGGGATCGTTCAATGTTGCGCTCGCGCAGTCCTTTGGGGGAAATGACGGTGCGGCGCTGCGTCCCAAGCCGGAGCAGGTGGTTAACGCCAGCGCTCTGGATTACAAGCAGCAATATGACGGCATCATCGTCGGCTACCGCGCTGGGGAGCGCCGTAGCTACGACGAGCGCGCTCTGGCGCAGCATCTGGATGCGGTCGCCGCTGCAACGGGCGTGACGCTTTCCCACGAGCGCACTCTGGCAACCGGTGGTCAACTGGTGAAGCTGGGTCGCAAGGCGGACAGCGGGACGATGACCAGGGTGATGCAGGAATTGGCTCGCGACCCGGCGGTGGCTTACGTCGAACCCGACGTGATGATGTATCCGTTGTACACGCCCAATGATTCTGGCTACAGCTCGCAGTGGCACTACTTCGAGTCCACTGGCGGCATGAACCTGCCCCAGGCCTGGGACATCGGCACCGGTACCGGCGTGGTTGTGGCGGTGCTTGACACCGGTATCACCTCGCACAGCGACCTCAACGCCAACGTTGTCAGCGGTTACGATTTCGTGTCCAACGCCACCAACGCGCGCGACGGCAACGGCCGCGACTCCAACCCCCTGGATCAGGGTGACTGGAGCTCGGCCAACGAGTGCTACAGCGGCTCACCGGCCAGCGGTTCCTCATGGCACGGTACCCACGTGGCTGGCACCGTGGCTGCGGTCACTGGCAACGGCTCCGGGGTGGCCGGCGTCGCATTCGGCGCCAAGATCCAGCCCGTGCGCGTGCTTGCCAAGTGCGGCGGTTCGCTGTCCGACATCGCAGACGCCATGGTTTGGGCCTCTGGCGGATCGGTTTCCGGTGTGCCTGCCAACAGCACCCCGGCCAAGGTCATCAATATGTCGCTGGGCGGCGGCGGCAGTTGCCCCACCACCTATCAGAATGCGATCAACAGCGCGGTCGGTCGCGGCACCGTGGTGATCGTTGCCGCCGGCAACTCCAACACCAACGCTTCCAGCGCCACGCCGGCCAACTGCGCCAACGTGGTCACGGTAGCGGCGACCAATCGCTCCGGCGGACGCAGCTATTACTCCAACTACGGTTCGGTGGTTGACGTTTCCGCGCCTGGCGGCGAGTTGACCCAGAGCTCCAGCAGCAACGGCGTGTACTCCACGCTGAACTCGGGCAGCACCACGCCCGGCTCGCAGAGCTATGCCTTCTACCAGGGCACCTCGATGGCCACCCCGCACGTCGCCGGTCTGGCCGCGATGATCCTGGGCGAAGCCAGTCGCACCCCGGCGCAGGTCGAATCCCTGCTCAAGTCCACTGCGCGTTCGCTGCCAGGCAGCTGCTCGGGTGGCTGTGGAGCCGGTATCGTCGACTCGCTGGCGGCCATGCAGTCGCTGGGCGGCGGTGGCGGCGGCGGTGGCGGCGGCAATGAGCTGGAGAACGGCGTGCCGGTGAGCGGTCAGGGCGCGGCCAGTGGCGGCGAACTGCGTTACACCTTGGACGTCCCAGCCGGTGCCAGCAACCTGCAGTTCAACATCTCCGGTGGCAGCGGCGATGCCGATCTGTACGTCAAGTTCGGCAGTGAGCCGAGCACCAGCTCCTACGATTGCCGTCCGTATCTGAATGGCAACAACGAGACCTGCACCTTCGCCGCGCCGCAGGCTGGCACCTATCACGTGATGCTGCGTGCCTACAGCACCTTCTCCGGGGTCAACCTGGTCGGCACCTACACTGCCGGTGGCGGTGGTGGTGGCGGTGGTCAGTCGTTCTTTGAGAACACCAACAACTACACCATCAACGACTACTCCAACATCTACAGCCCGATCTCCGTCAGCGGTCGCAGCGGCAATGCGCCGTCGGATCTGGAAGTCTCGGTGCGCATCATCC
>JAUIFV010000286.1 GCA_030430155.1 Gammaproteobacteria bacterium
ATTGTGACCCTGCTGCTGGATGCGTTGCAGCATTCGCTGCGTGCGCAGCGGCAACTGGCCACCATTGACGGGCTGACTGGTTTGCTCAACTCGCGCAGCTTTCGTCTGCAGGCCGGGTCGCTATTGCAGAGAGCAGCCAAACACCAGACTTCAGTCGCACTGGCCTATCTGGACCTGGATGGGTTCAAGGCGGTCAATGACAGCCGCGGGCACAGCGCCGGCGACGACATCCTGCGCGGCGTTGCAGCGCAACTCGGCCGGTGCGCACGCGCCGGAGACCTCGTCGCTCGGATGGGCGGCGATGAATTCGCCCTGCTCCGCGTGGGCAGCGATCCTGCCGGCGCTGAGCAAGGATTTGGCGAACTGCATCAGCAGCTCAATGCGTTGGCCAAACGCCATGGCTGGCCGATCGGGTTCAGTCTGGGCGTCGCGGTTTTCGCTCAGGCGCCAGCCCGTATCAATGCAGCAATCAGCGCCGCCGACGAGCTGATGTACCGGGTCAAAAGCAGCGGCAAGAACCGCATTGAGATCGAAACGATATCGCTCGCGAGTCCAGACTGTGCACCCGCGTCGGATTGCTAGGGTGCACTATTCCTCAAACAGCCAGATCAGCCCATGTCTGAAGGCCCCGGTGAGCGCGGAGAAGTGGTTGTCGCCCGGCAGGGTCGTCACCTGCAGCTCGAAAGGCGGCGCCGGTTGCGACTGCCAGTGCGCTATCCAGCGACCGCGCGGCTCTGCAAAGCGCGGGTTGTCGTCGCTGCCGCCGACCACGAACAGCCGCGGCAGCACCGCCGGCCGCTGTTCAGGCGCGGACAGAAACAGCTCCAGGTTTCGATGTAACGCCGCATTGGAGGCGATATGCCCCCAGAAACGATCCGGCTTGAACATCGCTTCGTGGATCGCGAACTGCCCGCCCAGCGATTGCCCGAAGATTATCCGTCGCGCTGGATCGGCGGGATATTCGGTTTCGATCAACGGCAGCAGGCGCGACTCCAGCCAGCGGTCGAAACGCTCCGCCCCGCCCCAGTGCGCTTGCTCTGCGGTAGGCAAGGTGTAGTCCACGCTGCGCCGGTTCCCTTCACGCCAGTCCGAAGTACCGTAGGAGATTCCGACGATGATCAGCGGCGACACCTCCTCAGCCAGGCGCAGGTAGCGGTAATAACCGGCCAGAGGCGCAAAGGTCACCCCGCCGTCGAGCAGATAGACCACGGGGTAGCGTGTGTCTACATCGGCCTCGGCCATCTCCTCGGGTAAGCGCACGTAGATGTAGTACGGCGGATCGCCGTCGACATTGGATTCCAGCTGATGAAAACGCAGCTCACTCAGCCCCTGCAGCTTGCTGACATCGATTGCGTTGGCAGTGCCGCCGCTCAGCGCCAGCCAGAGAAAGCAGTACAGCATCCACGGGGTTTTCATAGAGGGCCCCGCCTAGAAAATACGACCCCAGCCTAGCAACATCGACGGTGCGATGGTTGCGCGCTGGATTTACTCGACTGAGGCCGACTGCCAGACCAGAGTGATCGGCTTGAATGGCGTTCCGAAGATGTCCACCCAGTCCGAACCCACATCCATCTGGTAACGGCGACCCGGCTCCGCCCCCTCAATCTCGATGTAGAAGCCATCGTAGTAGCGGTGATAGGGCGTTGGTCTGTCAATGTAGTGGGGTACCGTCCGGCCTCGATTTTGGCTTCTGGCGGCACGTGGACCGTCGGCGCTGAGCCTCAGAGGTTCCGGCAAGTCCCGGGCGATGGCCCGCAGCATGTCCACACTTGGGAAGCTCCGAAAATACAACCGTGGGTTGCTGTTCGGACGGCAGCGTGCCGAGCTTCCCGGTCGCGCCATCACCGAGGCGTCGAGTTCCCCGGCGGTTGAGCTTGGTCGCCATCGATTCGAGCTGCACCCAACCTGCACATCCACATAGAATGGTACGAACCAGACCAGCAACCGCCGTTTGGGGTTTCGCTTAGGATCCAGGAACTGCTCGCCGACGACCGCCTCGGCGCCCAAACGAAAGCGCAGCTCCACGTTTATTCCTGCGCGCAGCTCGCGTGGCAGCTCGAAGCGCCAGCGCCGCCGCCCATCCGACTGGCTATCCATTGGCAGCGCGGTGGGCGAGATGCGGTGCTCTAGGTCATCGACCAACAACGTCAGCGTATCGCCAATTTTGGCGACATCCCAATCGGGCTCGGTAGACAGCTCAATTTGCGGATAGGGGCTGGAATCGTCGCTGATCAAATCAGCATCGATAGGCGGTTGTTGCTCGCTGAGCGATTCGGCTTGCGCCGCCAATATCGCGGTGCAGAGAACGATCAGCGCCAGAATAATCCGCAAGCAGTTCGCTCCTCGGTTGGGCGACAAGGCGATCCGAGACCAGGATGATGGACTAATCCGAATCAAGCAACGCCGCTAGGGACTCCCTGAACAATGCACGCGAGCCGCGTTGCGAGTCCAAATCGTCTGCCCCCGTTACCAACAAGCGGGGGCGCAGTCCTGAGAGGCATAGTCA
>JAUIFV010000137.1 GCA_030430155.1 Gammaproteobacteria bacterium
GGCGGCGTGCACAGCTCGCAGCTCGGCGGCGAGAACGCCAGCTACACCCTGCCCTACGGGCATTTCGGGCTGCTGTACTACACGGCTGGGCTGCAGGCCGATCTGATCGACTGATAATCCTGAGCCATTGGTCGCTCGACGCGAAGCACTCTGCCAATCAATTGCCGGGTTGGAGCACGTTGGCTCCCCCGGCAGTCAACCGCATCGGTTGTCGTGCGTTGCTGCTGTTGGAGTCAGTCTCTAGGAACGCGGATGCGAGTACGAATCGGCGCGCTGATCTGCACAGCCTCTCTTTACAGCGCTGCGGCGTCTGCACAGGTCACCCCTACCTTTGCCGATCTGACTTATGCCGAGGTTGGCGGGCAACCGCTGATGCTCGATCTCTATCTGCCGCAGGGTGGGACCGGGCCGCGACCGGTGGTGGTGTGGATACACGGTGGCGGCTGGTCCGGCGGCAGCCGTTTTCCGGCGCCGGCGCACGCCCGACGCTTGCTTAACTTTGGCGTCGCGGTCGCTTCGATCAGCTATCGGTTGTCCGGGCAAAGCGGGCAATGGGGCGGCGAACCGGTGATCTTTCCGGCGCAGATCCACGATTCCAAGGCGGCCATACGCTGGCTGCGGGCGCAGGCGGACAGCTATCAGATCGACCCCAATCGCATCGGTGTGTGGGGCTCTTCGGCCGGCGGCCATCTCGCCGCCCTGGCCGGCACCTCGGGCAACGACCCTGAATTGGAAGGAACGGTTGGATCCCATGCGGGCGTCTCCAGCGCCGTCCAGGTGGCGGTCGACTACTACGGCCCTACCGACCTGCTGATGATGCAGCTGGATGTCACCGATCCGCCCGGCAGCATCATCGACCATGATGCCCCGAATTCACCGGAGTCCCGATTGATCGGTTTCAGCCAGCCCGGTGAAGGCATCGGCGTCCTTCGCGCCAACGCCGCCAACCCCGCACCGCCCTTCCCAGCGCTGATCGCGCTGGTCACCTCGGTCAGTCCGCAAACCTGGGTGGACGTCGCCGATCCGCCGTTCCTGATCGTTCACGGCGATATCGACACCTCCGTCCCATTCGCGCAGAGCGAACGGCTGCGTAGCGCGCTGGTCGCCTTTGCTCACGAGCCCGAATTCATCACCGTCACCGGCTCCGGCCACGGCGGCTTTCCCACCGTCATCCACGATCAGGCGCATGAGTTCCTGCTCCGCCACTTGATCTCGCAGCTGGGCAGCGATGGTTTTGAGTAGGGCCACCCATTCACGCGATCATGGAAGCCGGCAGCGCTGACCGCGTGCTTGGCAACTATTGGAGATCCGGCGTCGGCGGCGCCTGAGACGTCAGCGGCACTGGACGATGCAAGAGCGGCTTGCCCTCCCGGTCAAGCAGTTTGACCGTCATCAACCGGGCCTCCCAATCGATCTCCAGCAGGCCGTAGTTCTCCTCGAAGCGCACCTCGCCGATCCTAGCTGCGTCCTCAAGGTCCAGGCTGTCGCGGCGGTTTTCGCTGATCGGCAAGGTGAGCGAACTCGACGTCGCCTCCAGCAAGCCGTCGCCGGATTCGCCTTTGCTGGTGAGCATCGCAGCGTAGTGTGTGTCGCCAGACAGGATCAGCAGGTCACCGCCCGCGCGGCCTTCCAGCAGCTTGAGTAAGCGCACGCGCTCGTTTGGCATGCGCGCCCAGTTCTCGCCGCTATCCCTGTCGCTCAGCACCGGGATGGAGCTGACCAGCAGGCGCAGGTCTGCCGGTTCCTGCAGTCGCGCCTGCAGCCAGGACCACTGGCTGGCACCGAGCAAGGTCGCCTGCGACGCCGATCCCGAGCTCCGATCCGGCCACGCGTCGCGGAAGCTGCGGGTGTCAAGCATCAGCACCTGCAGGCGACGGCCTGGCGGGCCCAGGGTCATGTGGGTGTAGATACCGCGGCCAGCCGCGCGCGAGGCGCCCTTCGGCAACGGCCACACGGCCTCAAACAGCGCCTCGGATTCGGCGCGCTGAGGGAACTCGGCGCCGGCATCGTTCAGGCCGTAGTCGTGATCGTCCCAAGTGGCGAGCACCGTTGTGCGTTCGCGCAGCGCGGCGAATTCGGGTTCGGCGGCCAGCATCGCATAGGCCTCGCGCAGCTCGCGCAACCCCGGCTGCGCCAGCTCTTCGCTTTGGTAGACATTGTCCCCCAGCAGCAGCATCAGCTGCGGCTCGCTGTGGGCTATAGACGTCCAGATGCCCGGTCGCTCCAGCTGCGGGGCGTAGCAGGATCCGAAGGCGATGCGCGTTACGGCGCGGTCGTGGTCGGCCGGCCGCGATGCCATAGGGACCGGTTGACTGAACTCACCCGTTGACGCCTCAACCGGCGGAGCGATCTGCCAGGTGGCGGCAATCAATGCGCATAGTCGCAACAACATCAGCATTTTGCCTCGATTGGCATTGACAGTGGACCACGCTCTACCACGATCGACGTCACATTCGTTGGCGGCGCCGCGCGTGGACGAGTACCGGATTTCGGTCGGACCATGCTGACCAGTCGCCATTCTTAAACGCGACCATCCCCCCTTTCAATCGCGCCCTCATTCAGTTTCAGCCTGCTCGTTGTTGGCCGGATCCAATCGAAGCAGTTCGGCACACACCGAGACCGCGTGGCCATGCACCCCGACCACATCGATCGCTGAATAGTAGAACTCGATACGGTCGCCCGCTCGTGGCGTGCCAAATCGCTTCGGAATGTCCAACCTTATGTCCACCGAGACCCCAGCGAACTCACTGCAATCGGTGTAGCTGCCCCGGTCCCGGCCGCCCTTGGCCAGCGTCGATTCGGCGACCGTCACGGTGAGGTCATAGGTCGGCTTGGGCTGGCTGAACAACACCTCCCGATTCGGACGATAGACGGCCGATTCGATCTCGCCCGCCAGGTCGCAAAAGCGCATATCGGAGGCTTGCACATGGCTCCCCGCTGCTACCGCCACCAGAATCGCCATCAGCGACTTGCGCATCTCCGCTCTCCCTCGAAACAAGCATTGATGACAGAAATCGGACTGCGCCGTCCTCGGACCGACTTCCGACTAGGAACCCGCTTTGACCTGGCGGGCATCGATCCAATAGCGCTGATGGCTTTGCGAGTGCTTGACCAGTATGCGGTCACCGCGACGAAGCATGACCTCGGCCCACAGCGCACCTAGTCCCATGCGGGCGTCGGCGGCCTTGATCCAGAGCTTCTCTGGATCGGCGGGCTTGGGCAGCCCACCTTGGCTATCGGCCGCAATCAGCTGCGCCACTTCGTCCATGCCGATAGCAAAGGCACCGAGCGCGGCTTCAGCGCCGTTCGCAGACCAGGCTTGCGCACTGGAGTTGAAGCCCGACAGCCCCTGGACGGATTCGTCAAACAGCGGCTGCAGGACATGCTGCGAGTAGTAGCTGCCGCGATGCAACAACGTCGGCTTGGCGGCCATGCGCGCGTCAAAGCTCACCTCGCGACTGGCTTCCAGATCCGGTGGAACGCGGTGGTAGTGACTGAAATCCACGTCCGCGTAGACGTAGGCCACTTCCAGATTCTGCTCGAATCCGTAGCGGGCCGTCACCAGCAACACGTTGGCCGGGACGACGCTATGCAAGTGATGTCGCCACTCGGCCTCAGTGCGCACAATCTTGAAGGCGGCATCGGTACGCACCATCGCCACCGGCAGATGCTCGCGCAATGCATCGATCAGCTGGTTCTCGAGATTGTGGCTGAGCAAGGCCTGACGATAGGGAACGATCGCCTTGGCCCGATTGCTGGCCATCTTCCCGGCCACGATGCTGCCAACCAGATGCACCGCAGCCCCTTGTGAGCTGCCGTCAAAGCTCAACTGATCCAGGGCAATCTCGGTTTGCTGCAGATACACCACCACCGCAGAGGCCTTTTCCGCCTCGACCAGCGGTGCGTTCAGGCGTGGCGGTGGGGTGACGCAGCCAGTAAGTAAGGTCAGCATCAGTAGCGCGCAGCCGTGCCGCCATCGGGTCATATCCGTGCTCCATGCATAGGCCGCCTGACAAGGGACTGACCGACGGTGGCGCGCACACTAGCGGCAGGTCCTTGAACACACAAGCACGACGATTCGATGCGCCGAAGTTCCGACCCACCGACGCCATGAGCCGACCAGCGGTGCCTACTCCTGGTGAGCTGGACGCCTTGCCCTGCTCCGTCCCAAGGGCACCTGGCTGATTGAGCTGCATCGCAATCTGTGGTCGTAAGATCGTAGGATGGCTGCACCTTGCGGGAACGACGCTGTGCTGCGAACGATCTTGATCACCAGATGGCTGTGGGCAGTCCGATCACGGCGGATGGCGCTAGGGTTCGCCTTACTTGGCCTGGTCAGCGCGCCGGCTGTGGCGGTCGAGCTGTCGGCGCGCGACGCACGTACCGGCGCTTGGCTGGACGCGCAAGCGCGACTGTCCGTTCAGGGCGACGAGTCAGGGCCGGAGTGGCTGGTGACTGCCGATCGGCCCGTCGAGCTGCCGTTGAACGGCGAAGTACAGGTTTCGGCGGTTGGCTACCAGGTGCTGAGTTTGCAGATCCCCGACAACGCCTGGCCAACAACGGTCTGGCTGGAGCCGCTGCAGGTGCCGATGGCAGATCAGGCATGGCTCATTGGCCATCTGAATGACCCGCATCAGCGGCAGCCGGTCGCCGGCGCCCGCTTGCGCATCGGCGGGATGACCGCACAGAGCAGCGAGGACGGCCGCTTCGCCTTCGAAAACGCGCCGCTCGACCTGCTTGCCGCGCAGGCGCTAGCGCTGCATATCGACGCCGGATCGCGCAGCGAAACGCGCACGCTGCTGCTCGGGCCCGCACCTACGCAGCATCTGATCGACCTGGGGCAAAGGATCGGTGCCGATCACCGCCAGCTCAGCCGGCAGCTCGCCGACAGTCCGGACCGGGCTGACGCGGCTTCCCGCACAGGCTCGGCTACACCGCGCGCACCGATACTGGCGCCGCCGAGCAGCATTCGGGTCGGCTTTGCCAGCGACGGCGGCATCTGCTGTGTAGGCGGCTGCAGCACGGTGCAGGTACTGCCCTTTGAGACCTATGTGCGCCGCGGTCTGAACGACGAGTGGATCGCCAGCTGGAGCGGCGACAGCCTGCGCGCCGGCGCCATCGCCTATCGCAGCTACGCGGCCTGGCACGTGCTCAATCCGCGCACCACGCAGTATGACATCTGTTCCAGCGCTTGCTGTCAGGTCAACGATCCCGACACCAGCGGCAGTTCCGATGCCGCGGTGAACGCCACCGCCGGGCTGATGCTGACGGCCGGCAGCGACCCCTTTCGCAGCGAGTACTCGGCCGAGAACAACGGTTGGGATGATCCCAATGACGGATTACCCTGTTCCAATCCAGACCTGTCTTGCGGCAACGGCGCGGTCGGCAGTCCGGTCGCCAACTGGCCCTGCCTGGCCGATGCCGTGGCCACCGACCGCGGCTGCTTCGGCCACGGCCGCGGCATGTCGCAGTGGGGCAGTCAGCGCTGGTCGCTGCAGGGTCAGCGTTGGCCGTGGATCGTCGCTCATTACTACAACGACAACGGCAACCAGACCGGCGCAGGAACGGGTCTACGTACCGCCGAACTGACATCGCCGCTGCAGATCAGCGCGCTGCAGCCGCTGTCGGCGGCGACCGCTGGAAGCCTGATAAACCTGCAGCTGCAGACCGACAATCTGGCCCAGCAGGCGCACGATCCGGTCTACCTGGGCGCCAGCCTGTTCAGCCCGGCGACCGGATTCCTTTCCGATCCGGCCAACGATCTGGGCGTGCGCCTGGAGCCCGGCTCAAGTACTCCGCAGCGACCCTTCCAACTGCCGCCGAACCTCCCCGCCGGCAGCTATGACGTGCTGGTCAGCCTGTACTTCGATATCGACGGCAACGGCGCCATCAACGCTGGCGATCTGCCACTGCATCTGCTTCGGGTGAACGGCGCGCTGCAGGTGATGGCTGGCGCTGATGACTTGTTCGAGGATGGATTTGAGGGGCCATAGCGCTCATCCTCGGCGCAAGATGTTCTCAGCGAACCCCAGCGTTGCCGCACCCTCCCGTCGCCCCCGCGCACGCGGGGGCCCAGTGCCGTTCACGGCAACCGGAGCGAACGCCTCTGGATCCCGGCTGAAGGCCGGGATGACATATCCACGAAATCCGGACCGCCTTTGCGCCTTCAACCGGCGCGCCTACTGCTAATCCATCAAAACGGCCAAAGCGACCAAACCCAACCGGCCACCCCCAAGCTGATCACGGCCAAGCAGCTGACCATCAGGCCAATACGCGACCCTCTGGGTATGCGCTCGCGGCTGCGCCAGGTCTGGATCAGTGCTAGCACCGCAAAGAACACGCTCGCCGGTCCCAGCCAGGCAATCCAGGTCGCCCACGGCACCATGCCAAACAGCAGCATCAGCTCGGTGATTTCCGAGGTGACATAGGTGGCAACGCCCAGGCCGATCAGCCACGCCGCTCCCAATCCGGTGGCCAGGAAGACCAGGAAACGGCTGCCGCCAGCCGCCGCGACCGAGCTGCCATTGATGCGTCGTCCGACCCAAGCCAGCGGCAGAAACAGCGCCGCCAACAGAGTCAGGCCCGCCGAGGCCCCGACCCAGATGCCGTGCTGCTTGAGGCGGTCCTTGTCCTCGCCCATCAGCGCCAGCGCGTCGATGGCGACTGAAGTGCGGAAATACGGAGCCAGGAACTCGGCAGCCTCCTCGCCCTCGTCGACGCACTCGCGCCCAACCGGCTGGCTGGGGTCGTCATACCAGGCGTTCATCCAGTCGCCGGCGCACTCGATGGAGCGGGTCGGGCCATGGCCGGCGTGCGGAAACACCACCAGTTGGCCATTGGCAAAGCCCGGCATGACGTACTCGGCCAGCGCCACTGGCGTGATCGGGTCCCAGCGGCCGTTGGCGACCACCACCGGCAGATCGGTCTGGACCGGCGCGTAGGCGCCGAAGTCGCGCTTCGGCAAACCCACCTGGCGACAGCGCTGCGCCGCCTCCTGCGCGACGACGGGATGATCGAAGGCATTGAACAGGGCCGGATACAGCGCCTCATCCTGCGCCGCAAAGGCCGCGTTCGAATCGACATAGCCATCCTGACAGCGCACCGCACTGGCCATGCCGGCGGACATGCCCGCACCCACGCCGCCCTCGCCCAGCGACATCGCCTGCGCCAGCGCACGGTAGAAGGTCTGATCACCGGACTCGACGATGCGGGTCAGCGCGTCGATGATCGCCAACAGCGCCGGATGATTCTCCTGCTCGTACATGAGAATGAAAGGCAGACCGGCAATGATGGTCGAGTAGAAATGCGCCTCGCCGGTGGGAAACTGCTCGTTGGCATCGAAGCGCACCGTCACCGGGGAGTCCTCGACGGCTTTGATCGCCGCCATGTAGCGCGGGCGCAGCCCCTCGTACACGCGTGCACAATCGGCTTGCTCTTCACAGGCGGCGAACAAGCGATCCAAGTTTGCGTTGTGCCAGTGCGCAAGGCGCATCAACTCGCCCAGATCCAGCGGCACGATGGCGTCGATAATCGCCGCGCGGATGCCCTCCGGGTCCACCTTCAGGTAGGCCTGGCCGAGCACCGAACCGTAGGAAATCCCCCACACGTTCCACTTCTGCAAGCCCAGCGCCAGGCGCAGCGCCTTGACGTCACGCGCGTTCTCGAAGGTGTTATAGCCGGTCACGTCCACGCCGCTGGCGATCGCGCCTTCGATGCAGGCCTGAAACTGATCCAGTCCCGCGCGCTCGGCGGACTCACGGTCGGCATGGATCTGCGCAGCGCGATTGCGGCTGTCGAAGAAGCGGCAGAAATCACCGGAGTTGCCGATGCCGCGCTGCTCAAGGATGTACAGATCGCGCTGATAGACCACGCGGTGATCCTTGAGCCGCTCGACGTAGGAATCGATGGTCACGCCTGGGCCACCGGTCAGATAGATCACCGGGTCGTCGCGAGTCGCCACCTCCTTTTCTTCGTGGTCCTTGCCGGTCGCCACGATCCGCGTGTAGTTCAGCTCGATGGTCCGGCTGCCGGCAACCTCGCGGTTCTCCGGCACCTTGATCAGCCCACACTCGATCTCGCCGGGCTCGTACTTGATCCGACCGCGAAACGGACAGACCACGGTGTCGGCCTTCTCGCCGCGCAGCCACTCCATTGCCAGCGGCTCGGAGTCCGGCGCCGCCGCAGCGTCGCCCTCGCCCACCGGGTCGTTGACGGCGCTCTGATCCATGGTCTCAGGCGCGGTGCCCTCTGGAGCGGGTTGGATCGCGGCATCCTGCGCGAGGGCGGAGACAGAGAACAGCAGGGTCAGAATCGCTAGCGCGACTTTGGGGGTCTGAATGAAGTTGGTCATGCGATTCCCGTCTGGACGATGAGTGGACTGCGAGATCCGGATTGGAGCCGAAAGTAGCCGACCGAAGACATCTGGCTACGCAGTCGATCCGGCTGCTGCCGAGTGGCCGAATCCTACACTACGCGGGAACGAGTTCAGGTCGAAACTGCTTGGCGCTTGGTAGGCGCCAACAAGGTGTTTCCGACGCACTTCGCCTAAAGATCCGGTCCGGCGGAAGCTGTACATGCGGCTATCGGAATGCCTGCTTACTTCCACCAACTCACATGAATTCCACTGCCACGAGAACGCAGCTACATCGGCCATCGGACGATGAGTCGGGCTTCCAACAGCTGCCCTTCAGATTCTCCTCTGTGCCAATCATGGCTCGACGAGTTCGACACGGCGGTTCAGAGAAAGCGTCCTAGCGCTTCGCGCGGCCCACGGGCAAAGGCTTGCTGGGGCGCTTGTTCCCCCATACGCAGGACCTCTGCGGATCATAGACAAGGAGTTCCAGGGACAGAGCAACAGGAACGACCTTCGAGCAAACATCGCTCGCGTCAGCGTGACCACATTCGATGATCATCCAGCTTGCCGATGGGGTCGAACCTGCCGTGCAGAGAATTGGCCCGTCAGCCTCGACTGTGTAGTCACCAAACATCGCCTTCAAGGCTTGCTCCAACGACGCCAAATCAAACGGAGCCATCGCGGGGTGGCTGTTCCCACGGCATAAAGAAGCGTAGGCCTCTGCTAGCATGGCGGACTTGGTATCCGCAGACCGCTTCCAAAGTGCAAGGTCATAGCTCATCAGTGAATACCGGTTGAAACATCTAACATCTGAGTGTTCATTTGCTCGCAAATACAGCAAACAGGCCCCGGCTCGAAACCCAATAGTACCGCGCTGATTCCTGCCCGCTGAGTCGTGGCGCTTGCGGCCCGTCGATGCCATGAAGCTAGACGCGCCGCATTGGATCGTGATCCGGGCGACAGGGAAAGGTTCTGACACATTCCGAGCAAAGTGCTACAGACCGAGAACGCTGGAAAACCAAGTCTAGAAAATCTTGTTGCTCCCCCGGCATTCAACGGAGTCTGGCCCGAGGATGACTAACTGTAGGCGCTTTTGCATGGTCCTGCGAAATGTCTCTTCGCCGCAGCGGTCACACACGATCAGTGGCCGCTACATCGTCACTCCTAGTCCGTCGCTACCCATCGGCCAGCTAGTGTGGTGAACCGCACACCTTGATCCCACCGCGCTAGTGAGCCAGTACCCTGAATGCGGCATTGTTCGTCGTCGCCATAGCCCCGCTATGACTCCTCCTCTCGCCTTGCCTCAGGAATTGTCCATCGGAATGTGTTCAACGTAATCGCGGTTACCGCACTAGGCGGCACGCGCTGTTACGCACAAGTAAGCAGCTCAACAAAGTTCTTTGCTTGGTTGGCCATCAGCAACCTGGAACGCTTTAGCTCGAGCCAATTATTCTGGCCGTTCGCCCCAGGCTTGGTACAGGGCGCAAAGTCATCTGCACCGATCTGATACCAGCAGCTGCGAGCGCTGCTGCTAGCTGCCGTTGCTCAGCGGCTTGTGGTGCGCGCGAAAGGCTTCCAGGTTGGCAAAGACGTTGTCCACCAGCCCGGCAACATCGTCCGCGCCCATATATGAATATCCCACCTCGACAAGCTGATGATTCGCAGGATGATGAGCGGCATCAAAGGCCGAGCGACTGGCTTCGGCGACCAATCCCAACGTCCATGCATCCTGGGTGCCGAGGCGTAGCTTGAGGCTGGAATAGGTCGCCGCATCGATGTCTTCAATCGGCAGCGCTGGCTCGGCGCGTCCGAGCGCCAACGCATAGCCGTAAAGAATCATGCCCAGGATGGAGACGCCGAATGCGTCGCCTTGCACTCGCCAACGCGGGTCCGACACCACGGCGCGGGCCAACCCTGAAACCTCCTCCGTGAGCTGCCGCTGATCCACGGTGTGGGGTCTAGTCCTCGAAACCGTCGGCGAAAATATCGCCCAATATCGGCGGCGGATCACCACCGTAGATGACGAAGGCGCTGCCTGCGCCGAGCTCGCCACCATCCGGCGTCGACAGCCAGGAACCCACCACCAAATCATCAAATCCGTCGTCGTTGATGTCGCCGGCCGGGCTCACTGCGACGCCGCCGCCGTCGGCCACTTCGGGCAGGTCAAAGCGAACTGCGCTGCCGTCGGCGAGGCTCGCAATCGGCACGCTGGCATTGAACGGGGCGACGCCGGCTTGGCCAAAGATCAGGTAGTAACGCGCCGGCTCGGTGCGTTCCTCCTCGGTTTGATAGGCGCTGACGATCAGATCATCGATGCCATCGCCGTTGATATCGCCGGCGCCATCGATGGCGTAGCCGAAGCGCGCATTGGGTGCGTCGCCGAGCAGGTTGAAGCCGTTCATGCCGTCCAGCGCGGACATATCGATGCTCGCAGGGAAGGAAAAACTGCTGGGTTGTCCATACAGCACGGTGGCAGATCCAGTCTCCATCGGCGGCGTAAGCCAACCAGAGATACCGAGGTCGTTGCGGCCGTCTTGGTTGATATCGAAGCCGCCGGCAACGTTTCGGCTGGTGCCGTTGAGGGTGCCAGGAACCAGTGTGAAGCCATTGCTGCCATCGAGGGTGGCGAGGTCCAATACGCCCGACATGGGCGGCGTGCTGTCGCCGAAGACCACGTGGCTGATCCCGCCTGCGGTCAGAGCGTTGAAAGCGCCGATGATTACGTCGTCCATGCCGTCGCCGTTGATGTCACCGAGTGCGGCGCTGTCGCGGCCGGTCTTGTCGTCGGCAGTGACCCCGTGCAGTACCAATCCGGTCGCCGGTGTCAGCGCGCTGATGTTGCTCACGTCGGCGAACGGCGTCGTCTTGCCGTAGATGATGTAAGCCGTGCCGGCATCCGTGCGCATCTGTGGGTCGGCCTGCAGCGCCGAGATAATCACGTCCTCAATATTGTCGCCGTTGAAGTCGCCGACCGTAGTCACACCGTGACCGAAGCGGTCGTCTGCGGCTGCGCCATCAATACGAAATCCTGTCGCGCCGGAGATATCGTTGACCGACAATACCGCCGGAAAAGGATTGGCGGCGCTGCGCCCGAACACCACGTAGGCGCTGCCGGAATCGATCAAGCCGTTGTTGTCCGCCTTTGGTGCACCGATGATCAAATCGGCCATGTTGTCGCCGTTGAGGTCGCCAGCGGCGTGCATGGAATAGGTGGTTCGATCCAGCTCGGCAGCGCCGTTGATCCTAAAACCATCGCTGCCGTCGAGGTCTGACAAAGAAACCACGGCCGGGAACGGGTCGCCGTTGGCCCGCCCGAACAGCACGAATCCGCTGCCCGTGCCGTTGGCCGTGAAGTACGCGCCAATGGAAATATCGTCCAGTCCATCACCGTTGATGTCACCGATAGCAGACAGCGGGAACCCGGCGAACTGGCGGTTGTCGACGCCATTGATTCGAAATCCGCTGACCCCGTCAACCTCGCTCAGTGAGACCACCTGGATGGCCTCGGCCGACTGCGGTGCGGCGCCCAGACCCAAGGTGATGGCCAGGCCGATCGCGTGCACGAGCGGTTTGATCGAGTGACGTTCAAGGGTTTGCATGCAGACTCCACGTAGCCCGGCAGACGGGTCGGTCCGAATCCCGGTGAGGCTATCGGAGTCTACGCGGCGCGCTGGGGCGGTCAAGCGCACGATAGTTGCGACCCGCAGCGACCGGTGGTCAGCGCGAGGTGGTCGGCGCTAGCGAAAAAAGGGATACGTACCAGGCTCAGAGCACATCGGGTGCCAGCGACAGGGTGCGGCGAATTTCGTCGGACTGGAATCCCACCGCGCCCGGATTGCGGCAGCCGGGCAACACCGCCGTATCAAACAACTCGGTCACTGCTCCTTCGATGCGCATTTCGTGGGCCACATCGCCGGTGCGCAGATCGATCACCTGCAGTGCGCAGCGCGCCTTCACGCCGCGCCTGGCCAGCTGTTCGTCGAGGAGCAGATCGCTGAAAGTGCGGTCCTGGCGCTGCTTGGAGATTCCAACCACCGCATAGTTGCCAACGAAGCTCAAGCCGCGCAGGAATCCGGGACAGAAGGCCACCGGTACAAATCGTGCGTTTGCCAGGTCCGCGTATCCAAACTCGCCGCTGCCGGCATTGAGCAGCCACAGCTTGCCCTGATACCAGCGCGGCGAGTGCGGCATCGACAGCCCGCTCAGCACGGTTTCGCCACTGGCCACATCGATCAGCAACCCGCCGTCGCGGCGGTGCTCACGCCAACCCTCATTGGCATCGCTGCGGCCGACGCAGGTGACATGCGCCGGCTCGCCGTCGCGCATCGCCAGGCCGTTGAGGTGACAGCGATCCTCGGCCGCATAGCGCGAAACAAACGGCGGCTTCCAGATCGGCCTAAAGCTGTAGCGAGGATCCGGTCGCGCAAGGCAGGAAAACAGCGTGCTGACAAACAGCGGCTCGCCTTGGCCATCGACCGCCACGTCGTGAACGTCGATATCACCCGTGGTGTAGGCCAGCTGCGGCACATACCAGCGGTCATAGGCCTGATTCTTCATCCCAACCGGCAGCGCGTTTTCGAATCGCCACAGCTGCCACAGCGTCGCCACCCACAGCGACTCCTGGTGCACCGCCAAGCCCATCACCCGGGCCAACGTGCGATTGAAGATCGCCAACTCGCCGCGCTCGTTGAGTCCAACGAAAAACAGCTTGCCGGCCTGATAAGTGCTGAAAGCCAGCGCCGCGTCGTGCTCGGCCAGCCAGGAGGTGAACAGGCGCGAGGCGTGGAACTCAGTGTTCTTGTTGTTCAAGCCCGGCTACCCGGTCGTCAGCAAACGTCGGAGGATGCCCGATCGGGTCTGCGCATGCACGCAACTGAGCCCAAGCTCTAGGGACTCCCTGAATAATGCACGTGGCCGCGACGGCACCTCCATGTCTTAGCAAGAAATGGGTTCGCCAGTTAGGCGGGCGTCGCAGATCATAGCCTGCGCTCTGGGCAAGACGCCCAACGCAGCTGGCGGGCTTCTCAGGTGCTGTCCCGAAGGGTTGCGGCCCAAATCGTCTGCTGCGGTGTTGCAGCCCTCGGGCATAGAATGACTATGCCTCTCAGGACTGCGCCCCCGCTTGTTGGTAACGGGGGCAGACGATTTGGACTCGCAACGCGGCTCGCG
>JAUIFV010000138.1 GCA_030430155.1 Gammaproteobacteria bacterium
GCTGGAGTCGCGCCGCCGCGCCATCTCCTGCTCCATGCTTCCGAGAATCTCGCTCAGCTTGGGGTAGTAGTCCTGCAGCGCGCTGACCAACTCGGCATAGTTCTGCCGATAGCGATCCTCGTACTCCGTCTCGACCCCGTCGGCGAAGGCGAACTCCTGCTCGGCGGCGGCGCGAAACACGGCGTCGATGGAGTGCACGCCCCTGTAGGTGGGCGGCGCGCTGTCCCAGACCTGGAAGTTGCGCAGGTGCTGGTGCCAGGCTTTCAGCATATCGCGGTTGTCGCCCAGCCTGTCGTCGTAGGCGGTGGGTTGAGCCAGGCAGGGTGCGGTGAACAGCAGGGCGAGTAGCAGCGTGGCGATTCTGGGGAGCATCGCGTGGTTCCCGAAGGGCAATGTCTCCGATGGTCCGGTGGCGCCGGCTGCGATGCTATCCCCATGGATTGGGTGATCGGGCCAGCCGATGACTCCACAGATTCTCCTTGATTAGTCCTCCGTTATTCTTGGTCTTGATCCGATCCCGGCGAGACTGCCGATGCCGACCGCGGCGCGCGCCTGCATTCGCCGAGGGGTCGCGCGCCGAACCAACCAGCTCAACCGACTTGCCGAGGCGGTCGTTTTAGGCTGCGCCGTGGCGGACGTTGCCGCCCTCAGTCGCGCGCCAGGCTCCAACCAATGGCGTGTCACCGGACACGCGTTGGCGCTCTCCGGCGACACCGCGACGATCAGCGTGCCGGTGGACTTCGTTGAGATCGAACCGGCCGACAACAACGCCTCCGACGCCAACATCGTGGTGCCTGAGGTGATCTTTCTGGACGGCTTTGAGCAACCCGATCCGCCGATCAGCGTGCCGATGCGCTGAACGGGCCAGGAGCGCTGGCGTCCAGTCCGCTTGGCAAACCGGCCAAGCACGCGGGCTGGACGCTCGCGGTGCATTCACCCGACGCGGCCGAGGCAGTCGTGCGCCGGGGTTTCGGCCACTCGGGCTGGTGCCTGCCACACGCCGAACAGTCTCTGCACCCCGGCGTTCGCCGGGGTGACGGCAGAGCAGGTGATGCTGTTCGGAGTGGCGCCCTATCCGGTGATGCCGACTATCGTCGGATAGCCAATCGCCGAAAGGGCATGGACGCAACGAATTGCAATGGCATCCGTTTCGCCCGCAACCTTCGGTCGCGCGCGCTGCCCATGCAAATACAATCCGGTCATGGGCAGCAAGAACCGCAACCTGTGGCTGTACAACCTGGTGCTCGCCGGGTGTACGGTCTGGTTGGCGAGTTGGGCGTGGCCGTGGCTGGCCGACTGGCCGCCGTTGGGCGTGGTGCTGGCCTTTGTGCTGTTTCAGCTGCTGGTCTGGCACTACGGTTTCGTGGTGCCCTCGATGGGTCTGACCTCGATGGAGCGGGTCCCGCAGGTGGCGGCGCTGCTGCTGTTTCCGCTGGAGGTTGCCGCCGCGATCAATGCCCTGCCGGCGCTGGTCTTTCCGTTCACCAACCGGCGCTATCGGCAGGGTTCGCTGCGCTTTGGTGCGCTGCGCGCGGTACACAACGCCTGCATGGTGGTCTGGATCAGCGTGCTCGGCGGCATGGCCTATCGAGCCGTCGGCGGCGCGGTGCCGCTGCAGTCACCGGGGTGGACCGAGCTGTGGGCCCTGCTGTCGCTGGCCGCGGTGATGCAGGTGGTCAACTCGTCGATGATGATCACCTTCCTGTGGCTGGATAGACGCGACGTCTGGCGCATCGCCACTTGGGACTATTTGCTTTCAGACAGCCTGTTCGTGCCGATCGGTGTCCTGGCGGCATTGATCTGCGCCAGCGCCGAGCCGGTCACCATTGTGCTGTTCGTGCTGTTCCTGACCCTGACCGTACTCAGTCTGCATGAGCTGGTTGAGTCGCGGCGCCACGTGCAGGAGCGCGTGCGCGCGCTGGACGCGGCTTCCAGTGCGCGTCAGGCCGTCTCCGGCAGCCGCCAGCTGGCCCAAATCGCGCAGCGGCTGCTGGATCACATCGGTGCGCTGCTGCCGTTTCGCACCGGCTTTGTGGCCCTGCACGATGTCGAGCGAGGCGACTTCGACGTGGTCCTGGAACTGCGCGAAGGCGAGCAGCGGGAACGGACCCGCAAGCCGCTGGACAAGGGCCTGAGCGGTCACGTGCTGGCCACCGGGCAGGGATTGCGCATCGACGACTGGGACCGGGCGCCCGAGGCGCTGCGCGCGCGAGCCGTTCTCAAGTCCGGCGAGCGGCCGGGCAGCGTGATGATCGCGCCGATACGCTGGCGCGGGCGCACCCTGGGGGTGGTCAGCGTCCAGCACTCGCAAAGCGGCCGCTACAGCGAGGCCGATAGCAACGCGCTGGCGGCGATCGCCGATGACATCGCCCCGGTCATCGCCGACGCGCGTACGCTTGAAGAACTGGACGGCTATCGCGTCCGGCTCGAGGCCCTCGTGGAGGCACGTACGGCGGAACTGGAGGCGGTCGGTCAGGAACGCGAACAACTGCTGCTCGAGGTGCAGCGCCACGCGGCGCTGTCGGAGCAGCGCAGCCGCGAGGATGCGCTGACCCTGATCGCCAACCGGCGCCACTTCGATGAGCGCATCGACATCGAGATCCAGGCCGCGTTGAGCGGCGGCGCTGCGCTGTGTCTGGCGATCATCGATATTGATCATTTCAAGCAGGTCAACGACAGCGCGGGGCATGCGGTGGGCGATACGGTGCTGCGCCGGGTGGCAACGCTGCTGCAGCAGCATTGCCCCGAAGGCGCACTGCCGGCGCGCATCGGTGGTGAGGAGTTTGCACTGGTGCTGCCGGGGTTTACTGCCACTGCAACGGTGGAACTGCTGGAGGGCTTCAGGCAAGCGATGCGCATGCTGCGACTGGACGACCTGCCGTTGAGCGCGCCGCCTCGGTTTTCCGCCGGTGTGGCGGATTGGCGCGCCGGCGACGATCGTGACCAGTTGCTGCGCCGAGCGGATCACTGGCTATACGTCGCCAAGCGTAAAGGTCGGGACCGGATCTGTGCAGCGACACCCGCCGAGTGAGCGTTTAGCGATCAGTGCTAGCGCGGCCGCCTATGCCCTTCGCCACATGCCCTACACCCTCAATCTGCGCATTATTCCGGCTGTTCCGCGCGGTCCAGCGCGGGAGTGAGATGCATTGCCAACTGACAGCAGGGCCTGAGCGCCGGCGCAGATAGGAGTAGCAAGATGGATAGACGACGTTTCCTGACCCTGGCCGGTATCGGCGCGGGTGGCCTGATGATTCCCATTCACGGTCGTCTGGTCGCGGCCGAGGCGCTGGCGGCGGGCCCGCTGGACAAGGCGATGAAGAAGGCGCTGGCCGATGTCGCGCTTGATGCCGCCAAGGGTGCCGGCGCCAGCTACTGCGATGTGCGCATCGGCCGCTACTTCCAGCAGTTTGTGGTCACCCGCGAAAAGCAGGTCGACAACATCGTCAACACCGAATCCACCGGCGTTGGTATCCGGGTGATTTCCAAAGGCACTTGGGGCTTTGCCGCCAGCAACGATCTGAGCCGCGACAGCGTCGCCGAAGCCGCCCGTCAGGCCGTCGCCATCGCCAAGGCCAATTCCAAGTCGCAGACCGAGCCGGTGCAGCTGGCGCCTGTGAAGGGCGTCGGCGAAGTCTCCTGGAAGACGCCGATCGAGAAGAACGCGATGGAGGTGCCGATCAAGGACAAGGTGGATCTGCTGCTCAGCGTCAATGCGGCCGCGATGGATGCCGGAGCGAGCTTCATCAACTCGATCCTGTTCCTGGTCAACGAGCACAAGTACTTCGCCAGCACCGACGGCTCCTACATCGATCAGGACGTGCATCGGCTGTGGGCACCGTTCTTTGTCACCGCGGTGGACAAGGAAAGCGGCAAATTCCGTACCCGTAACGGCTTTTCCACGCCGGTGGGCAAGGGCTTTGAGTATCTCGACGGCGGCGAGTCCGATCGGATCATGCTGCCGGGTGGGGTGGAGATCTACGATCAGCGCTACGACATCGTCGCCGATGCGCGCGCGGCGGCCAAGCAGGCCACCACCAAGCTGAAGGCGCCTTCGGTGAAGCCCGGCAAGTACGATCTGGTGCTCGATCCTAGCCATATGTGGCTGACCATCCACGAAAGCGTCGGCCATCCGCTGGAGTTGGATCGGGTGCTCGGTTATGAGGCCAACTTTGCCGGCACCAGCTTCGCCACCCTGGACAAGCGCGACAGCAAGTTCCAGTACGGCTCAGAGCTGGTCAACCTGTTCGCCGACCGCACCCAGGACGGCAGTCTGGGCAAGGTCGCCTATGACGATGAAGGGGTGCAGACCAAGCGCTGGGATCTGGTCAAGGACGGCATCCTGGTCAACTATCAGGCGATCCGCGATCAAGCCCACATCATTGGTGAGAAGGAATCGCACGGCTGCTGCTACGCCGACTCTTGGTCCTCGGTGCAGTTCCAGCGCATGCCCAACGTGTCGCTGGCCGCCGGCAAGAAAAAGATGACTCCCGAGCAGATGATCGCCGGCGTGGAAGACGGCATCTACATCGTCGGCGCCGGCAGCTTCTCCATTGATCAGCAGCGCTACAACGCGCAGTTCGGCGGCCAGCTGTTCTTCGAGATCAAGGACGGCAAGATCACCGAGCAGATCGAGGATGTGGCCTACCAGATGCGCACGCCGGAATTCTGGAACGCCTGCGTCGGCATCTGCGATGAAAGCGACTATCGCCTGGGCGGCTCGTTCTTCGACGGCAAGGGCCAGCCCCCGCAGGTCTCGGCGGTTTCGCACGGATCGGCCACGGCACGGTTCAACGGCATCAATGTCATCAATACCGCCCGCAGCATCGGCTAGCTGAGCGCGTTAAAGACCAAAAGATCAAGGAGTTAGCAATGAGCATGCTCAGCGAAAAGCAAGCGCGCGAGATTCTGGACAAGGTGATTGAGCTGTCCAAGGCCGACGAGTGCATCGCCACTTTGACCGGCACCAAGGACGGCAACGTGCGCTTTGCCCTGAACAACGTGTCCACCAGCGGTATCGTCAGCGACATCCAGCTGGCGGTGCAGGTGGCCTACGGCAAGCGGGTCGGCGTGGCCACCATCAACGAGTTCGACGATGCCTCCCTGGCACGGGTGGTGTCCAGAGCCGAGGAGTTGGCCAAGCTGGCGCCGGAGAACGATGAGTTCATGCCGGCCTTGGGCAAGCAGGACTACAAGGCTTCCGATCCGGCCTTCGTCAAGGCTTCGGCCGAGGTCAGTCCGGAGTATCGGGCCAACGTCGCGGCGGAGTCGATAGAGCCCTGTCGCAAGGATGATCTGGTCGCGGCGGGCTTCTTCACCGACAACACCAGCTTCTCGGCATTTGCCACCAGCACCGGCAACTTCGGCTATCACAAGTCGACCACGGTGGACTTCACCTGCACCGTGCGCACCGATGACGGCACCGGCTCGGGCTGGGTCAACCGCAACGTCGCCGACGTGGCGCAGTTTGATGCCAAGTCCGAAGTGGCCAGGGCGATCAGCAAGGCCAAGGGCTCGGTAGACGCCAAGGCCATTGAGCCGGGCAAGTACACCGTGATTCTGGAGCCGGCGGCCGCATCGGGGCTGATCGGCTTCATGATGTTCGGTTTCGACGCGCGTCAGGCCGACGAAGGGCGCAGCTTCCTGTCCAAGAAGGGCGGCGGCACCAAGATGGGCGAGCAGCTGTTCGATAAGCGCATCAACATCAGCGCCGATCCGTGGGACAACGAGGCGCCGGTGCAGCCCTGGGACGGCGAGAATCGTCCGCGCAACAAGATCGCCATCGTCAAGGACGGCAAGATCAACTACATGAACTATTCGCGCTTCTGGGCCAAGAAGCAGGAGAAGGATGCACCCGCGCAGCCCGGCAACATCCTCATCGCCGGCGGCAGCAAAAGCACCGACCAGCTGGTCGCCGATACTAAGCGCGGGATCCTGGTCACCCGCACCTGGTACATCCGTATGGTCGACCCGCAAACCGTGCTGCTTACCGGTCTGACCCGCGACGGCACCTTCTACATCGAAGACGGCGAGATCAAGTATCCGATCAAGAACATGCGCTTCAACGAATCGCCAGTAATCATGCTCAACAACGTCGAGGAGCTGGGCCTACCGCAGCGCTCCACCATCGGCGGCGGCGGCCCAGGCGGCGGCCAGCCCATCGTGATGATGACTCCGGCTATGAAGATTCGGGACTTCACGTTTACTTCGCTGTCGGATGCTGTTTAGAAGGGCCCAGGGAATAGGGCCCAGGGCCGAGGCGGGGTCGGGCAGTTTCTGGGCCCTGAGCCCTGAGCCCTGGGCCCTGCCCAGGAGCCTTCGACTCGGTTGCTTGGCGACCGCGCCCATCGCCTTTGGATAGCAAGTACGACGGGACCACGCATATGCATCGACGCCACTTCCTAACCATCACCGGCTTCGGCGCCACCGCGCTGGTGCTGCCGGTGGGTGGTCGGTTGATTGCTGCTGAGGCGCTGCTGGAGGTGCCGATGTCGGTTGCGGCCAAAAAGGTGCTGGCCGACGTGGGTCTGGAGGCGGCGACGGCGGCCGGGGCGAGCTATTGCGATGTGCGTATCGGCCGCTATCTGCAGCAGTTCGTGATCAGCCGTGAGCGGCAGATCGACAACGTGGTCAACACCGAGTCCACCGGGGTCGGGGTGCGGGTGATCGCCAACGGCACCTGGGGCTTTGCCGCGACCAACGAACTCACTGCAATGGCGGTCGCCGAGGCGGCGCGTCAGGCCACGGCCATTGCCAAGGCCAACGCCAAGATCCAGCGCGAGCCGGTCCAGTTGGCGCCGCTGAAAGGGGTGGGCGAGGTCGCCTGGGCCACGCCGATTGAAAAGAACGCGATGGCGGTGCCGATCAAGGACAAGGTCGATTTGCTGCTGTCGGTCAACGCCGCGGCGCTGGAGGCTGGCGCCAGCTTCGTCAACTCCACCCTGTTCCTGGTCAACGAGCAGAAGTATTTCGCCTCCACCGACGGTTCCTACATCGATCAGGATGTGCACCGCCTGTGGGCGCCGTTGACGGTCACCGCCACCGACAAGCAGAGCGGCAAGTTCCGCAGCCGCAACGGCCTGTCGGCGCCGGTAGGTATGGGCTACGAGTATCTGGACGGGACCAGCAAGGACGCCTTGACGATGCCCGGCGACGTACAGATGTACGGCAATCGCTACGACATTGTCGCCGATGCCAAGGCCGCAGCGCAGCAGGCCAAGACCAAGCTCAAAGCGCGTTCGGTAAAGCCGGGCAAATACGACCTGGTGCTCGACCCCAGTCATCTGTTCCTGACCATCCACGAAAACGTCGGTCACCCGCTGGAGTTGGATCGGGTACTCGGCTACGAGGCCAACTACGCCGGCACCAGTTTCGCCACCCTGGACAAGCGCGACGACGGTTTCCAGTACGGGTCGGACATCGTCACCCTGTACGCCGACCGCACCCAGGACGGCAGTTTGGGTCGGGTCGCCTACGACGACGAAGGCGTGGCCACCAAACGCTGGGATCTGGTCAAAGACGGCGTGCTGGTCAACTACCAGGCAATCCGCGATCAGGCTCATATCATCGGAGAAAAGGCATCGCATGGCTGCTGCTATGCCGATTCGTGGTCTTCAGTGCAGTTCCAGCGCATGCCCAACGTGTCGCTGGCGCCAGGGAAGAAACCGCTGACGCCGGCACAGCTGATCAGCGACGTCGAGGACGGCATCTACATCTTCGGCCGCGGCTCCTATTCCATCGATCAGCAGCGCTACAACGCGCAGTTTGGCGGCCAGCTGTTTTACGAGATCAAGAACGGCAAGGTCACCGAGCAGATCGAGGACGTCGCCTACCAGATCCGCACCCCGGAATTCTGGAACGCCTGCAGCGCGATCTGCGACGAATCCGATTTCCGCCTCAACGGCTCTTTCTTTGACGGCAAAGGCCAACCTCCCCAGGTCTCCGCCGTTTCCCACGGTGCGGCGACTGCGCGGTTTGATCAGATCAACGTGATTAATACCGCGCGGAGTATTGGCTAGTGCAAGGGCTCAGGGCACAGGGCCCAGGGCCCAGCTGCGGGACGCGCATGCCGGCTCTACTGGGCCCTAAGCCCTGTGCCCTGGGCCCTCACGCGTGAACCGCCGCCATTTCCTAACCGCCGCATCTGCCGCTGTTGCCGCCGCACTGGCCAAGCCGTTGCGCGCAGCGCCGGCCGACTACGATTTCTGGCTGACCCGGTTGATGTATGACTCCGGGAATTGGAACGTGGATGAGCGGATGCCGGCCAATCTGCTCACCTCGCTGATCGACTACACCGAGCTGCGGGTGGACCCCAACGAGCGGGTGCTGGCGCTGGCCGACCCGGCGATGCTCAGCGCCCCGTTCTGCTATCTGTCCGGGCACAAGCTGGTGGAGTTCAATCGCGAGGAGCGGGCCAACTTCGAACGCTATGTGCGCAACGGTGGCTTTGTCTTCGTCGACGACTGCAACCATGACATCGACGGCTTGTTCGCACGCTCTTTCGAATCAGAAATGGCGCAGATCTTCGGCCCCAGCGCGCTGCGCAAGCTGCCCAACGACCACCCCATTTACAGCAGCTTCTTCGAGTTCGACGGCCCGCCGGCTACGGCGATGGAGCTCAACGGCTGGGGCGACGATCTGGTGCACGATTACCTGAAAGGCATCGAAATCGACGGTCGGCTGGGCGTGCTCTACAGCAACAAGGACTACGGCTGCGAGTGGGACTACGACTGGCGCAACAAGCGCTGGCTGGCCGAGGACAACACCAAGTTTGGGGTGAATGTTGTTGTTTATGCACTGAGTAGCTAGGGCTCAATGAAGGGCTCAGGGCTCAGGGCCCAGGGCCCAGAAAGAAGCTTGTAAATCCGCGGCAGGGCCGCTCTTGCTGGGCCCTCTGCCCTGGGCCCCGGGCCCTCCAATAGGAAAACTGCGATGCCGAATGATTCCGAATCCCTGCAAGCCAACATCGACGCCAGACTCGCCCAACTCGACTCGCTACGCTCGGCCATCGGCCAGGCCGTGGTCGGGCAGGGTGAGGTGGTGGAGCAGCTGTTGATCGGGCTGCTGGCCGGTGGTCACTGCATGCTGGAAGGCGTTCCGGGATTGGGCAAGACGCTGCTGGTGCGGACCCTGGGGCAGGCGCTGGAGCTGGATTTCCGGCGGGTGCAGTTCACCCCGGACCTGATGCCCAGCGACATCATCGGCACCGAGATCCTGGAAGAGGACCACGGCACCGGCAAGCGCGTATTCAAGTTCCAGAAGGGGCCGGTATTCACCAATCTGCTGCTCGCCGACGAGCTCAATCGAACGCCGCCGAAGACCCAGGCCGCGCTGCTGGAGGCGATGCAGGAGCAGACGGTGAGCTACGCCGGTGTCACCCATCAGCTGCCTCAGCCCTTCTTCGTGCTGGCGACCCAGAATCCGTTGGAGCAGGCCGGCACCTATCCGCTGCCCGAAGCGCAGCTGGACCGTTTCCTGCTGCACATCAATGTCGAATACCCGAGCGCGGAGGAAGAGCAGGAGATCCTGCTGCAGACCACCGGTAGTCACCGTGCGTCGGTGCCGCAGGTGATGAATGCGAGCGACGTGGTGGTGCTGCGCGAGCTGGCCAGGGAGGTGCACATCAGCGCCGACGTGCTGGCCTGGATCAACGCCCTGGTCCGCGCCTCCAGACCAGGCGAGCAGGCCTTGGATGCGATCAATCGCTGGGTGCGCTGGGGCGCCGGTCCACGCGCCGGTCAGGCCCTGGTCTTGTGCAGCAAGGCGCGGGCCCTGCTGCACGGCCGTCTGGCCGCCACCCGCGAGGACGTGCGGGCGCTGGCGGCGCCGGTGCTGCGTCATCGTTTGCTGCTTTCCTTTGCCGCCGAGGCCGAACAGCGTCAGGCCGATGAGGTCGTGCAGGCGCTGTTGGACGGCGTGCCGTTTCCAGGCTAGCGCGCTGGTCACGCCGTGGATCTGATTCCCGCCGAGCTGCGTCCGCATCTCAAACGGCTGCGTTTGAGCACCCGGATCAGCGCCCAGACCTATGGTTTCGGTCTGCAAACCAGCCGCAATCGCGGCAGCGGGCTGGAGTTCGCCCAGTACCGCGCCTACGAGCCCGGCGATGAGCCGCGGATGATCGACTGGAAGCTCTACGCGCGCAGTGATCGGCACTATGTGCGCGAGGCCGAGCGCGACAGCGCGCTGCGGGTCTGGGTGGTGATCGACGCCACTGCGTCGATGGCGCAGTTCGACCGCGTTCGCCCGAAGCATTCGCGACTGGACAGCGCGCGCATACTCGCCGCGTCGCTGTTCGAGGTGGCCCTGCGCCAGGGCGACCGCTTCGGTCTGATCGTGCTCGGCGACGGGCGACTGCAGCTGACCTCGGCCGACAGCGGCATACGCCAGCGCGATCGCTGCTTGCTGACTCTGGACGGAATGCAAGCCGGTGGGCACTGGCCCGACGTCGCGGCGCTGGAGCCGCTGTGGTCGCGCACCGCAGCGCATGATTTGATCATCGTGCTCAGCGACTGCTTCGACCCGGCCGCGGCCGAGCTGATGGAGCGATTGGCACGCGGTGGTCGTGAGGTCAGGAGCATTCAGCCGCTGTGCGCCGAGGAGCGGGATTTTCCATACACCCAGGGACACTGCTTCTTCGACCCGGAAACAGGCGATGAGCTGCTGACCGACGGTCCGGCGGCGCGGGAGCGCTTCCTGGCCGAGTTCGAGGCCGCGCAGCAGGCGCTGGCGCAGCGCTTGAACGGCTGCGGCATCGCGCATGTGGCGCACTATTTGGACCAACCGCTGCAGGATCCGCTGCTGCGCTTGTTCGCAATGAACGGTCGAGGGGCGGGGCGGTGAGTCTGCTGGCGCCGTTGGGCCTGCTGGCGCTCGGTGGTCTGCTGCTACCGCTGCTGATCCACCTGCAGCGGCAGATCCAGCGCGAACCGGTTTCATTTGCCGCGCTGCGTTGGCTGAGCGCGGCTGCGCGGCCGCGGGGGCGACTGCGTCTGCAGCAGTGGCTGCTGTTGCTGCTGCGCATGCTGCTGATCGCCCTGATGGCGCTGCTGATGGCGCAGCCGGTATGGCAGCCGGCGGCGCCGGACCAGTTGGAGCTGGTGCACCCGGCGCTGCCGCTGGGGGAGAGCGATGGGCAATCTTCGGAAGTCGAGTCGCGCTGGCTGTCGCCCGGATTCCCGCCCATCGAGTCGCCGCCGGCTAGTGCGGTGGTGGACACCGCGAGCCTGCTGCGGGAAATCGACGCGCAGCTGCCGCTGAGCACCGAACTGCGAGTGCGCTTGCCGGCAGCGCTGGACGGTATGGATGGCGAGCGCCTGGCGCTGCGTCGGCAACCGGTTATCGAAGTCGTGCAGACCGCGTCGGAGCCGCCAGGGCGGCCACCGTCCGCTCAGCGTTGGTCGCTGCGCTTCGATGACCCTGAGCATCCGGCGCTGGACTACCTCCGCGCTGGGATGGCCGCATTAAGTGGTGCGACGCCCGCAGATCGGCAGCCCGGCGCTGCCCTGATCGACCTCGATGACGTCCACGATCTGAACGCCGCGCCTGGGCAGACGCAGGTGCTGTGGTGGGCCAGCGAACAGAATCCGGCTGAGATCCTCGCCGTGGCTGACTGGCTGAACGCCGGCGGCGTACTGATCTGGTTGCGCGCGCAGACGGCGACAACCGATGCTTCCGAGGCGCCGGTGTGGCATAGCGCGGATGGTGAACGCGCGATCCACGCTCGGCGAGTGGGCCTGGGCTGGCTGCTGCAGCCCTCGAGTGTGCTCGACGCGGAGAACTTCGCCGAGGTCCTTCAGCCCGGTTTTCCGAAGCTGCTGCAACGCTGGGCCGATCCGCAGCCGCCCCCAGCGAACCGGATACGTGCCGACGCGCTGCAGCCGCGCATGATCGAGGCTCAAACGACACCGTCGCCGCAGTCGCTGCAGGCGCCACTGCTGTGGCTGATACTGATCGTGCTCACCGTTGAACGGCTGCTGGCCCTGGGCCGACAGAGGTCACGGCGATGAGTGCCGAGAGCAAGCTTGCCGCCTTGCTGAATGGCGTTCGCATGCGCGCTCTGGCCGCGATCGCGGTGGGCTGGGCGTTGCCCTTTACTGCGCTGCTGCTGATCGCCGCCATGCACAGCGAGCCGCGCCCCTGGCAGCTCGCCGCAGCGCTGCTTTCGCTGCTGGTGCTGATCTACACCTTTCACCGACTGCGCCAGCTGAACCGGCCGTGGCTGGCTCGGCAGCTCGATCAGCAGTGCCCGCAGCTGCAGGACAGCTCGGCGCTGGCGCTGGGGCTGGAGCAGGTCGACGGACCGCTGGCGGCGCTGCAGCGCGAGCGGATGCGCGCCTGGATCGATACCCAGACGCTGCCGGATCTGCGTCCGCGCTGGCCGTGGTCTAGTCTGCTGTTGCTCGCCGTGACCTGCGCTGCGGCGGTGTTGACCACGGCCTACTGGCCGGCATCGGTATCGACGCCGACGGCGGTCCAGACTGCCGCGTCAACCGAAGCGGCAGCGCCGGTTTCACGCATTGCGGCCAGTGAGCTCAGCGTCGAACCGCCGGTCTACACCGGCCTGCAGCCGTGGCAGGACCAGTCCTTGGAGCAGAGGGTGCCGGAAGGCGCGCGGCTGCAGTGGTCGCTGACGATCGAGCCGGTGCCGGCGTCGGCCAGTCTGCAATTCCATGACGGCGAGGTGCTCACGCTGCAGCGGGACAGCGACGGCGCATGGCGCGGCGAACGAGTGATCGCCAAGTCCACCTTCTACAGGCTGCAGCTGGATGCAGCGCCGCCGCTTGAGGGCGAAGACAGCTGGCGCATTGAGGTCATCGCCGACCGCCCACCGCAGATCACCGCGCTGCAGCCGGAGCGCAATCTAACCGTGATCGAACGTCAGGAACGGCTTTGGCCGCTGCGCTTTGAGGTCAGTGATGACTATGGCCTGGGTGCCGCCGAGCTGACCGTCACGCTGGCCCAGGGCAGCGGCGAACTGGTCGAGGTCAGCGAGCGCAGACTGCGTCTGAACGGCAGCGGCGATGAGCGTAATCGCCGCTACGCGCTGGATCTGCAGCTGGGTGCCTATGGATACGCACGCGGCGATGATCTGATCGTGCGCCTGAGCGTCCGCGACAATCGCAAGCCGCAAGCGCAGACCGCGCTCAGCCCCAGCTTCATCCTGCGCTGGCCGGCCGAGCTTAGCGCCGATGTGGGTGACATCGATGGCGTGGTGCAGCGGGTGATGCCAACCTGGTTCCGCAGCCAGCGCCAGATCATCATCGATACCGAGGCGCTGGTCGAACGCAAAAACCAGCTCAGCGCCGCCGACTACGTCGCCGAGTCCAACGAGATCGGCATCGACCAGCACAGCCTGCGGTTACGCTATGGTCAGTTCCTGGGCGAGGAAGCTGAAGAGCAGACGACCGCTTCGGTGGACGCCGGCGCTGAGCGCCACGATGACGACGTTCATGGCGAGGACCATGACGAACCCGGCCACGACCATGCCGAGCGATCGGGACACGATCACGCAGGTCAC
>JAUIFV010000139.1 GCA_030430155.1 Gammaproteobacteria bacterium
CCAGCTCGAAGAAGATCTGACAACAGGAGACCAGAAGAGGGCAAGCCTCGTGAATTCGGCGCTGCTGGAGCTGACGCGGCTGATGTCAGCAGAGCAGGTACGTCTGGTGGAGCGAGGTATCGCTGATGCCTGGCGCCGCGCCTGTGGCTGGGACTTCTAAGACTGCCTCCGCAGCTACCGCGCCCTGCTATGGGTGCGGTGGTTGCTTCTTTTGAGAAGGAGGCAGCCATGCCCATACCTGAGATCCGACGTGCTCATATACCCGAGCTTACCTTGCAGCCAGGAGGCGCCTACTACCCGCAGCATCTGGCCAGGATCAGCGAGCCAGTGCAGATACTGGCGATGCGCGCACCCGAATGCTGCATCTTGCGCAGCCAGCTGCGCAGCTCGGTGTCTGCCGCGGCCTGCTCCCAGCCGATCCCGCCGGCGATCAGCAGGGTGTCGGCGCGTTGGATCTGACGCCAGCTGCGCTCGGCGCTCAGGGCGATACCGGGGGAGGAGCAGCGCAACGGACCAGGCCGCTCGGCGACGATCTCCAGCGTGTAGCCGGCATCCGTCGACCTGCCCTGGTCGTGCAGCCAGCGGGTGGCGCGGCCGAACACCTCCAGCGGACCGGTCACATCCAGAACCTGGCACTGATCGAAAGCCAAACACACGACTTTGTGGGTCATCGCCTGAAGTCACCGATCCCTACAGATCGGCCAAGCTCACCACGTTCTCGGCCAAGCTGCACGTGCGAAAGCGCATGTGGCCCGAAACCGATGCAGGCTAAGTCGGCACCCATGTAGTCTGAGTTGACCAAGACCATGTTCGACGACCTCCGCTTCGCCCTACGCAGCCTGCTGCGCACGCCCGGTTCGGTGCTGGCGATCATCCTCATCCTCGGCTTGGGCATCGGCGTCAATACCGCCGTGTTCAGCCTCTACGACGGCGTGATACTGCGCCAGCTGCCCTATGCGCACGCCGACCGGCTGGTGCTGCTGCAGCAGCGGATGGCCGAGGATCGGACCCAGACCGTCGGCTTTTCACCGCTGGAGCGTAGCGACTATCAGCAAGTGGGCGCGCTGGACCGGCTGGAAGAGTTCCACACCATGTCCTTTACCCTGCTCGGCCTGGATGAGCCGCGACGGGTACAGACCGGCGTGGTATCGGCGGCCTTCTTCTCCTCGCTGGGCGTGCAGCCCTTCCTGGGCCGCGACTTCGCCGCCGGCGAGGACGACTATGATGCCGCTCCGCTGATGATCCTCAGCCACGAATTCTGGCGCGAGCAGGCCGGCGCCGATCCATCGATCATCGGCAGCACGCTGACCATGAACGATCGGGCCCATCAGATCATCGGCGTGCTGCCGCCGATCACCCAACTGCCCAACGCCAATGACGTCTACATCACCCTGGCCCACTGCCCGGCGCGATCCAACCCGAACAACTACGACAACCGCAGCTTCCGCCTGATTCAGGCTGTGGGTCGCATTGCGCCCGGCGCCGACCTGCAGCGGGTCAATCTGCAGCTGGCCACGGTCGCCAATCGGCTGCGCAGCAGCTACCCCGATGAGTATCCGGCCGAGCAGCGCTACGAGGTCGACGCCACCCCGTTCAAGACCGTCTATTCGGCCGATTTCGTGACCACCGGTCGATTGCTGCTGGCGATCGCCGGGCTGGTGCTGCTGGCAGCCTTGGCCAACGTGGCCAATCTGGCGCTGGTTAGGCTGAGCAGGCGCGGCGGCGAGCTGGGGATCCGCGCCTCCTTCGGCGCCAGCCGCGCCCGCATCACCCGCCTGCTGCTGATCGAGCACCTGGGTTTGGGTGTGGTAGGCGGCGCCTTTGGGATCGTGGTCGCGCTGCTGACTGTGCATCTGCTGCGCGACTACGCCCTGCGCTTTACGCCGCTGGCCAACGACATCAGTCTGGATCTGCGGGTACTGAGCTTCGGCGTCGCGCTGTCTATCCTGGTCGGGCTGATCAGCGGGCTGCTGCCGGTGCTCAACGCCAAGCTGTTTGAGCAGCCGGTGGCCAAGCTAAACAGTCGCGGCGCCAGCGACTCCGGACGCCTGAAACAGCTGCGCAAGACGCTGATCGTCGCCCAGCTGGCCGTGACCCTGGTGGTCGCCACCGCCGCCAGCATGCTGCTCAAGTCGCTGGCGGCGCTGGACCGGGTCGACCCCGGCTTTCCCATCGAACGGGTGGTCAGCGGCCGCGTCGAGCTGAACACCGCCAACTACCGGGAATTCGTCAAGCGCACCCAGTTTGTGGACGAATTGAAACAGCGCCTGCCTGCCGATCCTTCGGTGCGGGTCAGCGGCGTCTCGCTGACCATCCCCATGCAGTCCTCCGGCGCCTTCATGGAAACCGGCGTCAGCATTCCCGACCGTCCTGACCTGGACACAGGGCGGATGGCCAGCCCGGACTACCGCATCGCCGGCGAAGACTATTTCGACACCCTGGGAATCCCGCTGTTGCGCGGGCGCGGGATCAGCCGCGACGACACCGAGCAGACCTTCCCGGTAGCGGTCATCAACCAATCGATGGCGCAGCTGTACTGGCCCGATCAGGATCCGGTCGGTCGGCACATCACTCCACAGATGAACATGACCACCTTCAGCGACCAGCCCGACTTCGAGGTGGTGGGCGTGGTTGCCGACGTGATGCAGTACGGGCTGCGCGAGGCTGAAGGGCCGGCATTCTACGTGCCCTATCGGCAGGGCCCGTTCCGGCAGCTGCGGATCAGCGTCCGTGCCGAGGGCAGCGAATCGCGGATCAAGACCCTGTTGCGTCAGAGCGTGCGTGAAATCGACCCCAACGTGCCGCTGGACCAGCTGCTGAGCCTGACCGAGGTGCGCGACCAGACCCTGGCCTCGACCCGGCTGATGGCGACCCTGATTGGCGCCTTCGCCGCCCTGGTCGGGCTGATCTCGGCGATCGGGCTGGGCGGTTTGATCGCCTACGACATCGATCAGCGTGCGCGCGAATTCTGCATCCGTCTGGCGCTGGGCGCCAAGCCGGCAGAGCTGGTCCGGCTGATGCTCGCCAGCGCCCTGAAACTCACGCTCACCGGTCTGGCGCTGGGTGCGGTGGGTGCTCTGCTGATCGGCCGTGGACTGCAGGAGTTTCTTTACGCCACAGCGCTGATCGATCCCTTGAGCATCAGCGCAGCGGTTCTGGCGCTGCTGCTGCTGACCATCGTCGCGACCCTGGTTCCGGCGCGCCGGCTAACCCGCGTTGATCCGGCCGCGGCGCTGGCGGAGTAGTAGCGAAAGAATGCGGGCAGGATGCCCGCGGTCCAGAGCGCACGTCCGAAGCCTACTTGCGGAGCGCGAACTAACCGAACAAATCAACACTCAACGCCGCTCGCACCGGCGCAAAGCTGCGCCGATGGATGGCGCAGGGACCCAAACGCTTCAGCGCCGCCAGGTGCTCGGCGGTGGGATAACCCTTGTGCAGGGCAAAGCCATAGCCGGGATAGCGGGCGTCGGCGTCGATCATCTGCTGATCACGGACCGTCTTGGCGAGGATGGAGGCGGCGGAAATGGCCGCCACCTTGCTGTCGCCCTTGACGATGGCCTCGGTGGCACAGGGCATCTGCGGCGGCACCTTGTTGCCGTCGACCAAGGCCCGCAGCGGCGCGGGACTGAGCGCCGCTGTTGCCCGGCGCATGCCTTCCAGGCTGGCGCGGAGAATATTCAGCTGGTCGATCTCCTCCGGGCCGATCGCCACGATGGCGTACGCCAGCGCCTGGGATCGGATCTGCTCGGCTAGCGCCTCGCGACGCTTGGCGCTGAGCACCTTGGAGTCGGCAAGGCCAGCGATGGGCCGCTCGGGGTGAAGAATCACCGCGGCGACCACGACCGCACCGGCCAGGGGGCCGCGGCCCGCTTCGTCGACTCCGGCGATCAACTCCATGGGTTCACCGTCCTCGCTCACCGCGCCACCGGACCCGTCGTGCAGGCGGCCAGCACCGCCGCCGCGGCGCGATCGGCCGCGTCACCACCGAGGGATAGCCGCATCGCCGCGAAGCCGTCGCGCTGGCGCTGCTGCGCTTCGCTGCTGTCGGCCAGCGTGGCCAGCTCGTTCGCGAGGCGCTCCGGATTGACCTCGTCCTGGGCCAACTCGGGCACCAAATCGCTTCCAGCCAGCGCGTTGGGCAGCGAGAACCACCGGCTCTTGAGCAGTTTGAAGCGCTGCACCAGCCAGTAGGTCAGCGGCGCCAGCCGGTAGCCGACGATCATCGGCGTGCCGACCATCGCCGTTTCCAACGTGGCTGTACCGGAAGCGACCAGAGCCAGGTCGGCCGCCGCAAGCAGCTCACTGGCTTGACCGTCCAAACGCTTGATGCGGTCGTCGGCCACCCGCAACTGATCGAGCACTTGAGCGCAGCCGGCATTGGCGACCGGCAGGCCCAGCTGCCAGTGCCGGTGTGTTTCCACAAAGCGATTGGCACCCGCTACGAAAGGCGCGGCCAATCGCCCCACTTCACCGCGGCGGCTGCCGGGCAGCAGCGCCAGCAGTGGCCGGTCGTCGGCAAAGCCCAGCGCCCGCTTCATCGGGGCGCGATCGCTCGCAGGGGCCAGCTGATCGGCCATCGGATGACCGACAAACTGCGCCGCCACGCCGTGGGTGTGATACAGCGCCGGCTCAAAGGGGAACAGACACAGCACCTCGTCGACCTGGGCGCCGATGCTACGCGCCCGCTGCTGGCGCCAGGCCCAGATCGACGGCGACACGTAGTGCAGCGCGCAGATCCCATCCCGACGCAGCTTGGCGGCCAGTCCGAGATTGAAGTCCGGCGCGTCCACGCCAAGGTAAAGATGCGGCCGCCAAGCCAGCAGTTCACGGCGCAGCCGGGCGCGCAGCCTGAGCAATCGCGGCAAATGACGCAGCACCTCGACCAGACCCATGACGCTGAGTTCGCTGACGTCGGCCAGAGTGCTGCAGCCGGCGGCGCGCATGCGCGGCCCGGTGACCCCGGCGAACTCGACCTGCGGATGGCGACGGCGGATCGCTGCGATGACCGGTGCGGCCAGATTGTCGCCCGACTGTTCGCCGGCCACCACCGCAATGCGTAGCGGCGTGTCCGACGCAAGAGGCGATTCGGTCGGCGTTGTCAGCGCAAAATGCCCCGGTCGCTGCGCTCCAAGAACGCGATCATGCAGTCCAGATAGGGCGCGTCCTTGCCCATCTCGGCCAGCGCAGTCTTCGCTTCGGCCAGCCGCAGTCCGTTGCTGTAGAGGGTGCGATAGGCCTGTTTGATGGTGGCGATTTGAGACCGATCATAGCCGCGCCGACGCAGGCCTTCGGAGTTGATGCCCTTGGGCGTACTCATCTCGCCGGCCACCACCACGAAGGGCGGCACGTCGCAGTTGATCCGGCTGCCCATGGATGTGAAGGCGTGTTCGCCGATCTTGCAGAACTGGTGGATCAGCGAAAAGCCGCCGAGGATCGCGTAGTCAGCGACTTCGACGTGTCCGGCCAGGCTGGCGCAGTTGGCGAAGATGGTGTGGTTGGCAACGTGGCAGTCATGGGCGATATGCACATAGGCCATGATCCAGTTGTCGTCGCCAATGGAGGTCAGTCCACCACCCTCGGCAGTGCCGCGGTTGATGGTGACGTATTCGCGGATGGTGTTGCCGTCGCCGATACGCAGCTCGGTGGGCTGGTTGGCGTATTTCTTGTCCTGCGGTTCGGTGCCGATCGCCGAGCAACCGTAGATCCGGTTGTTCTTGCCGATCCAGGTCGGGCCCTCGATCAGGCACTGCGGCCCGATGGTCGTACCCGCAGCGATTTCCACGTGCGGTCCGATGTAGGTGTTGGCGCCTACCGCGACGTCGGCGGCGAGCTTGGCGCCGGGGTCAATGATCGCGGTGGGGTGGATCAGTGCGCTCATTGCGGGCCCCGTTCTGCACACAGCACCTCCGCGCTGGCAACCACCTTACCGTCGACCTTGGCCTGGCATTCGAACTGCCCCATGCGCCGGATCATCCGCTTCTGCACCACCTCCAAGACCAGCTGATCACCCGGCTTGACCACCTGGGTGAACCGCGCCTTGTCGATCTTGACCAGGTAGTAGAGCGGGTTGGCGTTGGGATCATGCGGCGCCGACAGCTGCACCAGCACGCCGCTGGCCTGAGCCAGCGCTTCCAGGATCAGCACCCCGGGCATTACCGGCTCACCGGGGAAATGACCCTGAAAAAAGGGCTCGTTGATGGTCACGTTCTTGATCGCCACCAGCCGCTGGCCCAGTTCGATGTCGATCACCCGATCGATCATCAGGAAGGGATAGCGGTGCGGCAGCATCTCGCAAATGCGCTTGATGTCGACGGGAAGCTGTACCGCCGGGCTGTTGCCTTGCTCACTCATGACTAGGTTTCCTTGTCTTGCTTGCCGCCCAGCAGCTTATCGAGCTGCTTGAAGCGCACCGCGGCACGTCGCCAGCTGCGATTATCCATCAGCGGCACGCCAGAAGAGTATTCGCCCGGCGACTTGATCGAATGGGTCACCAGGCTCATTGCGGTGATGGTGACCCCGTCGCAGACCTGCAGATGTCCGAGCACGCCGGCACCGCCGCCGATCAGACAGTTTGCCCCTATACGCGCACTGCCCGCCACTGCAGAGCAGCCGGCCATCGCCGTGTGTTCGCCGATGTGCACGTTGTGACCGATCTGGATCTGGTTGTCCAGGCGCACGTCGCGCTCAAGCACGGTATCACCCAGGGCGCCGCGGTCGATAGTGGTGTTGGCGCCGATCTCGCAGTCCTCGCCAACCGTCACCCCGCCCAGCTGCGGTACCTTGCGCCAACCGCCAGCCTGCGGCACCAGGCCGAAACCGTCTGCACCGAGCACTGCGCCGGGATGGACTAGCACCCGCGCAGCCAAGCGCACCCGCAGCACCAGAGTGACCCGCGCGATCAGCTGGCAGTCCGGCCCGACCACGCAGTCCGCGCCGATCACGCAGCCCGGGCCGATCTGCGCGCCTGCCTCAACGCGGCTGCGCGGGCCTACGCTGACCTGCGGGCCGATCCAGGCGCTGGGATCGACGCTGGCAGTGGGATCGACCTCCGCGCTGGGATGCACGCCAGCCTGCGCTGGCTCGGGACTATCGAATAGCTCGGCAACGCGAACGAAATCCAGCTGCGGATTGGCGCTGATCAGCACCGGACAGGGCGCATCGGCGACCGCCGACTCGGGCGCGATCACCGCGCCGGCCGCGGTTTGGCGCAGCTGCGGTCGGTAGCGGGTGTTGGCAAAGAAACACAAATCGCCGGGCCCGGCCTGCTCCAACGTTGCCAGCCCGCTGATGGTCACTTCGGTAGCGGCTGACAGCGGCAGCTGCAGCTGCTCGGCGAGCGCGTTCAAGGTCCAGTTGGGTCTCATGGAGCTTCGCGCAGCTTGGCGATCACCGCATCGGTCAGGTCGATGCGCGGGCTGTAGTAGACCACTTGATCGGTGAGCACCAGATCCAGCCTGCGCTCGCGGGCCAACTCGGCGATGGCGGCCCCGATCAAAGCATCGATGCGCGCCAGTTCGGCCTGACGGCGACTGTCCAGTTCGCGACTTAGCGCATCCCGCTTGCGCTTGTTGCCGCGCTCCATGCTGTCGATGCGGCGCTGCAGATCAGGATTGGGTGCGCTGCTGATCACCGCTTCGTCAGCCAACTCCTGGCGCAATGCCTCCAGGCTGAGCTGATCCTCTTCCAATTGCCGGTTGCGCTCGCTGAACTCGGCTTCCAGCGCGGCCTTGGCGGCGGCCACCTGGGGTGCTTGGTCCAGCACGCGATTCAAATCCACGTAGGCGACGCTGGGCGCCTGTGCGTAGGCAACCAGCGGCAGCAGCCAGACGAGCGCCACCAGTGACAGCCAACGCTGCCAACGGTGGTGACCTTGTCGGCCCCGGCAGACCCCCACGCACACCTCCAGACAAGCCAACTCAGCCTAAATCGTATTATTCACAATCGAGCCGAGTTAGAACGTGTTGCCGAAGGAGAACTGCAGGGACTCGGTCTCGTCGCCTTCCTTGTCGTTGATCGGATAGGCCAGGTTGATCACGATCGGTCCCACTGGCGCCTGCCATTGCACCGACAGGCCGGTGGAATAGCGCAGCTCTCCTGCGTCGAATGCATCAAAGTCCTTGTACACCTGACCGACATCGAAAAAGGCGGCAAGGCGCAAAGTGTCGACTTCCTGACCGAATGGGCTGGGGAAGATCAGCTCGAAACTGGCGTTGGTGTTGAAGGCACCGCCGACCGGCAGGTCGCGACCACCGGAGTCCAGCCGCGGACCCAGAGTGTTGTCGCGGAAGCCGCGCACCGAACGCACGCCGCCGTTGTAGAAGTTCTCGAAGAAGGGCAAGCCGAATTCTTCGTTCTCGCCGCCGTAGGAATCACCGTAGCCCAACTCACCGTTGAACATGAAAGTCAGCTTATCGGTCAGCGGGAAGAAGCGCTGATACTGATAGAACAGCTTGTAATACTGCAGGGTACTGGGTGGCAGGGTGAGCTCGGCTGAAACCCGCTGCAGGGTGCCAGCGGTGGGAGTGAAGAAGCGGTTACGCGAGTCCCGCACCCAGCTCAGCTGGGTACGAATGGCGTTGTAGGCACCGCGACCGCGTCCGCTGTCGCGCTCGGTCTCGCCGGTGTCCGGATTCACCACCACGTCGTCCAGTACGAAATCGACGAATTCGTCCGGGGTGAAGCCCTCCGACACCTGGATCACGTTGCGATCCAAGGTTACGCCCAGCTGCACCCGGTCAAACTCGCTCAAGGGAATGCCATAGGTGACCCCCACCGAGGCGGTGTCGGTGGTGTAGCTGGCAATGTTCGCCTCACCCGCATCCAGCTCGCGATAGCTGACGTTGAAGCCGCGGGAGATGCCGTCGTCGGTGTAATAGGGGTCGAGGAACCCAAAGTCGAAGCGCTTGAAGATGGCGTTGTTGGACACCGAGGTCTGTAGCCGATTACCGGTGCCGAGGAAATTGTCAAAGCTCAGCGAGAGCTGGGTGATCAGGCCCTGCGCGGCTGAGTAGCCCAGACCAAACTGGAACTGACCGGAGTTGCGTTCCTCGATGGTGATGTCCACATCGACCTGGTCATCGGTACCGGCCACCTTGGGCGTCTCGATGTTGACTTCCTTGATGTACGGCAGCCGCTGCAAACGGATCTTGGAGCGGTCGAGCAGCGCCTGGGAATACCAGCCGCCTTCGAACTGACGCAGCTCCCGGCGCAGCACCTCGTCGCGCACCTCGGAATTGCCGGCGAAATTGATTCGGCGCACGTAGACGCGCTTGCCAGGCTCGATCAGGAAGGTCACGCCGACCACCCGGTTCTCGCGGTCGATTTCCGGTATTGGAGTGACGTTGGCGAAGGCGTAGCCGATGTTGGCCATCAGCCCAGTGATGCCCTCGGAGGTGTCCTCCAGATTGCGCCGGGAGAAGGTGTCGCCGGTCTTGACCAACAGCAGTTCGCGCAGGCTGGCCTCTTCGAAGATGAACTCGCCGGTCAGCTTGACCTCGCCGACGGTGTAGATCTCGCCCTCACGAACGTTGGCGGTAATGTAGATGTTGCGCCGCTCGGGGCTGATGGTGACCTGGGTGGATTCGATCTGGAAATCCACATAGCCGCGATCGAGGTAATAGGAGCGCAGCTTTTCCAGATCGCCCTGCAGCTTTTCACGCGAGTACTGATCGTCGCTGCGATACCAGGACAGCCAGTTGGTCTCGTCGGCCTCGAAATCCTCGCGGATCTCCTCGTCGGTGAACACCGTGTTGCCGACAATGTTGATGTGCTTGATCTTTGAGGCCTTGCCTTCGGCAATGGTGATGGTCAGATTGACCCGGTTGCGATCCAGCTGATCGACCTGCGGGGTGATCTTGACGTTGTACTTGCCGCGGTTGTTGTACTGCCGGGTCAGCTCCTGGGTGACTCGCTCCAGCGCCAGCCGCTCGAAGGTCTCGCCTTCGGCCATGCCGATGTTGCGCAGGCCGGTGAGCAGATCCTCGGATTTGAGGTCCTTGTTGCCGACCAGGGTGATTTTGGAGATGGCCGGGCGCTCGACGAAAGTCACCACCAGGATGTCGCCATCGCGGCTGAACTGCACATCGTTGAAGAATCGAGTGCGGTACAGGGCGCGAATGGCCTCGGCGGCTCGGGCGTCATCCAGTCGGTCGCCGCGCTCTACCGGCATGTAGCTGAATACCGTTCCGGCAGCGATGCGCTCTAGGCCTTCCAGGCGGATATCGGCAATAGTGAAGGCTTCGAAAGCCCAGGCGTTGTGGGCCGTCAGCAGGCACAGGGCGGCAATCAGTCGCTTCATGGGGAGTCTCAATGGGCCGTTTTGGGTTCCCGCGTCACCTGCGGCCGGGTGGCCGCCGCACGCGCGCGGGTTGTAATAATAACCGCCAGTTGCCTTGGAACCGACCCAACCGGACCTCGACCGTGTAGATCGATGCCGGCCGGATCGCTGGTTAGGACAGCTGGCGAGCGATGTCGTTGTAAAAAGCCAGTCCCATCATGCCGATGATCATGGCCAAACCGATGAACAACCCCACGGTTTGTGCCTGCTCGCTCAGCGGACTGCCCTTCACCCACTCAATAAAGTAATACAGCAGGTGACCACCGTCCAAGACCGGAATGGGCAGCAGGTTGACGATCGCCAGGCTGAGCGAGATCAGGGCGAGGAAGCGCAGAAAGTCGCTTAGCCCGTTCTGCGCCGATACATTGGCGATTTCAGCGATGGTAATGGGACCGGCAAGGTTCTTCAGTGACGCGTTGCCGATGAGCATGTGGTAGAGCATGGTCAGGCTGCCCGTAGTCACCCGCCAGCTCTCACGCAGGCTCTTGGGGAAGGACTCCAGCAGGCCATAGCGCTGCAGCTCGGTGTAGAGCTCGTAGTACATGCCGATCTGCCACACCACCTCACCGCTCTCGACCTGCACCGAGCGCGCCTTGACCGCGATGCTTTGCTCGTTGCCGTCACGCACCACTCTCAGCTGCAGAGCGCCATCGTTGGCCTTGGCCTGCGCCTGCAGAGCAGCTTTGAACTCCTCATAGCTCGGCGTCGGCACCGCGTTGACCGCGATGATGCGATCCCTGGCGGCCAGCCCGGCGCGCTCGGCGGGCGAATCCTCGACCACGCTGCGCACGATCACATCGGGATTGCGGTGCCAGGGCTGCAGCCCCAGTTGATCAAGGATGCGGGCCTCGTCCAGCGCCTTGCCGTCTTCGGTCTGCAGCAGCAACCGGCGTACCGCACGACCGCCATCGTCGCGCTCAACGGCGACGCTGACCGAGTCCTGCTGGTAGGAGCGCGGAACCAGTTCCAGCATCACTTCCGACCAATTGCGTACCGGCTGCTCGTCGATGGCGACGATGCGTTCGCCTTTGTTGAAGCCGGCCTGCGCCGCCGGCCCATCCAGCTGGCCCAACACCGGGCTGAACTCGTAGATTCCGACCACGAACATCGCCCAGTAGGCAAAGCCGGTGAAGATCAGATTGAAGATCGGCCCGGCGGCCACGATGGCACTGCGCGCGCCCAGGGATTTGTTGTTGAAGGCGTATTGCGCCTGATCCGCCGGCACATCAGCCTCACGCTCATCGAGCATCTTCACGTAGCCACCCAGCGGAATCGCGGCTAGCGCGAACTCGGTGCCGTGGCGATCGGTGCGCGACCACAGCACGCGGCCGAAACCCACCGAGAAGCGCAGTACCTTCACCCCCATCTTGCGGGCGACGATGAAATGGCCGAACTCGTGGAAAGTGACCAAGATGCCGACGGCCACCAGGAACCAAAAGGCGGACCCGATAATTTCCATACTGGTCAAACTCCTACGTTACCGCTGCAGACTGCGCCGACCGGGTCGTTACGCCCTATACCTGGCAAGCAACTCTTCGGTTAGCGCTCTGGACTGCTGATCCAGCGCAATCACGCCATCCAGACTTTCAGGCGAGGATACCGGCAGCTGGCTTAAAGTCTCCGCAACAAGGCCCGCAATGTGGCCAAATCCGATCACCCCGTTCAGAAAAGCTTCCACCGCCACCTCATTGGCCGCATTCAGGGTAATGGGGGCGCTGCCGCCAGCACGCAATGCCTGATAGGCCAGATTCAGACAGGGGAAGCGTTCATGGTCAGGCGACTCGAACTGCAGCTGGCTTAGTGAGGCCAGGTCCAGATGGCGGGCAGCGGAGTCGATGCGTTCCGGCCAGCCCAATGCGTGGGCGATGGGCGTGCGCATGTCTGGCGCACCCAGATGGGCCAGGAAGCTGCCGTCGCGATACTCCACCAGCGCGTGAACGATGCTTTGCGGATGCACCAGCACGCCGACCCGATCGGCGTCGAAACCGAACAAGCGCTGCGCCTCGATGACCTCCAGCCCCTTGTTCATCAGGGTGGCCGAATCCACCGAGATCTTGCGCCCCATTTGCCAATTCGGATGGGCCACCGCCTGGGCCACCGTGGCCTGGTTGATTTGCTCGGCCGACCAGCGCAGGAATGGACCACCGGAGGCGGTCAGCCACAGTTTGTCCACGCCGCGATCGGGATCGGCGATGCCGTCAGGCAGGCATTGGTAGAGGCCGTTGTGCTCGCTGTCGATGGGCAGCAGGGTCGCGCCGGCGGCCGTCGCAGCGGCGGTGACCAGATCGCCGGCCATCACCAGCGCTTCCTTGTTGGCCAACAGCAGGGTCTTGCCAGCCTCGGCCGCGGCCATGGTCGAGGCCAGTCCGGCCGCGCCGACGATGGCGGCAACCACGATGTCTATCGCCGGCTGCGCAGCGATTTCGCACAGGCCCCCTGCGCCGGCCAGCACGGTGGTTTGAGCCGAAGCTTTCGCAATCGCGGCCTTGGCATCGGCGTATCGCTGGCTATCGGCAATCACCGCCCAGCGCGGCTGGTAACGGGCGCAGATCTCGGCCAGGCCAACCACATCGCGATGGGCGCTGACCGCGTCTACCTTGAAGCGCTGCGGATGCAGATCGATCACCGCCAGCGTCTGCCGGCCGATGGAGCCGGTCACCCCCTGGATGCAGACCGCTCTCACAGCCCCAGCCAGTGGTGTCCGGCAACGAAGATAGGCAAGGCGGCGAACATGCTGTCGAGTCGATCCAACATCCCGCCGTGGCCGGGGAACAAGGTGCCCGAATCCTTGCTGGCCGACTGCCGCTTGATCAGGCTTTCAAACAAATCGCCGACCACCGAGAAGATCGCATCGGCGGCGGCGACCTTCATCCGTTCGGTGATGCGGCGAGCACCGGCGTCGAGCGCGCCACGGAACACCCCCGGAAACGCCAACACGTTGTTGATCTGGTTCGGGAAGTCACTGCGGCCGGT
>JAUIFV010000140.1 GCA_030430155.1 Gammaproteobacteria bacterium
ATCACTTCGTGGTTGTCGCTCAATGTCTGCTTGTTTAGAACCAGCGCGCCATTCTTACGAAGCTGATCCTCGACAAGAAACGGCAAGAGGCTGCCCTGCTTGGCCCATGATTTGGATCGCTCCGTGGAATTCGGGAAACCGGCAACTCGCTTGCCGTTTACCAGATAGACACCACTACTGAGCTTGGCATTGGCAAAGCCACCTGGACCATGTCCGCAACCGCCGACGACGCCACCCGCTTCGTAGACTCGACCGATGAGGGTCATGAGTTCCTCGCTTGCAGCAACATCGAACAATGTGCCGTAGCCACCGCCTACATACACCCCCTGATACCGATCAGCTTCCACCTGGAGGGGTTTCAGCGTGTTGGCGGCCTTGCCCAGGAAGTTCTGGTACTTGATGGCATAGCTGCTGATCCCCAGGGGTTCCATCATGAACTCTACCGGGCCGCCCTGAGGCGAAACAAAGTCGACCGCATAACCGTGCATGACGAAGACATGAAACGGGGGCGCGTATTCCCAGAGGTTGTTGCGCGCATCGTGCTGTTCAGGATCGCCCATATCGAGAACGTTGGAAGCGACAAAGAGCACCCGTTTCGTTTTCGCATCGAATGCGACGGCAGGCGACATGGATACGAGCAGGGAGCACGCGGCCACCAGGGCCACAATCGACTTCACTGAAATGCTCACCCTCATGGCGTTCCTGATTTGCCGCGCCGCGATTGGCTTTGAGAACTGCTTGCTTGAGGATACGGCGCAACACGGCGTGGTCCAACCCATCGCTCGAACCGGCTAATCAGTCCCACCACAGATACAGCCGTGATTCTCTACGCATCTCGGAGCTCAGAGCTTCGACACTACCGGTGCCTTGTTCGACCACATCCGGGCAGAATTCGAAAACCTCCTGCGCGAAGGAATCCCACGACTTCGGCGGCTCCCCAATCGCTGCCTCTACCCAGTCATTGCCAGCGCCGACCAGGCCCAGGGAGTATTCGCTCTCCCAGCAGGCGTACTTGGACATCACCTGCTCATGGTCGATGTCGTAGTTGATCCCATCCGGGCGGACTATAGCCAGGAACTCTCGATCGCTCTGCACCCTTGCAATGGCGAGCTTGTCAGGCCCATGGCCAAAGCCATCGTCAAGCACGTAGGCTCGAAAGCCAGTACCGGCGACGATGCTCCGTAACTCCGGGAGTACCCGCCGCCCCTGATTCTGTTTGGTAAGGAGCACGATGCCTTCGGCAGGAACCTGGTCGTACTCTTCGGTGAGCGCCATGAGCCGCTCAATTGCGACGCCCTGCTCAAGAATGCGCAATCCGAGAGCCTCAGTGATGTGAACCGCTTGTAGCAGCTCGAGATCGGCCGAGGAGAGTTCGGCAACTCTAGCCTCGCAGCCGACTAGCAGGCTGACAACCAACAGCAGGACAGGAATACGCATGCTAAACCGACCTACGGCAATTCTCGCCTGCAACGGTCTGAATTGAACATTGGGCTGATTCTGCATATACCCGTAGTCGATGCGCGGATTCTCGGTAACGGTTCAATGGCCTACTGCGCATCCACTGGCAGCTTCTCATCGACGATGACACTGGCCAGCCGCACCTTGCCGTTCTCGCTGCTGAGCCGAATGCTCCTTCGGCCGGCGCCCACGACGGCCCGACCAAGCTTCCGTCTGGAACCGTGTTTTCGCTCTATATCTATCGAATAGTCGGTGATCAACAGCCCTTCAGTGACGACTTCAACGGTCGCGCTCGCGCCTTCCAACAGGCTCACCGTAACGTCGCCATTGGTAGTACTGGCAGTGATAGGTTCGTCGTTCTGGGTGGAGAGCAGCATGGCGCGAATGGCACCCTGTCGCGACCGGGCCTGCAACTCCCCGCTGCCTTTGAAGTCGATGTCTCCGCTGTGGGTGGCGAGCTTCGCCGCAGCCGCCAACTTCTTCAGCTCTATGCGCCCGGCTTCGGTGCGCACTTCGATTGCCAGGTCGGCGGGTAGTCTAACGCCAACGTCAATCCGGCGGTTCTTCCAGTCCTGATGTTCAGCCACGTCGGCTGCTGCGAATCCAAAGGCGAGCCTAAGCTCCGAGCCATCACGCGCAGTTGTCACCTCCGGCTCTCGCGGATCATCACGATGGCGTTGAGCCACGATGGTCACGACCAACCCGTCCACGGCGGCGCCTTGGATCCGGATATCACCCATGGCCTGATCAAGCTGCAGCAACTCGCTCAAGGGCGAATGCCTGTTTGCGGTTCTCGATGGTCCACTCAGTAGCCGCCACGCCGTCGGCGGAATCGGCGTATGCGGCCGAGCACAGGACCATTGCCCAAGAAAACCACAGGGCCTGGAAACCGAGCGTCAGTCGCTGCAGCCGTCTACTCGTCAAGTGTCTCTCGTCTGATCTGATCGCGGAAGGGTGACCGCGTGGCGGCGTTGCTACCAAGCGCCTTTCATCCGCGGTTGGTGAATCACGATGCCACTACTGGCAACCCACACCCAGCAGCCCATCCACCAGTCGTACATAGCTGTAACTGCCGCTGTCACCGTCGTCGCTTTCCCAGTCGAAGCCCAATTCGGTACAGGACAAGAACCGGAATGTCGCGCTGCCCCAGGGGATGTATTGCACATCGACCGGATTGAAGTTGCTGCCGAAGCCGGTTCCTGCGGTCACCGTCAGCGGCACGGTCACCTCGGTCGCGCCCGGTGGGAAATCCACGTTGCCGATGATCCAGCGCTGCATACCTTGGAAATAGGTGTACCAGCTGACGAACAACACCCGCCGTTCACCGACCTGACCAACCTCGATGAACAGGCCCTCGCCGGGGCGCGCCGGATCGTAGTAGCTGCCGCTCAACTCGCCGGAAGGGCTACGGATCTGCCCGCCGTTGAGTTGGAATACGCCAGCCCAGACTTGGCGGGCAAAGACGTTGTGGGATTCAGACCAGCCGATGATCTGATTGACGTACCAAAAGGTCGAATCGTCTGCGGGATCGACGTCCATAGAACTGTAGTCGCCCCATCGCGAATTGGCGGTTGACCTGTTCTGGCCCGGGACCAGCGTGATTTCCTCCATCGTCATTACACCCAGGGGGTCGCCCGCTCGGCGCGCGGTCGCCCGAATCGCCGCAAAAGTTTGACTTGAGCTGACGCTGTAGCCCAGGGCGATATCGCCGTTGCCGTTCATCGCGATGGAACTCAGGAAGCGATGTTCGCTGTCGGGACTGTAGGTGCCTTCCTGATAAATCTCCCAGGGGCTTACCCCCGATTCGGTGGGCGTTCGCCGTAGCTCCCACCAGCGTAGACCAGCCACGCCGCCGCCCGCATCGACCATCTGACTGACGACCATGCTCTCGTGCGTACCAAAATTACGGTACTTGAGGTCGCGCATGGCTGCAGTTGGAAAACCCTCCAGCTTCGGCGAACTGGTGCCTCGCTGTGGGATGCATTCTCGCGGTGTGGGTGCACACGGAAACATGGCCCAGGGCGCAGGAGTCAGCGTTTGCGCCAGCGTGAAAGAGGAGTTGGCGCCGTTGGCGAAGTCGACCTCATACTCCCATAGCTCAATGCGGGTATTGGGGTTGGAACTGTCCTGGCTGGAATGGACCGTTCGCAGAAACACAGCCGGAAGACCGGACGGCGGGGGCGTTGGTCCTTCCGCATCCGCCGGCAAGATCCGCGTAAGGAGTCCATCGTGATCTTTGGCCGCGGCCGTCCCGCCCAGTTCTGGAATTGCAAAGCGCTGAAAGCCTGCCGGTCGCCCGGCAAGCATGCTGTCGCGGTCAAATGCGTAGATGCCTAACGACGGACTCTCCGCGGTCGCCACGTAGTAGGCGTCAGTCCAAATGCCGTACTGGGGATAGTCGGGGAAATCCGGCGCCGCAAAATCATATACAAACCAACCTGAAGTGATTGGATTTGCGCCTCTGGAGACGGCAATGCAGAACGCGTTTTCGTTGCCCTCGTCGAAGGTGCCACCTGGGCATGGCCCAGCGATGCGCCAATCAGCGCCAGCACAGCAAACAACGACGGGGCGAGCGATCGATTCCCGAACAACATGAGCCGCATTGAACTTCCTTGTCAGAGTTTTTCGTGCGCGGGCGAGCAGGCAGTCGGGCGCACAGACGTTTCCGCGCCGTTTGGGCGTGGAGTAGATTGAATTTGCGGAGATTCGCTAAGAACCGCGAATTTTGTGTTCCTGATTGTAACCAAGCGACCCACTCGCGTCCAAAAGGCATCGATAAGGAAGGGGATTACCGAGGACACCGGAGGCGCTCCCGCGCTGCGATCAGAATCTGCAGGATTGGCACCGGCCGCGCGCTATCCATGGATGGCTCGCTTCGCGGCCTATTTACGCAAGTGGTAGACCAAAGATGCTGCGATGCAAATGGACAAGGGCTCCTCCTGGAGCCTGCCTGCTAGCGGCAGCAGCAACGCGCGGTTGCCTTCGAACTTGAAGTCATGCGGGAAGAGTCTACGGAATGTCTCTACCAGGCTGGTTCGGCAGTTGAAATAGACCGCACATCGCTCGGGCGATCTGTACTTCCAGTCTATTCGGACGGTACTGCCGCTACGATTTCTTGGGGCGTAGGCAGGCTCACCCCATTTCAAGGATTCTTCGATCTCTCCGACACCGTCCGTCGCGGCAGCGGTCTTGAAGACCAGTGCTCTCAACGCCAATAGCTTGGGGCGAACCTGAGGCGGGTACGCGTTGAACTTTTCGGCTACATCACGGCTGGCAAATGGCTTCACGTGGCCCTTCGACTGCTAGTCATGCTCGGAGACTGGAATCGCAAGGCCGCACAAGGGCAATGGAATCATCGCCAACGATCCCACGGCCGCGATGTCGACCAACCTTGCGCACCATTTTGCTCAAATACGGTACTCGCTATCGAGCGCCGCCTGCAGAGCCTTGGTGAGGAGCATAGAGCGCAGTCTCCCGACGTCTTCTACGTGGCACAGCTCAATGATGCAGGCCAGTGGATCAGCGCAGCTGACTGTCTTTGCTGCCGCGACGATTGTGCCCGGCTGCCTTGGCCGACTCCCGATCCAACTCCTCCTGACAGGCGATGCAATAGCGCACGCCGGCGACCGCCTGACGCCGCGCCTCGGGAATGGGTTCGTCGCATTCGGCACAAAAACGCAGACTGGGCCCTTTGCGCAGATTGGCACGGGCGCGCTTGATTGCGTCCTTGACCGTGGCGTCGATCTGCTCTTGTACGGCGCCGTCGCCTGCCCAACCGGTTGCCATGGAAGGTCCTTGCTGTCGCTACAATGCGCACAGCATAGCAGCCGGCATCGGCTTAACTATCAGGAGTACAGCTTGCACATCCCCCACCTGCAGCGCTATCTGCTGGCCGGCGTATTGACCGTCCTGCCTATCGCGCTGACGCTGTTGATCTTCACCTGGATCTGGCGGCAGCTGGTGCGCCTGGGCGCGCCTTTCGTCAACGCGCTGGCCGGCGCGCTGGAGCCGTGGCTGCCGCAGCTATCGTCCTTGCTGCGCGATTCGGTGTTCACCGGCGCTCTGGGCGTGCTGATCGTGGTCGTCGGCGTGTATCTGATTGGTTGGATGGCAACCCTGGTGATCGGCAAGAAGGCGCTGGGCCTGGTGGACCGGACCATGGAGCGACTGCCAGTGGTGGCGCAGGTCTACGGCTCCATACGCAAGACCCTGGATGCGCTGCAATCACAGCCCAAATCCGGTCAGCGAGTGGTGCTGATCCCCTTCCCTTCCGAGCAGATGCTCACCGTCGGCCTGGTGACCAAGGTCTTTCGCGACAGCAACAGCGATCGCGAGGTCGCCGCCGTCTACGTTCCAACTACACCCAACCCGACCTCGGGGTATCTGGAAATCGTGCCCCTCGAACTGGTCAGAGACACCGGCTGGACAGTAGATCAGGCGATGACTTTCATCATCTCCGGCGGCACCGTGGGCCCAGACAATCTGCCCTTCGCTCGAGTTGCCAAGCCCGCTGGCAGCGCGGACTAGCCGGAGGCCTTGAGTATCTCCTCGGCAACTTTGATCCAGCCTGGATTGATCTCCTCAGCGGCGCGATAGATCCTCAGCGCCGCCTCGGCCGCGGCTTTGGCCTGCGCCTGATTGCCCAACGACAGATAGGCAGCCGCCAGGGTTTCATGCGCCTTGCCGATACGAATGTGCCCTGGCGCATAGCCCGCCTGGCAGATGCGCAACGCCTCACGCGCGTGTTCCAGCGCCTGTTCAGGGTTGCCCAGACGGTTTTCTGCCCAGGACAGATTCAACAAGGCAACGGCCAGTTCCGGGTGGTCGGCCCGTAGTATCTGTTGCTGAATGGCCAGGGCGCGGCGAAAGCTCTCGACCGCGGCGTCAGCATGACCCAAGGCGTCGTGGAGAAATCCGAGATTGTTCAGGGTGATCGCATAGTCCGGATGCATCTCACCGTCTGACTGGCGGCGCAGTTCCAGGGAGCGCTCGAAGTGCAGCAGTGCCTGATCGTGATCACCAAGGCTTTCCAGCGCCGTGGCGAGGTTGTTGTGAGTGGTGGCCAACATCGCGGGATAGACCTCATCGAGGCCGTCGGCCTGTGCCAATGCGCGCCGGCCGGCGTCCACCGCTGCCGCATGCTCGCCTGGCTCCGCCAGCATTCCGGCGAGATTGGTCAGTATCTCCACTCGCAGTGCCCGAGCCTGCTGGCTTTGCTCGGCTGCTATCAGCGCCAAAGCCTGCTCAAAGTGCTGCTCGGCCTGATCAAACTCGCTTTTCCACCAGCCCACGATGCCCAAGCCATCAAGGGCACGCGCCTGCTCCAGGGCGTCACCTTGAGCCTGACGCAGCGCCAGCGTTCGCTCAAACTGCTCTCGTGCCGAGTCGATTTCACCCAGATTCTGCAGCGCATAGCCGATCCCGTAGCGCAGTTCGGCCTCCAGTTCGGGCTGCGCGGCAAAGCGCTCGCCGATGTCCGGCAGGGAGTGCTTGAGGGCATCGGCCAAGGTCGCCGTTGCGGCACTTTGGAAGGGGTCAGCGCGACTGATCATTTCCAGCAGGAAGGCTTTGGCCGATTCGGCGCGTGCCGCCTGCTGGGTGGCCAAATCACGTTGTCTGGCCGCTTCGCGCGCCTGCAGGCTAACCGCAATCAGCGCCGCCACCAGCACCACCAAAGCAAAGCCGGAGGCAATCGCTCCGGCCCGGTGGCGGGCGTAGAAGTGCCGCGCTCTGTACCAGCGTCCGGCGCCCTTGCCGCGCACCGGCTCGCCACGGCTGTAGCGGCGCAGATCGGCGGCCAATTCGGCGACCGATCCGTAGCGCTGCTCGGGCTCTTTGCGCAGCGCCGTCATCACCACCCTGTCCAGGTCACCGCGCAGACTGCGGCTGAGCTCGGCGTGCGCGCTCAATCCGCTGGGCAGATCGACCCGCTGCGCCGCCACCGAGGCGCTGGGGTTGGCCGGCACGCTGTCGCAAACGGTCCGTTCGATCTCGGCCGGAGACAGATTGTTGAACAGATAGGGCCGTTGCCCGGTGCACAACTCGTACATCAGCACGCCCAGTGCATACACATCACTGGGCGGGCCGACCTGAGCGCCACGAACCTGTTCGGGGCTGGCGTACTGCGGCGTCATCGCCATGTTGCCGGTGCGGGTATAGGGTAAAGGCGTACCGAAGTCCTTGCCGTCGAGCACCTTGGCTATACCAAAGTCCAGCAGCTTGGGCTGCCCATCGGCGTTGACCAGAATATTGCCCGGCTTGATATCGCGGTGGACGATGCCCTGCTCGTGGGCCGCGGCCAGCGCCTCGCACACCCGCACCAGCAGTTCGACGCGGCGCGACAGGGTCAGCGCATTGCGCTCGCAGTACTGATCAATGGGCAGTCCGTCGACATACTCCATAACCACATAGGGGATGCCCAGATCCTCTGCCCCGCCGTCAATCAGGCGGGCGATGCCCGGGTGCTCCAGACGGGCGAGTATCTGCCGTTCGGCAAAGAAGCGCTCCAAGCCGTCCTCGCTGAGCAGTTCACGACGAATCAGCTTCATCGCCACCTGCTGCTGGAAGGCGCCATCGGCACGCTCGGCGCGATACACCGTTCCCATGCCGCCGGCGCCTATGCGTTCGATCAGCTGATAGCGCCCGACTCGCTCACCGCTGCGGTCATGGCCAGCGCCCAGCCAGGGTTGTTGGTCAACTTTCGTCACGATAGGCGTGTCCGCCAGACGCAGCAGTCAGTATAGCTTTGCGCCCTATCGACTGCCGGCATGACCCAAACCGGCCTTCAAGCCGGTAAGCTCTGCGAGGTCTGAGGTGAATCTTATTCGGCATGCAGCCCAGCGAGCTTCCCGCCATTGTTTTTGACAGCATGCGTCGTTGGCAGGCCCTGCGGCGCAAAGGCTGGAGCCTGCCCGAGGCCGGCAAGCTGCTGCCGTTGCTCACCCAGGCCGGCCAGCAATTGGCCGCGCAGGGCGAGTCCGATCTGGCCAAGGCGCTGACCCATTTCACCCTTTATTTGACTTCGATGGTCGATGGCGATGTGCGCCGCCTGCCCGAAGCGCAGCGCGAGCGCCTGGCCAAGCTGGAACAGGGCGTACTGAAACTGCTGCGTAAGCAGCTCGACGACGATGGCGCGGCCCTCAATCGCAGCATGGTGTTGTGTTTGTCTGGCGATGCCGAGTTGATCGGCGGGCTGAGTACGCTGCTGGAAAGTGACGGACTCAGCCTGCGACCCTGTTCGCGCCCCACCGAATTGCTCAAGCTACTCGACGACAGCCAACTGGCGGCGGTGCTGATCGACGAGAAACATCTGGGCGCGCTGGGCGCGGTGTCGGACAAGCTGGAGCAAAACCGAGGCAGCGCTGGCCTTGGACCGACGGTGGTTTTTCTCAATCGTTCCCGCGACATCAAGCGGCGCCTGCTGGCTTTGGACAGTGGCGCTGACGCCTGTCTGGAAGGCGAAGACCTGAGCTACTTCGTCGCTCGCCTGCAGGAGCTGATCGAGGCGCACAATCCACAGGCCCATCTGAAAGTTCTGATCGTCGAGGATGATCGCGGCGCGGCGCTTTATTGCGAGACCATCCTGCGCAAACAAGGCATGAAGGTGCGCTGGCTGGACGATTCCAGAGACGCCGCTCGGGCCATAGACGAATTCGAACCTGATCTGATCCTGATGGATCTGCACATGCCGGGGCTGGACGGCATGCAGCTGACTTCGCTAATCCGCGAAGAACCGCGGTTGGCCCTGCTGCCGATCGTCTTCCTTACCGGCGACCAGGAGGAAGGCACCCGTTTCGACGCGTTGCGCGCCGGAGGCGACGATTATCTGGTCAAGCCGGTCAGGCCGCGTCATCTGATTACCGCCGTAGTGACCCGTGCCAGGCGCGCGCGCAGTCTGCGCCGCCAGGTGGAACAGCACGCCCGCGCGGCGCGTAATCGTTTCGTCTCGGCCGCCGAAATGTTTGCCGCCGTGCGCCGGCTGGACCGCAAGGCCGGCGACCGGGTGCTGCTGCTGATCGCCGCCGATGGCGACCGTTTTGCCCAGGCCGGAGCCCACCCGCTGCTGGAACGGGACATCGAAGGTATCGTCGGCAACCGGGTGGCGGCGGCACTGGCCAGCGGCGAAAGGCTGGCGCTGTGGCGCCCGGGTGCGATGCTGGCACTGCTGGGTGAGGAGAATGGCGAGGAGGTCGAACAGCGCGCCGAGAGCCTGCGTCAGGCCATGAGTCAGGCGCTCTCCGGCACCGCGGTCAGCTGCGCCATAGTCCCGTTCAGGGCCCGCGAAAACACTCTCCAAGACACTCTGGACCTGGCCGAACGCACGCTGACGCTGGCCCGTCACAGCGGCGGCAACCGACTGCAGCGCGCGTTGGCCGATCTGCGTTCCCATCTGGATCCGGAGACCACCTTCGTCCTCCAAAAGGCTCTGGTCAGGGAACCATCCGCCGATCACCTGAGCCTGGAGTTCCAGCCTGTCGTGCCGGTGCGTGGACTGCGCCGACCGCAGTTTCAGCTGCATCTGCGGGTGGTCGGCGACCAGGGTCGCTCCTTTGCACGGCGGCAGTGGCTGGATCTGGCCAATCAGTGCGAGCGCACGCTCGCGCTGGACGCATTTTTGCTTCACACCGCGGTCGCACAGGCCGCCGAGCTACGCGATCGCTTCCCCAACCTGCGCCTGATCCTGAATCTGTCGGCAAGCTCCTTCGCAGTGGCAAAATCACGCAAAGCCATGCTCAAATCGCTGGCCGAGAAAGGACTCGCCGACGCCGGGCTGATTTGCAGCTTCGACGAGGCCGACGCCAGCCAGCACTCCAAGCTGTTGGCCGACATACGTTCCGAATTGAATGCCGCCAAGATCGGTTTCGGGCTGGAACGGGTGTCACTGCAGAAATCCGGTCTGGCGCTGATCGACAAGCTGCAGCCGGATTGGATCGCGCTGGATGCGCCGGCAGCACTGGCCCAGCCGGACAGCCTCAATCAGCTGCATCAGGCGCGCGAGCGCGGCGCCGAAATCATCGCCCATTTCGTCCCGGATGCCGCCGCCATGGCTAGCCTGTACGCGCTGGGTGTGGACTACGGCACCGGCAGCTTCATCGGCCCGCCCAGCGAGCGCGCCGAGTTTGATTTCGGCGGCAAATAGTTCAGTCCAGCAGTTCGAACCCGTCGGCGTGTATCAGCGAGCCAACCAGCTCCAGCGTGATGCTGCCGCTGTTGTTGGCCGCATCCGGATCGGCGAACGCTGGTGCGCTGACGTCGGCATTGATGCTGACACTGCCCGAAGAAATCAACGCTGCGACGCTGGTCTCGATCTCCAACGTGGCGCTGCCGCCGTCGGCGATACTGCCGCCGCTCATCACGCATTCAACCAGCCCGGCGTCCTCGCTACAGTCCCAATCGCCGGAACCGCTGGTCAAACGACCGGCGACAAAGCTGAGCTCGGCGGGCAGCGCAACTGACAGTCGGGAATCCTGCACCGCATCCGGCCCGGCATTGCTGACCTCGACCTCCAATACGAAGGTCTCGCCTTCGGCTACCGGCGCAACAGGATCGGCCAACGTCAGGCCCAGGTCCGCGGCGCCACCCGCTTCGCTGCAGTTGTAGCAAACCAAGGCGAAATCCTGACGCGGATCGCCGGGATTGAATGGATCCAGCGCATCGGCGGCGATGTTGGACGCATTGACCACGATGGTAACCATACCGGCGTGCTGATCGGCACGCAGATGCACCGCTTCGAGGTTGTTGCGCTCGTCGGCATCGCCACCGCTGTCGGACCAGCCATCGGCAGCGAATACGTTGCCCAGATAGTCGTTGCCGTCCGCTTGCACCTGCAGATCCAGATCATTCACCCAGGCCGGCGTGGTGCCCCCCAGGCCATGGCCGCGAGCGTCGGTCCAGGCCAACATGATGGCGATGGGCTCGGCGGGATCGTCGGCGGTGAAACTAATCGACCAGGACTGGCCGCTATCGTCAAACACGGTCGATTGCTCAACATACTGCACCGCCTGCGGGGGATTCATCACTGCGTCCATATCGAGCCGGCCATAGCCCTGAAAGCGATCCGGGCGATGACCCATGATGCCGTTGTCTGCATTGCGGAAACCTTCCAGGTCCAGCGCCACGGCAGTGAATGCCGCTTTGATCAGGGCCGGAGATGGCGTCGCCGCGTACAGATCGCGGTACTTCTCGATGAACAGCGCCACCGAGCCGGAGACGATCGGCGACGCCATCGAGGTGCCGCAGAAGTTGGTGGAGTGGGCGCTGTTGCTGGTACTGGTGGTGCTGTCGGTGCTGCAGCCGGGCGCGACGATGTGCGGCACGCGGCGACCGTCGCAGGCGTTGCCGTGCGCGGAGTTCGCGGAGACATCGAAGATCGCCGACTGCTGACTGCCACCAGAGAGCAGCTTGGTGGAGCCGACCGCGAACAGATTCTTGGCCTCGTCCGGCGAGCCCAGCGAACTGGGCTGACAAGGGCCGGAGTTGCGATCGCCGTTTCCGTTCATGATCGACCACACCGGCAGCACCGGCTGCGCCCCATCAGCGTCCGGATCGGCATCGCGGACGATCATGTCCACCTGCTGGGTGGGTATGTCGTAGCCCTGCGGCGTACCGGTGGGGCCCCAGGAGTTGTTGGTCAGCTGCGCGCCGGACAGCGCCGACTCGCGATAGATGGTCAGCATGCCGTCGGCGATCATTCCACCGGGCCCGCCACCCAGGAAGGACGGATAGCGCTGCTGGACCAGGTTTGCGCCGGGCGCTACACCCATCCCGCGCAAGAAACCGTTCAGCAGCGCGCCAGTCGCCCCCGTACCGGCCACCGCGCCGGCAACGTGGGTACCGTGCGAATCATTGCTGCTGCTGCACGAGGTGGTTCCCAGGCCGGCCGAGGTACAGGGCAACATACGGTCGACCAGATCGATGTGGGTGGTGCGTACACCGCCGTCGACGATGCCCACGGTGACGCCAGCGCCGTCGTAGCCAGTGTCGTCCAGCCAGCCCTGGTAGCCGGGTACGATGGTATTGCTGGGCGGCGGTCCATAGGCGCCAACCACGGCCTGATTGCTGAGTTCGCTGCGCGGCCCGGCGTCCTGATCGATGACCTGGATGGCATAAACCGAGGGCAGCTGCGCCAGGCTTAGCAGCGCATCGCCGGGCACGGAGATCTGCATCACGTCCAGGTGCGCATCCAGCGCGGTCTGCCGGCTGATCACCGCATTGGCATCGCTCAAGGCCTGACCCAGCGCCGCACGCTCGGCCTGCCGAACCACCAGCATCATCACTGGCAGCGCTGTGCTGTCCAGCTCGCGCTGCTCCGGCAGGACCTTGAATGCGGGAACAAAGTCGCCCACCCAGCGCACCTGGTCGGCTTCACCGGCCTGAGTCAGCGCCGCGCTGTCCCCATAGACCACGTAGCTGTAAGGATGGATGTATTGCAGCGGAACCAGACCGGCTGCGCGCAGCTCGGCAACCCAACCACGACGAATGGGACCGACGAACTGGACCAGCTGCAGCCCAGGGCCTTCGCCTATTGTTAGCCATGGATCCGCGGCCGCCGGCTCAGACTGCGCCGGATCAAAACGGTCTCCGCCCAGATCCAGCGTGTACTCGCCGCTCGCATTCGCGGCCTGCAGACCGAACAGTAGAATTGGGAACAACAGCGCTTTGGTCTTGGACATCGGGATGGGGGGTGGCAATGGCGGG
>JAUIFV010000141.1 GCA_030430155.1 Gammaproteobacteria bacterium
CGTGTTTGCCGACGTAACGCACTGCCCTGAAAACGCTTGCTGCAGGCACCCTACAACTGCACGCCTCTGCGAGCCGGATTTCAGCTGTCGGCTTCCGGCTGGGCGAGGTGAACCATGCGGGACAGGTCGACGACGGATTCTGCCTGCATCTTCTCAAGGATGCTGGCCCGCTGGTGTGCAATCGTGTTCGGACTTGTTCCGAGTGCCAGCGCGGCCATCTTGGTGCTCTTGCCGTCGACCAGCAGCTGCAGAACCTCACGCTCACGGTCCGTCAGCGACGCGAGGTTCTGTTCAATTTCCAGTCGCTCCGCATTCTGCAGGCGGAACTCGTGGTCGGCGGCGAGTGCCTCGGTGATGATGCCCAGGAGACGCTTGCGGTCGTAGGGCTTCTCGACAAAGTGCCAGGCACCGGCTCGCATCGAGTCGACGGCCATGGGCAGGTCGCCGTGAGCGGTCAGCATGATCACGGGCAGATGGGGAGTCTCTTTCGCCAGCAGCCGCTGCAGTTCGGCCACGTCGGCCTCATCCAACGTCCTTCCCGGCGCAAAGCGCGAGGACAGCGGCCGTTCGACGTAGATGGTGGAGTGATCCAGGCCGCGATCGCTGTGGCCGCGGGCCTCGGTGTAGAAGTACAACGCAATGGACTTGCGCGAGACGTCCGCGTCAGCATCGGCGACGATGGGCGGGAAGCCGTGCCAGCTGTGGTCATGGGTTTCAAACAGCACGGCGCGGTTGTAGCGCGGTTCGATGCTGTGGACCTGATCGTGCTCACTGCGCGGGTCCCGATGCAGCTGCAGCTGCCCGCCCCATTCGCTTTGCCAGGAGCGGTTCAGATAAATGATCAGATTGAGGCGGCGATGCCAGCCTCGCCCGGGATGTCGATTGAAATCGACGTGCGGATCCAGCTCCTGTCCGGGCCGGTTTTCGTGGGTGCCGCCGCCGAAATAATCGGGGTCGTAGAGCAACTCGGGGATCCCGGTAATGGCCGACAGCCATTGCAGAAACTGCGGCGACTGGATGCACTGATCGACGCTGGCATAGGCGCTGCCGAGCTTGCTCATTTGCTCGAAAGTGCTCTTCCCGCCCAGCTTGCCGTTCTCGTCGCGGGCGTTGCCTTTGTCGAAGGCAGGGAACTGCGCGCTGAGCTGCTCGGCAATCGCCGCTTCGAAGAAGGGCTCCATCACCAGGTGCCTGAAGGGCTGGGCTTGATCGAAGTCCTCGCGCAGCGCCGGCGCGGCGGCGAGCAGATCAGGATGCAGCAAAGCACTCATCAGGGGGTTACCCCATGCGGCGTGACCACTCCAGTGACGATGCCCAGACCGAGCAGGGCGACCAGCAGAATCGACAAACCGATACGCCAGGTCAGCGCCTTCACCGCACGGGTGCTGCTGCCCTTGTCGGTGAGCATGTACCAGCAGCCGACCCCAAGGTTGTAGACGATGAAGGCGAGAAACGCGATGATTGCGAGTTTGACCATGTGGATTGACGCGGCGGTGATTGCAGGACGCGCATTCTACGCGGCTGCTGACTAATGCGTGTGGTGTAGGGACTCCCTGAGTATTGCACGTGGCCGCGACGCGCCTGAGAAGTTCGCCAGTAAGGCGGGCGTCGCAGGTCATAGCCTGCGCTCTGAGCAAGACGTCCAACGCAGCTGGCGGGCTTCTCAGGCGTCGTCCCGTAGGTTCTGGAGGCCCAGCGTCTGCTGCGGCGTTGCAGCCCTCGGGCATAGAATGACTATGCCTCTAAGGACTGCGCTTACCAGCAGACGATTTGGACTCGCAACGCGGCTCGCGTGCATTATTCAGGGAGTCCCTAGGGAGTGACCGCGGCGAAAATCACATGGTTCCTGCTGGCGCTGGCGCTGTGCGCCGGGTTTGCGTCACTCGGCCATTGGCAGTGGCAGCGCGGCGCCGACAAGGATGCGCTACAGGCGCGGCTGAGTCTGGCCCAGTCGCTGCCCCCGGTGCCCTTGGCGCAGGCGTTGCGGCGACAGGAGGAAGTGCGCTACAGCCGGGTGCGGCTGCGTGGGCAATTGCGCGCGCCGAGCATTTACCTGGACAACCAGATTCGCGATGCTCGGGTCGGCGTGCTAGTAGCCAACCGGCTCAGCGTGGCTGACGACGGCGACGCTGAGGTGGCCGATCTGCTGGTGATCCGCGGCTGGCGCCCGCTGGAAGACGGGATCAGAGCGCTGCCGGCGCCGCAGGTGCCGGATGAGTTGTTGGCGTTCCAGGGTTTCCTTGATCGCCCGCCCGCCGCCGGACTGAGCCTGGGCGCGGCACCCAGCGCTGAGCCCGAGAGCGATCCGCTGCTGGTGACGAGGCTGGATCTGGACTGGCTGGCCGAGCGCGACGGCCGGGCGCTGCTGCCCTGGGTGCTGTATCTGGACGCCGAGTCGCCGGCCGGCTATGTGCGCGACTGGCAGCCGAAGTACCTGCCGCCAGAGCGCCATCGCGGCTACGCCGTGCAGTGGTGGGGTCTGGCGGCGGCAACCATCATCGTTTATCTGGTGCTGCTGATACGGCAGCACCGACTCAAGCAAAGGAAGGCATGAACAAGAAGATCCAGCTGATACTCCTGGCCTGCGTATTCGCGGTGCCGGTGCTGATCGCCACCGTCTTGCAAACCCCCTGGCTGCGCTACGCGCCGGAGGAAACCAAGAACTACGGCCAGGTGTTCTCACCGTCGCCGGACCTCGCTTCATGGCTGCCCAGTGATCCGGCCGAGGCCACGCAATCGGGGCGTTGGACGCTGCTCTTTCTGGGCCGCCAACAGTGCCAGCAGGCGTGCCTGGAACAGTTGGATCTGAGCCTGCGGGTTTGGCAGGCACAGGGCACCGAGCGCGAACGGCTGCGCCTGCTGTACATGGGCGAGGCCGCCGCCGAGCTGCCCGAACTGGATAGCCACTGGCAGGCTGGCGCGGCCAGCACGCCGGCCGTCATTCCGGCCCAGGCGCGGATCGTCCTGGTCGATCCGGAAGGCTATGCGGCGACCTGGTATGGCGAGGACTTTGACGGTAGTGGGCTGCGCAAGGACGTTCGGCATTTGCTGAAATGGAGCAAGGGTGGACGATAATGCGCGCTCGATCCGCCATCCTCAGAGTCCTTCGATGACCGCCCTGAACCAGCTCACCGCCGCCGACTTCTGGGCGCTGACCAAACCCAAGGTTGTGGCGCTGATCGTCTTCACTGCGGTGGTGGGGATGTTCCTGGCGGTGCCCGGCTGGCCGCCATTGGTCAATTTGATCGCCGGTTCTGTCGGCATCTGGCTGGCTGCGGCGTCGGCGGCGGCGATCAATCATGTGCTCGACGCGCGTATCGACAGGCAGATGGCGCGGACCCGGCACCGACCGCTGCCGCGCGGGCGATTGGCCGGCGGCGAGGCGGTGATCTTCGCCGCCGTCCTTGGCGTGGCCTCCATGCTGGTGCTGCTGGTTTGGGTGAACGCTCTGACCGCATGGCTGACCCTGGCCTCATTGATCGGCTACGCGATCATCTATACCGCCTATCTGAAGCGCGCCACCCCGCAGAACATCGTTATCGGCGGGGCGGCAGGCGCGGCGCCACCGCTGCTCGGCTGGACCGCAGTCACCGGTGAGCTGCATGCCCACGCCTTCATCCTGTTTTTGATCATCTTCCTGTGGACGCCACCGCACTTCTGGGCGCTGGCTATCTACCGGCGCGATGACTATGCGGCGGTCAACGTGCCGATGCTGCCGGTGACCCACGGCACCGAGTACACCCGCTGGCAGATTCTCTACTACACCATCCTGCTTTTTCTGATCACCCTGCTGCCCTGGCTGTCCGGGATGAGCGGGCTGTTCTACCTCGGCGGCGCGGTGATCCTGGGCCTGGGCTTTCTGTACTACGCCTGGAAACTGCTGCAGCCGCCGGACGAAGCCTTCGCGATGCGGGTGTTCAACTATTCGGTGATCTACCTGATGGCGCTGTTCGGCTTTCTGCTGATCGACCACTACCTGCCCCGGGCCGCCGCGCCGGCCGTGGCTTGGAGTCTGGAACGGGTTTCCTAGTCCGGTTCTTCGTAAGGGTTCCGGGCTAGCCACGGCGCAGAGCGTTCGATCGCAGATCGGACTCAGTTAGCCAGATGAGCGCCTCTGCCGCCCAGAGAGCTACGAGGCGGCGACGAACTCCTTGGCCAGCCGGTTGCTGCGGCGGATGAGTTTTTGCCGTCGACCTTGCAGCCACTCGGCCAGCGCCGTGGAGCAGCGCTGACCTGGTGAGGCGGCACGTTTGAGCAGCACCATCAGATCGCTCTCCAGACCGAGCGACTTGGTCAGCTTGTCGCAGGGCAACAACAGTTCCTGCAGCCGACCTAATCGACCCAGCTCCTGCGCCTGTTGCAACTGCAGGTTGAGCAGTCGCATCCGTCGGCGCACGTTGTGGCGCGCTTCGGCATCGATTTGCGTGGGTAGTGCCTTCGCTGCGTGCAGGGCGCGCTTGCGGCTGGCTGCCAATCCGATTTTGATCTGCGCCTTGCCGATGGCCGGCACAGCATCGAGCGCTGCGTGTGCGCTCTTGATGCGCCGCGTCAGCGCAGTACGCCCTCGACCGCCCGCGAAACGGCGTAGGGTTTCATCTGCCGCATTGGCTAGCGGGCCTTTCCACGCGTCAAATTCTTCGCGCACTCCGCGCGCCATCTTGCGTTGCTGCAGCCGGGCGATGCTCTCCATCATCGACCCGGCGTCGCGTACCAACGACAGTTGGTCACGGATCGCCTTGAGCTCGGCGTCGAGGGTCGCGACCTGCGGTCGTTTGCGTTGCTTGCTCCAGCGCAGCCAGGCTCGCAGTCGACGCAGAGACTTTCGCGCCTCGTGTATGTCGTCAGCGCTCAGCGTAGCCGGTTCGGCGAGTCGGTCCAGCGCAGTGTCGAATTCACGGTCCAAGTCCGAGCGCAGCTGCTCGCGGACGCGCATGCGCGCGGACGGGTTGCCGTCATCAGTGCGTGTATGGGCTGACTCGACCATGCGCGATGGGTTTGATCACCAGTACTGTGCAGTCTGAGGCTACACGACGGATCGTCAAAGTGTCGCATGGCCGCGGAACTTTCTCCGGCGGCAATGGTCATTGCCACCCATGCCGGCCTGCAAAGGTCTGGCGCAGACTGATTCAGGAGCACTCCAGCATGATCAAAAGCCTTGCCGCCAGCGTACTCGCGCTGAGTCTTGCCGCCACTGCCGTCGCCGAAGACGGCAGCCGTGCCACCCAGGCGATGCGTACGCTGGTGCCGGAAGCGCCGATTGAATCGGTGCAGCCGGCGCCCTTCGACGGCTTTCAGGAACTGATAGTCAACGGCAACGTGTTCTATGTCAGTGACGACGGCAAGTATCTGATTCAAGGCATGCTGCTGGACATCGAATCACGCACTGATCTGACCGAGTCGCGCAAGGCCGGACTGCGGCTGAACATCATGAAGGACGCGCCCGAGGCCGACCGGATCATCTTTCCGGCCAAGGACAAGAAATATACCGTGACGGTGTTTACCGATATCGACTGCGGCTACTGCCGCAAGCTGCACGAGGAAGTGCCGCAATACAACGCGTTGGGCATCGAGGTGCAGTATCTGTGGTACCCGCGCGCTGGAGTGGGCTCGGATTCCTTCCGCAAGGCGGTGGCGGTGTGGTGCGATAAGGACCAGCAGGGCGCGATGACCCAAGCCAAGGCCGGCGTGGATCCGGGCAATCGCAGCTGCACCAACCCCATCGAGGCGCAGTACAACCTTGGCCGCAAGGCGGGCGTGAACTCGACGCCCAGCCTGGTATTCGAGAATGGCCAGCTGGCGCCGGGCTATCTGCCTCCGGAGCAATTGCTGCAGCGGTTGCAGCAAATGGAAGCCGCAAACTGATCGATCGGCAGGCGATCAGCTCGCTAGCCCGGCAGCTGCGGTAGAAGACTCATGAATTTCCGGGTTGGCTAGCGGAACTTTCGCGCTGGCGTGCGGTCGAGGCATGGCATAGGTACGTTGAGCACCGCCCGCATCGTGCGGCGTGGCGTGCGCGAATTCCGCCCCGCCGCGGGCACTGATTGGAGTGGTTGAATGATCAAGTACATCACTGGCGCTGTGGCGCTGGCCTGCGCCCTCGGCGCTGGTATCGCTGTTGCCGATGAAGCCGAACGCGCCAGCGAGGCGATTCGCACCCTGGTACCCGGCACGCCGATTGATTCGGTGGAAGCCGCGCCACTGCCAGGCTTTCAGGAAGTGGTGATCAACGGCAACGTCATCTACGTCAGCAACGACGGCAAGTATTTGATGCAGGGCATGCTGTTCGACATCGAGAACAAGGTTGATCTGACCGAGGGTAGGAAGGCCGGCATACGCCGCGCGGCGATGGCTGCAGCGCCGGTTTCGGAGCGCATCGTCTTTCCGGCCAAGAACAAGAAGTACACGGTCAGCGTGTTCACCGACATCGACTGCGGCTTCTGCCGTCAGCTGCACAAGCAGATGGCCGAGTACAACGACCGCGGCATCGAGATTCAGTACCTGATGTTTCCGCGTGCCGGAGTAGGCTCGGACGCCTTCCGCAAGGCGGTGGCGGTGTGGTGCGACAAGGATCAGCAGGGCGCGATGACCCTGGCCAAGGATGGTGGCGATCCAGGCAACCGCAACTGCAGCAATCCCATCGAAGCGCAGTTCGCGCTGGGTCAGAAGGCCGGCGTCACCGGTACCCCGAGCCTGATCTTCGAAGACGGCACGCTGGCTCCCGGCTACATGCCGCCCGATCAGCTGCTGCAGCGCCTGCAGCAGATGGAGGCCGGCAAGTAAGTCGATCCGTGTAGAAAGCGGTCGAGCATGGGTGTGGTCGGCGTGCAGCTGTGAAAGAATCTGCGCCCTTTGCAGGGTGAACCGGATCGCGCCATCGCGGTCCGGACCACATTCGAGGGAACACGCGCCATGTCCATCACTTCGCTGCCGGGCCCTTCGCGGCTGTCGCCCTTTCGGCTGGAGGCGCTCAACCGCCAGCTGCAGCGCTGGCAGCTGCGCGTCGCCGCCGGTCGCGACCTCTATCTGCTCAGCAGCGATCCGCTAAGTCCAGAGCAGCAGCTGCGCCTGCCGCAGCTGCTGATGGCCACCGAAGCTGCACCGCCCAGCGACTACAGCACGCCGCTTTATGTGGCGCCGCGCTTCGGCACCATTTCGCCGTGGTCGACCAAGGCCACCGACATCCTCCAGCTATGCGAGTTGCCGGTGCATCGGGTCGAGCGGGTGCTGGTGCTGGATCTGCTTGGCGAACTGCCCGGTGGCGAGGAACTCAACACCGTGCTGGCAGTGCTGCACGACCGGCTGGTCGAAGTGGCGGTGTTTGATCTGGCCGAACTCGATGCCGTGTTCAGTCAGTCGCAGCCCGGGCCGCTGCGCCACGTCGGGCGCACCAATGAAGCGCTCAAAGAGGCCAACCAGGCGCTGGGATTGGCGCTTTCCGAGGACGAGATCGATTATCTGCAGCAGCAGTACGGCGCTTTGGGTCGCGATCCCACCGACGCCGAGTTGATGATGTTCGCCCAGGCCAATTCCGAGCACTGCCGGCACAAGATTTTCAACGCCAGCTGGACCATCGACGGCGTGGCCCAGGACAGCAGCCTGTTCGGCCACATCCGCCACACCCATGCGGTCAGCCCCGAACACACCCTGATTGCCTACAAGGACAATGCGGCGGTGTTTACCGGCAGCAGCGGCGAACGCCTGTTGGTGGACGCCGACGGCGTCTACCGCGCGGTGATCGAGCCGCGGCCCTTTTTGGCCAAGGTGGAAACCCACAACCATCCCACCGGCATCGCCCCCTACGAGGGCGCGGCCACCGGTTCCGGCGGGGAGATACGCGACGAGGGCGCAACCGGGCGCGGCGGCAAGCCGAAGGCCGGTTTGACTGGCTTTTCAGTCTCTGATCTGCGTATTCCGATGCTGCCGCGGCCGTGGGAGGTGGATCGATTCCTGCCGCCGCGCAACGCCAGCGCACTGCGCATCATGCTGGAGGGGCCGATCGGTGCGGCCGCCTTCAACAACGAATTCGGCCGGCCGGCATTGACCGGCTATTTCCGCAGTTTTGAGCAGATCGACGAGCAGCGACTGGGCGGCTATGCCTACGACAAGCCGATCATGCTGGCCGGCGGTTTGGGCACGGTGCGCCCGGCGCTGGTGGAGAAGAATCATCTGCGTCCCGGCGATGCGCTGGTAGTGCTGGGCGGGCCCGGTATGCCTATCGGCTTGGGCGGTGGCGCCGCTTCATCGATGGGCTCGGGCAGTTCGGCTGCGGAGCTGGATTTCGCCTCGGTGCAGCGCGACAACCCGGAAATGCAGCGGCGCTGTCAGGAGGTGCTGGATCGCTGCAGCGCGCTGGGTGAGGCCAGCCCCATTGTCAGCGCACACGATGTGGGCGCCGGCGGCCTGTCCAACGCGATTCCGGAGCTGCTGTATGAGTCCGGCGTAGGCGCCTGCATCGATAGCGCCGATCTGCCCAGCGATGATCCGGGCATGAGTCCGCTGGAACTGTGGTGCAACGAAGCCCAGGAGCGCTACGTGCTGGGCGTGGGCAAGGATCAGCTGGCGCAGTTCGAGGCCATTTGCGCCCGCGAGCGTTGCCCCTTTGCGGTGGTGGCGACGGTCACCGACACCCCGCATCTGACGGTGGTCGACAACCAGCGCGAGCAGACCATCATCGATCTGGATCTGGCCATGGTCTTGGGCAAGGCGCCAAAGACCGAGCGCAGCGCGCCGCGAGCGCAGTCGCGGCTGGGCGTGTCGCTGCCGCTGCGCCAGCTTGATCCGGGCGAGTGCCTGCGCCGGGTGCTGGCCCACCCCAGCGTGGCCAGCAAACAGTTTCTGATCACCATCGGTGATCGCACCGTCGGCGGGCTGTGTCATCGCGATCAGATGGTCGGTCCCTGGCAGACCCCGGTGGCCGACTGCGCCGTGACTCTGGGCGGGTTCGACGGCGCCGCCGGCGAGGCCTTTGCCATCGGCGAGCGTACTCCGCTGGCGGTTTACGACGCGCCGGCGGCGGCGCGGATGGCGGTGGCTGAATCCATCACCAATCTGCTATCGGCCGATATTGCCGATACCGCGCAGATCCGCCTCAGCGCCAACTGGATGGCCGGCCTGGGCAGCGCCGAGGCCGATGCCGATCTGTGGCGGGCGGTGCAGAGCGTTGGTCGCGAGCTGTGCCCGGCGCTGGGCATCGGCATCCCGGTGGGCAAGGATTCGCTGTCCATGCACGCCCGCTATCAGACTCCCAACGGCGCCGGCCACACCCGCGCGCCGCTGTCGCTGGTGGTGACCGCGTTCGCCGCGGTGGAGTCGGTGGATCGCACCTTGACCCCGCAGCTGCAGCAGCCCGAAGCCGACAGCACCCTGTGGCTGATCGATCTGGGTGGCGGCCGCAACCGCCTTGGCGGCAGCATCCTCGCTCAAGTGTGGAACGGCGCCGGCGGCGCGGTGCCCGATTGCGATGACCCGCAGGCGCTGCGTCGAATGGTGCAGCTGCTGGCCCAGGCCCGTCGTGATGGCTTGATACTGGCCGCGCACGATCGCAGCGACGGCGGCCTGTGGGCCTGCCTGCTGGAAATGGCATTCGCCGCGCGTTGCGGTCTGGACATCTACGCGCCAAATGATGCCAGCGCCGATGCTGCGCTGGCTTGGCTGTGCAATGAGGAACTCGGACTGGTGGTGCAGGTCGCCAGCGAGCATGAGCAGGCCTGGCTGGATCTGGTTCAGGCCCATCAGCTGGCAGAGCACACCCGCGCGGTCGCCGCGCCGCAGGTGAATCAGCGGGTCTGCGTGGCCGGCAGCGAGCTGCGTCTGGACTACGCCTTGAGCGATCTGCTGGCGATCTGGGGCGAAACCAGCTGGGCGATGCAGCGCCTGCGCGATGACCCGGCCTGCGCCGATGCCGAGCGTGAGAACCTGATCGATCCCGATTCGCCCGCGCTGCCCTGGCAGGTCGATTTCGACCCCGAGCCGGCGCCAGCGGTTCATCTGAAGCAGCGCCCGCAGGTGGCAATCCTGCGCGAGCAGGGGGTCAACGGACACGTCGAGATGGCCGCTGCCTTCACTCGTGCCGGTTTTGACGCGGTCGATGTGCACATGAGCGATCTGCTCGCCGGACGGCGCCAGCTCTCCAGCTTCGCCGGGCTGGCCGCCTGCGGTGGCTTCTCCTACGGCGATGTGCTCGGCGCCGGGCAGGGCTGGGCCAAGTCCATCCTGTTCCATCCCGAACTGGCCGAGCAGTTCCGGGTTTTCTTCGCCGATTCCTCGCGTTTCGCGTTGGGCGTCTGCAACGGTTGCCAGATGCTTTCCACCCTGGCCCCGCTGATTCCCGGCGCCGAACACTGGCCACGCTTTGTGCGCAATCGCAGCGAGCAGTACGAGGCCCGCCTGGTTGGCGTGGAAGTGCTGCCCAGCGACTCGGTGCTGCTGGCCGGAATGGCCGGGGCGAGGATTCCCATCGTGGTTGCCCACGGTGAGGGTCAGGCGCAGTTTCCGCTACACGCCGGCGGGGCAGCCCCCGATAGCGGCGCCTGCCTGCGCTTCATCGACGGCACGACGCGCTATCCTGCCAATCCCAACGGCTCGCCCGCCGGTTTGACCGGCTTTAGCGCCGCCGATGGACGGGTCACGATCATGATGCCGCACCCGGAGCGGATCTTCCTGCGCCGGCAGATGTCTTGGGTATCACCGCAGTGGCGCGAGGAGGCCTCGCCCTGGATGCGGATCTTTCACAACGCCTATCGATTCGTAAGTAGCTGAGAGACATGTTTCTAGGACCATTACGTACCCTGCTGTTCGGCGCCGCGCTATGGCTGCCGCTGGCTTTCTTCATCTGGTTTTATCTCTCCGCGCTGCTGGTGGCGCCGGTGCGTTGGATCGCTGAGAAGGTGCTCGTGGGCTGGATGCCGGAGGTGTTTACCGGCAGCGAGCAGGCGGGCTATGAAATCAATTTTCTTACCACTCTGCCGGTGGACAAGGCGTTCCTGCCGCCCGGCGTGGACCCTTCCGAAGTCGCGCCATTGATGTTCAGCGTCAACCCGATGATCTACGGCTACAGTTTTCCGGTGCTGATCGGGCTGGTCATGGCCACGCCGCTGCGCATGCGTCAGCGGGCATTCCAGTTTGCCGTTTCGCTGGCTTGCCTGTGGCCCATGCAGGCCTTTGGTGTGGTGTTCGACGCACTCAAGACGCTGCGCTTCAATGTCGGGCCCTTGGGTACGCAGGCCGTTGAGGCCGCCGGTCTGTCCGCAAACCTGATTGCCTTTTGTTATCAGGCCGGATACTTGATTTTCCCTGCAGTGATGCCGATCGTCATCTGGGTGGCGCTGAACCGCGCTTTCATCGAACGTTTGGTCACCGTCGACGATGATCGACTGGCCGAAGTGGTCACCGGCGAGGATCAGGAACAGGCCGCCAAGCAAAGCAGTGCCAAGGCCACCGAGGAGGCCGAGGTCAAAGCGATGGCCGAGGACCAGGCGCGTGATCAGGCGGGTGAGGAGCACAAGTCTTGAGCGAAACGACGGCGACGGAGAAGGCGAAGCAGAACGTGCGACCCACGACTGCGGACGAATCGCGCGTGGTTGCGGTGCTGATCGAGCGTGGCCGGCTGAAGGACGCCGATTTGATGCGCGCGCGCCGCGTGCACGAGGAGAACCCGGACGATTCGCTGATCTCGCTGCTGACCCGTTTGGGTCTGGCCAGCGAACGCGATGTGGCCGAGGCCAGCGCCGAGGTGCTCAATCTGCCGTTGCTGTCGGCCAAGGATTGCCCTGAGGTGCCGCCGGCTGGGGTGCAGCTCAGCCTGCGCTTTCTGAAACATTTCCACGTGGTTCCGGTCGGTGAGGACGACGAGCACGTCGACCTGCTGGTTTCCGATCCCAATGATGTCTACCCGGTGCATGCGGTGCATATGGCCACCGAAAAGCCGGTGCGGGTACACGTCGGCGTGCGCAGCGAGATCGACGATCTGATCGAGCGCTACTACGGCCAGGGCCGATCGGCGATGGGCACCATCGTCGAGAACCTGAGCGAGGACGGCAGCGGCGAGGACGACGTCGAGCATCTGCGCGATCTGGCCTCCGAGGCGCCGGTGATCCGGCTGGTCAACCTGCTGATGCAACGCGCCGTGGAGGCGCGGGCCTCCGATATCCACGTCGAGCCCTTCGAAAACCGGCTCAAGGTGCGCTACCGCATCGACGGCGTGCTGCAGGAGGTGGAATCGCCGCCGTCCAGCTCGGCCGCCGCGGTGATCTCCCGCGTCAAGATCATGGCCAAGCTGAACATCGCCGAGCGCCGACTGCCGCAGGACGGCCGCATTCTGCTGCGGGTGCAGGGCAAGGAGCTGGATCTGCGCGTCTCCACCGTGCCCACCGCCTACGGCGAGTCGGTGGTCATGCGTATCTTGGACCGCGAAAACGTGTCCCTGGATTTCAACGCGCTGGGCTTTACCGACGCCTTCCTGCCGCGCTTTTTGAAGGTGTTGTCGCAGCCGCACGGTATTCTGCTGGTCACCGGACCCACCGGTTCGGGTAAGACCACCACGCTGTACACGGCGCTGGAGAAGCTGAACACGCCGGCAGTGAAGATCATTACCGTCGAAGACCCGGTGGAATACCAGATCGAGGGTGTCAACCAGATCCAGGTCAAGCCGCAGATCGGGCTGGATTTCGCCGGCGCGCTGCGCTCGATCGTGCGTCAGGATCCGGACGTGATCATGATCGGCGAAATGCGTGACCTGGAAACCGCCAAGATCGCCATCCAGTCCGCGCTCACCGGTCACCTGGTGCTTTCCACCCTGCACACCAACAACGCCGCCGGCGCGATCACCCGTATGCTGGACATGGGTGTGGACGACTATCTGCTCTGTTCAACGGTCAACGGCGTGCTTGCCCAGCGCCTGGTGCGTCGCCTGGATCCGGAAGTGCACGAGAAATACATCGCCCTGCCGGAGCTGGTCAAAGAACATCAGCTGCATCGCTTCACCGATCAGGACCCGGTCGAGCTGTACAGACCCAAGCCTTCGGATCGAACTTTGACCGGCTACATGGGTCGATCCACGATCATGGAATTCCTGGTCACCTCCGAACCCATCCGCCGCCTGGTCATGCAGCACGCCGACACCAC
>JAUIFV010000142.1 GCA_030430155.1 Gammaproteobacteria bacterium
CCAGCGGGCCCTGGAAATCGGCGTTGAGCGCTATCTGGGCAAGCCCTATCAGGAGGGCGATCTGCTCAAGAACGTGCACGAGGCGCTGGGGCAAGGAGTAACCGATGGCGCAGGCTGAGGCCCCGATTCGCGCTGGTCTGATCTATCAGCAACAGGCGCTCGCCGACCGCCTGCGCAATACGCTGGTCGAGGCTGGCATCAGCATAGACGCGCAGTACAACGTCGAAGCGTTGCGCAGTGCCGATCTGTCTGGCCAGGACATAGAGGTCTACATCGTCAACCTGGAACCAGAGCTGGAAGATCTGTTTGACGAAGTGGCCGACCGGCTCGATGAAGCCACGGTGCCGGTAGTGTTCAATGATGCCGGTGTGTCCAGCGATCTAAGCGGCTGGGACCAAGCCCGTTGGGCACGCCACCTGGCCTCCAAGATCCGCAAGGGCAGAGGCAATTTGCCGCCAGTGCCTGACGACGCTGAGGCCATTCCGACGCCGCAACGGAGCAACGACGCGATCGAGCAAACGGTCCCGATGGAGACCGAAGTCGCGATGCCGGAGTCGGAGAGCTTTGAAGTGGCCAGCAGCGAAGCCGCCGCAGAAGTCGCCGCGCCTGAGCTCGCGGAGCTGGAAACCGAAGCAGTACCAGCTGAGCGCCTTGCCGTGCCAACGGAGCCTGCCGAGGCTGTCGCTGATCAGGCGTCCTTGAGCGATGCCGATTTGGGCGATCTGGAGCTAGCTCTGGAGGAGGATTCAGAGTCCACAGTGACCACCGATACGGTCGCCGACCCCTCCGGAGCCTTTGAATTCGACAGCATAGGCGAAGAGGAGATGGAGGCACTCGATCTCCTTGGCGATGACGAAGGTCCGCCCCCGGAAAGCGTCGGCGGTGATCGTGAGGCCTACGCCGCCGAGCTCGCCGCAGGCATGGCTGCAGATAGCGATGGCGACAGCGACAACGATTTGCTGGATGCCGATTGGCTTAGCGACGAAGCGAGTGCTGAACCCATCGCCGAAGACGCCGACCTGGATTGGCAGAACGTGGAGCTCGAAGCCGACACCGACGCCATCAGCATGGCCCAGTCCGAATCGGACGACGGCGATACGCTTGGCGCCGGCGACGAAGCGCAGATGCTTGCCGATCTGTTGGATTCCGGCCCCGAGACAGCCGCCGACGAGGGGCTGGAGGCGCTCGATCTGGAAGTCGATGAGCTAACGGTTGCCGATGTGACAGTTGCGGAGGATCTGAACCTTGAGGCCGATTCCAGTCTGGATGAGCTAGAGGCGCCGTTCGAGCAGTCTACCGACGAAGATGTAGAGGCCGGCGTGCTTGCTGAATTGGAGGGATTTTCAGAGTCTGAGCTCGAACCCTCGTCGGCGCCAGAGTCGGCCGACTTCCTCGACGGCGATAGCGATTTTGGTGCGCTGGATCTGGACTTTGAGGTTCCCGATGAGCCACCGGCTGAGGACGGTTTGGTTGACTTGGACGCCATGTTGGCGGCCCAGCCTGCCGAGCAGGACGCGGCGCCGAGCTCGCCGCCGGCGGAGCCGTCAAGCAGTGAGCCGGAACCCTCCGCTGCGGGGGTAGATGCGCCTGAAGATGGATTGGAAGATTTGGCCGAACTGCCGGATCTGGACAGTTGGGCCCTCGAACCCGTCGACGGCGAGGAAACGCCAACCGCGGTAGAGCCCGCGGATCGATCGAAGACCCCGACCAAGCGCGTTGAAACCGTACCTGAGCCAAGCAGCAGCCTGGCCGATTTGCAACTTAGTCTGGATGATCTGGGACTGGTGCCGATGGACGATCAGCCGGATGAATCGGCCGTCGCTGCGGCACAAGAGGAGATGCCCAACGTTCGTTTCGGAATTGATCTGGAGTCGTTGGACAGCAGATCCGCTCAGCGCGAAGCCGAAGCCGCCGCCGCCGCTGAAGCGCTTCAAGACAGCGAGCCCACCACGGTAAGCGATCCAGCACCAATCACCACCAGCGACGCTGCCGCGGGAGCCGGTCCACGAAGGGTCGTCGTGCTGGGTGCCTCGATCGGTGGGCCAGACTCGATTCGAAATTTCCTATCCCGGCTGAACACCGGCTTGGGTGCAGCATTCATCCTGGTGCAGCACATGGGTGCAGAATTTCTTGATCTGATGGCCCAGCAACTCGATCGGGTATCCCCGCTGGGAGTGCATCTGGCCAAGCACGGACAGGAACTGAAGGAGGGTGAGGTGGTGATTGCACCAGTCGGTCACCGACTGTGTGTGGACGATGCTGGCAAGCTGGATTTGTCCAGCGAATCAGGACCCACCGCCTACAGCCCGTCCATTGACCAGGTTCTGGGCGACTCCTTGCAGCGCTGGGGCTCTGACCGACTGCTGGTCATCATTTTCAGCGGCATGGCTTCCGATGCCGTGGAAGGTTCCAAACAGCTGGCTGCCGCTGGCGTGCCGATATGGGCACAGGATCCGGCCAGTTGCGTGATCAGCTCCATGGTCGATGGCGTGGTTGCCGCCAAGGTGGTTAGCTTCGTCGGTTCGCCAGAACAGTTGGCCGAGCAGGCCAATAAGCTGCTGGCCTAAAAGGACACCCAAGCATGAGTAGCGTACGTGACATCCGCGGCCTGATGATCCTGGTTTCCAATGGTCGCGTATTGCTTCCCAATGCCTCTGTCGCTGAGGTGATCACCTACGCCGATCCCGAACGAGTACCCAATGCACCGGAGTGGCTGCTGGGCAAGGTGGGATGGCGCGGTTGGCGCATTCCGCTGATCTCCTTTTCCCTGATGGCGGGCATGGCGCTGGAGGAGCGCACCAGCGGTGCAAAGGTGGCAGTGGTCAAGGCCCTCGACAATCCGCAGAAGATGCCATACGTCGGCATGCTCACCCAGGGTTTCCCGCGCTTGACCACGATCAGTCCGGATATCCTGGTTCCCAATCTGGATTTCACTGCAGAACGTCCAGGCGTCTTGGTCAACCTGATGGTGCGCGACGATCAAGTCGTGATTCCTGATATGCACGCCATCGAAAGCTCGATTACCGAAGCATTGACTGCGGCGGCCTGACCCGAATCAAAGCGGCGCGGCCTCCCCGCCTACGCTGGCCTTCCCCAAGGTCGTGCCGCCGAAGCAGCTTCAGTTGAGCACCAATCGCAACTGCCGATGAACCCTGGCGTGAGTGACGCTCTACAATGCTGCGCTGACAACGCAGAACCGCCATCGCTCGTGCCTGTCCTATCGCACTTCAGCAGCGACGCCCTCGCTGCCAAAGCACACTGACTATGCAGTCCAGAAACCAATCCGATGCCCTGCTGCGCAATCCGGAATCCTTCCTGGGCCGTCCATGCCTGATTGCGGCGGCGGACGCAGTCCGCGTCCAGGAATGTGCCGACGTTTTGCGCAGGGCCGCGCGTGCCGCAGGCTACGACCAGGTGGAACGGGTCGACGCCAGCGAGAAGCGCTATGACTGGGATGAGTTGCGCGCAGTTTGTGTCAGCCCCGGGCTGTTTGCCAGTCGGCGCGTGCTGGACCTGCGTCTGGCTCAGGCCAAGCTGAGCAGTGCGGGCGGCAAGGTGCTGCTGGAATGCTTGGAAAGTGCCGATCCTGATCTGCAGTGGATCATTTCGCTGGCCGAATGGAGTCGCAAGGCCGAAGCCGAAGCATGGGTCAAGGCGCTGGCCAAGCGCGGCAGCGTCGTTGCCATGTGGCCATTGCAAGGCAGTGAGTTGAACAGCTGGGTGGCCCGCCAGGCCAAACAGCGCGGATTGAACCTCGACACAGAAGCGGTCGACCTGCTGCTTTGGCGCACCGAAGGTAATCTGCTCGCCACCGTCATGGAATTGGACAAGCTGCTGCTGGCCGACCCGGACCAGCGTTGGAGCGCGGCCAAACTGAGTGCGCACGTCGCTGACAGTGCCCGATTCGACGTTTACAACCTGATTGACGAGGCGGTCTACGGCAATGCCGCGCGCATGCGCCGCGTGCTCCACGCGCTGAAGGCTGAAGGGGTCGCCCCCGCCGCGATCATCTATCCCCTCGCACGCCAATTGCAGCTGATGTTTGAAATGGCCGCAGCCAGGCAGCAGGGTCAACCCAGCGAGCAGCTGGTGCGCTCTGCCCGGCTCTACGCGCAGCGGGCGACCGGCTATCAGCGCGCGCTGAGCCGACATTCACCGTCGCATTGGGAGCGCCTGTGGATAGCGGTCGGTGCTTTGGACCGACTCAGCAAGGGCCGCGGTCAGGGCTCGCCCTGGGTGGCACTGGAGCGTCTGCTGCTGCGCGTGGCACTGCCCGACGCTGAAGGTCAGCGCTTTGTCGCCTGATCCCGGCCCAGACCGGCCGCTGCTGCTATTGGGCGGCAGCTTTGATCCCATCCATCATGGCCACTTGCGTGCGGCGCTGGACGCGGCCGCGGCGCTGGGCGCTGATTCGACCACCTTGCTGCCTGCCGCGACCCCGGCTTTGCGCGACCCATTGGCGGCCAGCGCCGAGCAGCGTCTGGCCATGCTCAAGCTGGCCATTGGCGATGACCCGGCACTGCGCATCGATGATTGCGAACTTTCCCGAGGCGGCCAGACCTACACGGTAGATACCTTACGCAGCCTGCGCACGAAGTGGCCCGAGCGCAGCATTATCTTCTTGCTTGGTGCCGATGCCTTCTCGCGACTGCAGCGATGGCAACAGTGGCAATCTCTGCTGGAGCTGGCCCATCTGGGCGTATTGACTCGCCCAGGTCAGGCCTTGCAGCCACCGCCGCTGGCGAGCTTTCTGGCCGCTCGCAGCGACACTCCGCGCCAGCTGCGGCAGAGCTCCAATGGACACTGGCTGCCCATTGAGGTCACTCCGTTGGCGATCTCGGCGACGCAGATACGCCGGCTCCTCGCGCGGGGACTCTCACCCCGCTTCCTGCTGCCCGATGTGGTGCTCGATTACATTGCGCGAGCCGGTCTGTATGGCGCGGCGGGTACGCCCTGACTTGCGTCGATAGCGGCACAGGCGGACAATGAAGTTGGCGTGTGCAACCACGCCGCCAGGAGAGCACCTAGCAACGTGAAGAGGAATCGTACTTGACTGCCAACAGATCGATGCAATCAACGACTATAGGCACCGTCTCCACTCCCAGTCCGGTCTCCGGACGTGTTACTCCCCTCGCTCCCTCGCCCTCCCACCAATCGCAACTCGACGACCCATCGGCGCAGCTGCGCGAGCTGGTCGTGCACAAGCTGGAAGCGATGAAGGCAAGAGATCTTTGCCTGATCGACGTCCGCGGCCGCACCAGCGTGACCGATTTTCTGGTAATCGCCAGCGGTACCTCGACTCGCCACGTCAAGGCGATGGCCGACGATGTGGTCGAAGCGGCCAAGGCTGCCGACCAGCAGCCGTTGGGCGTGGAAGGAGAGCGTGAGGCAGAGTGGGTGCTGGTTGATCTCGGTGATCTGGTCGTGCACCTGATGCTGCCGCGCACCCGGGAGTTCTATGGCCTGGAGCGCATGTGGGGGCTGGACGTGCCGCGTGCAGAGAATCCGGAGTCCTTGAACAGCTAAGACGGCTACGCAGAACGCCGATTCGGGCTGTCGGAGCACCGAGATGAGTACTCAGGGCTAGCTGATGCGCGCACTGCTCATTGCGGTCAGCGACCGCGCACCGGACTGGGCCGAGGACGGCTACGCCGAGTACGTCGGCAGGCTGCGTAATCGGTTAGATCTGGGCTATCAGCAGGTCAAGCTGGCGCGGCGCGGCAAGGGTGTCAGCGACGAGGTGGCCAAGCGCGACGAAAGTGCCCGGCTGTTGGCCAAGGTCCCTGCCGGCGGTTGGCGCATCGCCCTTGATCGCTCCGGCAAGGCCTGGAGCAGCCGCCAACTGGCCGCTCAGTTGGAACGCTGGCGCAATGATGCGCGATTGCCATGCTTCTTGATCGGCGGTCCGGACGGCATCGAGGCTGATGACCTGGCGCTTTGCGAGCAGCGCTGGTCACTGGGGGCGCTGACTCTGCCGCACGCGCTGGCTCGGGTGGTAGTGGCCGAGCAACTCTATCGAGCCCAGTGCATCCTGGACAATCATCCCTACCATCGATGAGCCTGCGCGGCAGAAAGGTTGGAGGCGAAACGGATGCCATAGCGATTCAGGGAGTCTCAAGTGTGGTGAACCATTAATTCCTTGATCTATTTCCGCGTCTTTTTCCCTGAATGCTGCGTTGCTCGTCGTCACCATAGCCCTGCTATGCCTCCTCCTCGCGCCTTGCCTCAGGGAATAATCCATCGGAACTAGATTCAACGAATTAATGGTTCACCACACTAGCGCCCGTTCATAGCCCTCTAATCAGCGCCCTGTTAGCGTTACGGGTTTGCGCGGTGCGTCCGATCGATCAACCCCAGATGAGTACTCCTAAACTGCTGCTGGCGTCCGCCTCACCGCGGCGCGCCGATCTGTTGCGCTCGGCTGGCTATGCCTTCGAGATCCTGCCTGTAGACATCGTCGAGCAGCCTCAGCGTGGCGAGAGCGCGCTCGACTACGGTCGTCGCATCGCTCTGGAAAAAGCACAGGCGGCGCTGGCGCGCTGTGAGCAAGCTAGCGCGACCGTGGTGCTCGCTGCCGACACCGAGGTGGTGCTGGGGCGGCGCATCTACGGCAAGCCGGCCGATGCCGAGCAGGCTGCCGAGATGTTGCGCAGTTTGAGCGGGCGGCGGCATCGGGTGATATCAACAGTGGCGCTGGTCAGTGGTGCACGTACACTGCAGATTGCGAGCCAGACGCAGGTGGTGTTCAAGGCATTGAGCGCGACGGAGATCGACGAATATGTGAGAACCGGTGAGGCCTTTGGCAAGGCCGGTGCCTATGCGCTGCAGGGAGCGGCGGCGCTACTGGTCAGTCAGATCCGCGGTTCCTATACCGGCGTGGTCGGACTGCCGCTGTTTGAAACCAGCCAGGCATTGGCCCAGTTCGGCGTGCTGCCGCAGTGGCGCAGTGCTGGCGCGTCGGCAGGGAGTGCCGCCGATGTGGCAATGGAGAGGCTATGAGTGAAGAGATACTGATCAACGTCACCCCGCGGGAGACGCGAGTGGCACTGATCGAAAACGGCATGCTGCAGGAGATCCTGATCGAGCGTGCCAGCCGCCTCGGCTACGTGGGCAACATCTACAAGGGCCGGGTATCCCGAGTCATGCCCGGCATGCAGGCCGCCTTCGTCGAGATCGGGCTGGAGCGCACCGCCTTTCTGCACGCTTCGGATCTGCACCAGCCCGTGCCGGCCGAGTCAGGCAACGGCGGCGCCGAGGGCAGCGAGACCGAAGGCGAAGCCGCGCCACCGCCTCCGCCGGCGCTGATCACCGAGTTGGTCAGCGAAGGTCAGGAGCTGATCGTGCAGGTGGTCAAGGATCCCATCGGCACCAAGGGCGCCCGCCTTACCACCCATCTGTCGATTCCGTCGCGCTACCTGGTGCTGCTATCGGAGCACAAAACGCTGGGCATTTCTGTGCGCATCGAGGATGAATCCGAGCGCAGCCGCCTGCGTGAGCTGATGGCCGGCCTGGCCAGCGAATCGCCCTATGGCTACATCGTCCGCACCAACGCCGAGAGCGTCGAAGAGGAGGCGCTGGCCGCCGATCTGGCCTATTTGGATCGACTCTGGACCGTGGTCCGCGGTCGCATGGCCAGCGCCCGGGTCGGTGAGTGCATCTACGAGGATCTACCGCTATCGCTGCGCGCTCTGCGCGATCAGATGCGGGTGCAGGTGGAGAAGGTGCGCGTCGATTCGCGGGAGACCCTGGACAAGGCGCAGCGCTTCTCTGCTGAGTTCCTGCCCGATCTGGCAGATCGCATCGAGCACTATCCCGGCGAGCGCCCGATCTTCGATCTGTACGGTGTGGAGGACGAAATCCAGCGCGCGCTCGATATCAACGCGCCATTGAAATCGGGTGGTCACCTGACCATCGAACAAACCGAGGCGATGACCACTATCGACGTCAACACCGGCGGATTCTTGGGTCATCGCAACCTGGAGGAAACGGTCTACAAGACCAATCTGGAGGCAGCGCAGGCCATCGCCCGCCAGCTGCGTCTGCGCAATCTGGGCGGCATCATCATCATCGATTTCATCGACATGACCATCGATGAGCATCGCCGTCAGGTGCTGCGCACGCTGGAGCGCGCGCTGGCCAAGGACCACGCCAAGACCACCATCTACGATTTTTCACCGCTGGGGCTGGTCGAGATGACCCGCAAGCGCACCACCGACAGCCTGCAGCGCCAGCTTTGTACGCCGTGCGGCAGCTGTGCCGGCAAGGGCCGTATCAAGTCTGCGGAGACGATGATCTACGAGATCTTTCGCGAGATCACCCGCGCAGTGCGCCAGTTCGAGTCGGCCAGCCTGCTGGTGGTGGCATCGACCCTGGTGGTGAACAAGATCGTCGACGAGGAATCGGCGGCGGTAGCCGATCTGGAGACCTTCGTCGGCAAGCCCATTCGTTTCCAGGGCGAAGATCAGTACTCGATGGAACAGTACGATGTGGTACTGCTGTAGCCGGCAAGGGTGCCAGCGAGGCAGCCGGTGAGTAAGCGCCGGCGCTCACTGCGCATCGCCCGTCATGGGGTCTTGCGCAGCGCTTCGGTGGTGCTGATTCTGGCCGCGTCACTGGTTGGGCTGCTGCGCCTCAGCTTGCCCTGGCTTGCTGCTCAGCCTGGTCTGGTTGCGACCATGCTAGCCGAGGCAGTGAAGACGCCAGTGCAGCTGCAGCAGGTCGACGCCCGGTGGAGTGCGGCCGGCCCCATCCTCACCCTGCACCAGCTGCAGTTCGGCGACCAGCTCGAAGGTGAGACCCTGGACGTGGGCAGAGCCGAAGTGCAGGTCGATCTGCTCGGTGGTCTGCTGCCAGGCCGGCGCTGGATACGCGAGCTGGTGATTGACGATGTCGCGCTGGCGCTGACCCATAGCGACGGACGCTGGACCGTATCCGGATTGCCCTTGGAACCACCGCGTGCCGATGCCGGCGAGCGACGATTGGCGCTATTGGAGCGCTTGGGCGCGGTCCGCTTGCGCGCGGTGAACCTGACCCTGCACGCGCCCACGCTGGGTGTGCAGCTGCAGGCGCCGCCGGGCGATCTGCTGCTGGCGCGCCAGGACGGAGCGTTGCAGCTGGGTATAGCCCTCGGCGGCGGTGAGCTCGGTACGCTGCACCTGGCCGTGCATCCGACTGCGGATCTACGCAGCGGTCGCGCCTATCTGCAGGCAACCGAATTGGATCTGTCCGGTTGGCGCCAAGCCTTCGTCGGCACCACCGTAGAGCCGCGCGGCGGGGTGGTGAATGCCGAGCTGTGGCTGGACTGGGATGATGGCCAGGCTAGGGCGGCCGACGGCTGGGTGGAGATGGCCGGCGTCGCGGTAGGTGGAGGCACGCCGCTGCAGCTCAAGGACGTTGGTGACGTAGACGCGCTGGCTGCGCTGCCCGACGGCAGACTGGAGCTGCAGCTGCGCGACGGTGGCGCGGCATTGGAGGGCGGATTGTGGTGGCAGTCAGCCGACGCCGAGCAGCCTGTGGCACTGCTATCTGCGCAGCTGTCGACAGTCAATCACAGTGCCGACATCTACCTGTATGAATCCGAATTGGCGCCCCTGGCCGATCTGTTGACGGTGGTCGATAGGGTGCCGGGCAAAGCCCGCGCGGCGTTGTACAGCATGGACCCGCGTGGGCGGGTCGATATCCTGCATCTGCACAATCCCGGCGATGGCCGCTGGTGGTTGCAGGCCGAGCTGAGCGGCGTGGGTTACAACTCCGACCCCAATCGATGGCCTGGCGCCAGCGGTTTGGCGCTGCAGTTGATGGCCGACGCCGACGGCGTCTGGGCCGGCAGTCGACCGACGGCGATCGATGTCGAATGGCGGCAGGCCTGGCCGGAGGTGATCGCCATTGAGGATCTGCGTTATGCCCTTTCGGCGGCGCCGGACGAGAACGGCTGGTTGCTGCAATTCGAGCGCGCAGAGGTCAACTATGCCGGGGTCACTGGTAAGGCGCGGGGACAGGTCAGCTTCGTCCGCGGCGAGCCTCCGGTGCTGCAGATGGAAGCGGCCGCCAGCGGGCCCATCGCACCGTCGCGGCAGTTCTGGGTCGCCACGAAAATGAGTCCAAAGGCGATCAGCTGGCTTGAGCAGGCTCTGGACAACGGCCGATTGTTGGGCGCATCGATGTACTATCGCGGCCCGCCCAAGCGCTGGCCCTTCAAGGGTGCCGAGGGCCGCTTTCTGCTCGACATGCAGGCCGACCAGTTGGAGCTGGATTATCACCCGGACTGGCCGCCAGCGACCGGACTGTCGGCGCGAGCCAGGATCATTAACCGCGGTCTGTATGTGGATCACGCCGAAGGCCAGGTGGCTGGCGTGCCGGGCACGGCGAGCGGGCGCATTGCCAGCTTCAGGAAGGCGCTGTTGGAACTGCAGATCGCCGGCGCCGGCGATGCTGGCGACCTGCTCACTCTGCTCAAGCAGTCGCCGCTGCAGCACACCCGTGGCAGCCTGTTCATCGGCATGGAGGCCAGCGGTGCCACCGAGGGGCAGGCCAAACTGTCGATTCCGCTACGCCAGGGCGACGAGCGCAGCGAGCTCGACGGCAAGTTGGAGCTTGATGGCGTTGATTTTCGCGACGCCAAATGGACCGTGAGCCTAAAGGACGTACGCGGTGCAGCGAGCTTCAGTCTGCAGGGCTTCAGCGCACCCGAGCTGAGCGTGCAGGTGGGCAGCGAGCGGGCCGATCTGGCCCTGGCCATGGGCCCCTACACCGCCAATCACGAGCATCTGTTCGCCGCATCAATGTCCGGCACGCTGCAGGCCAAGGAGATGTTTGCCGACTATCCACCGCTGGCGCCGATCATCGGCCGGTTTCGCGGCAGCAGCCATTGGCAGGGCGAGTTGCACACCACTGACGACGGCACCACGTTGCGCTATGAGAGCGACCTGGTCGGTACCGAGATCGACCTTCCGGCACCGCTGCGCAAATCGCCGGAAACTGCCAAACCGCTGAGTCTGGAAGGACGCTTCGGTGAGCAGGCGCCGCCGCAGTTCGATCTGCGTCTGGGCGCGGATGTGCGCCTGGCCGCGCAGTTGGCTGGGCCGGATGCACCGTTCTCGGCCAATCTGCGCTTCGGTGGCGATGCGCCTGAGCCGCCGGGCGAAGTCGGATTGAGCATCGACGGTCATGCGCCGGTGGTGGATATCAGCGGCTGGGCTGGATGGCTGGGGCAGCTGGTTGCGGTCGGGGTCAGTGACGTTGAATTCAACCGACTCGATCTGGCCACCGAACAGCTGGCGTTAATGGGCGGCTTTGTGCCGGTGGAGCGGATTCAGCTGGGCCAAACCGAGCGCGGCTGGCAGGCCAGCGTCAGCGGCGAGCAGTTGGCCGGCAGCATCGACCTGGATCAGGAACGTGACGGCCTGGCGCTGGTGGCCAACTTTGAGCGCATGCATCTCCCTGCAGGTTCCGGCGACACGCCCAGCCCGACCACAGTCAATCCGCGCTGGCTGCCTGCAGTCCATCTGCTCATCGACGACTTTGCGATGGGTGAGGCCAATCTAGGTGAGGTGCGAGTCGAGGCATTCTCCACTGCCGAGGGGCTGCGTTTCGATCAGTTGCAGGCACGCTCTGAGCACCTCGATCTGGTCGGCAGCGGGATCTGGAAGGTTGATCCAGACGGCTACTCCAGCTCCGAGTTCGATCTGCGCTTTACTGCTGAGGACCTGGGCAGGATGCTGGCCGCGCTGGGCTTCTCGGCGCCGGTGGAAGGGGGCCAGACGCTCGCGGCGATCGACGCGCGTTGGGGCGGCTCGCCGCTGGATTTTCAGCTGGAACGACTCGAAGGCACTCTGGAGGTCAGCGTCGGCGCGGGCAGGCTGGTCGAGGTGCAGCCCGGTGCCGGCCGAGTGTTCGGCTTATTCTCCATCCGCGACCTGCCGCGTCGGCTGTCGCTGGATTTCTCCGACGTGTTCACCTCCGGACTCAGCTTCAATGAGATCAGCGGCGTCTTTCAGCTGGCCGAAGGCAACGCCTGGACCCAGGACTTGAAGCTGCTGGGCCCGGCCGCAGATATAGAGATCATTGGCCGTACCGGTTTGGCCGTGCGCGACTATGATCAACAGATCCTGGTTGCGCCGCGAGTCGGTGGTGCCATTCCGGTCGTTGGTGCCTTGGCCGGCGGTCCGGTGGGCGCCGCCGCGGGATTGCTGGTGCAGGGTGTGGTCGGGCGCGGCATTGAGGGCGCCAATCGCTACCGCTACAGCGTGATGGGCAGTTGGGAAAATCCCAAGGTGGTACGGGACGATCGCGCGCTCACTACGGATGCGGGCGATGGCTGAGGACGGCTACAAACTCGGCGCAACGGCGAACGAGGCGCCGCGCACGATCAATCGTTGGAGCAATACGTGAGCAATCAACTCAGCCTGGCGAGAGCCAATCTGCTAACCCCGGCAGGCCTGGATGATCGCGCCCTGGAGCGCCTCTTCGGTGCCCTGATGGGGCCCGGTATCGATGCCGGCGATCTGTACTTCCAATCGGCTCGCCACGAGAGCTGGTCTTTGGAAGACGGCATCGTCCGCGACGGCAGCCACAGCATCGAGCAGGGTGTGGGGGTGCGCGCCCTGGCCGCTGAGAAGGCGGCGCTGGCCTATTCCGACGAGCTCAGCATGCCGGCGTTGGAGAGCGCTTCGCGCAACGCTCGGGCGATTGCCCGCAGCGGCGGCAGCGGCGCGCTCGCCGCCTGGCACAGTCCGACTGCCGTGCCCCTGTACAGCAGCGATGATCCCATCGAAGGCATGGATTCGGCTGCCAAGGTGGCACTGCTGCGTGAGTTGGATCGCTACGCGCGCAGTATCGATCCGCGCATCAGCCAGGTCATGGTAAGCCTGTCCGCGCACCACGAATCGATCCTGGTAGCCCGTTCCGACGGCACGCTGGCCGGCGATCTGCGGCCGCTGATACAGGTCCGCGTGCAGGTTATCGCCGAACAGAACGGTCGCCGCGAGCAGGGATTTTCCGGCGGCGGTGGACGGCTCAGCTTCGCCGAATACCTGCACGGCGATCGCGGTCGCTGGCATGCGCGCGAAGCGGCGCGTCAGGCGCTGGTGAACCTGGAGGCCATCGACGCACCGGCCGGCTC
>JAUIFV010000143.1 GCA_030430155.1 Gammaproteobacteria bacterium
ATGCAGAATGCCCTTCTTGTGCGCATGGCCGAGTGCGCCGGAGATCTGGATCATCACCTCGACGGCTTCGTCGGGGCTCATGCCTTCTTCGACTTTCTTGGCCAGGTCGCCGCCGGGCAGCACCTCCATCGCCATGTAGTAGTGCTTGTCGATCACACCGCAGGCATAGACGGTGATCACGTTGTCATGGCTGAGGCTGGCGACGGTGTCGCCCTCCTGCTTCAGCGAGGCCAGAAAGGCCATGTCGGGGGCGCTGCCCGGAGAGACGATCTTGATCGCCACTTCGCGCTTGGGTTCCAGCGATCGCGCCAGGTAGACCCGCGACATGCCGCCCCGACCGAGTTCCTTGGTCAACTCGAAGTTGGGGATTTTGATCGGCGCTTCGTCGCTATCGGTGTGTTCGGTTTCGGCCATCGACTGCTCGTTGCGATCCACTCGTTCCCGCGCCATTGCGGGCCTGCGGCGTGAAGCTTACAACAGCGGGCCATGATTCGGCCCGCGCGGAAGGTATCGAAAGTGCACGGGAGGGCTCGGGGCCAAGGGCACAGGGCTCAGGGCACAGGGCCCAGAGGATCAAGGATGGTTGGTATGGTGCGCGCTGATCAGGCTAATCGTTGTATGCGGGATTGCGGCGCCGGTGTCGGGCTAGACTGGCGCGAACGGGTGAGAGCATGGTCGAGCGCATGTCAGCTTCGAAGCAGGTCGCGGCAGCGGTGGACGCATTCCTTCGTGCCCATCCGCACGGCAGACTGTGGGTGGGCTTTAGCGGGGGTCGCGATTCGGCGACGCTGCTGCATGCGCTGGCGCAGCACCCACAGGCCAAGTCACGCCAGCTGAGGGCGGTGCATATCGATCACCAGCTGCACCCGCAGTCGGCTCGGTGGGCCAAACACGCTCGCGGCCAGGCAGAAGCCTGGTCTGTCCCGATCGAGGTGCGTCAGGTCGATTTGCGCGGTCGATCCGAGGTCGGCGAGGAGGCCAGGGCGCGGGCGGCGCGGCGCGAGGTCTACGCCGAGCTGCTGCAGGCCGGCGACTGGATGCTGCTTGCGCACCACCGTGAGGATCAGGCCGAGACCGTACTGCTGCGGCTGTTCAGTGGCTCCGGTCTGGTGGGGATGGGCGCGATGCGTGTGGTCAGCGCGATTGGTCAAGGGCAGATTGGCCGCCCGTTGCTGGGCGTCAGCGGCGATTGCGTGCAGGCTTATGCCGACGAGCACGGCATCGTTGCGCTGACCGATCCGGCCAACGCCGATCCGCGTCACGAGCGCAGCTGGCTGCGCACGGAGATACTGCCGCGCATTGCCGGGCGCCATCCGCAGATCAGCTCGCGGCTGGCGCGCAGCGCTGAGTGGTTCGCCGCCACCGCCGACTGGCTGCAGCAGCAGGCCGCCAGCGAGCGCGCGCGCCGTCAGGGCATCGATCCGGCCGCGCTGAATATCGCCGACTGGCAGACCCTGGCCGAGCCGTTGCGCCATCAGATCGTTTCTCTGTGGCTGCGCGATCTGGGTTTGGCCGAGCCGGGTGCGGTGGCCTTCGCGCACCTGGAATCGGATCTGATCGCCGCGCGCAGCGATGCCAACCCGGGGCTGCGCTGGGGCAGCGGCAGCCTGCGCCGCTATCGCCAATCGCTGGTCTGGGTCACTGACCGCGATCCATTGCCCGACGATTGGGCTGCCGATTGGACGCTTGCCGAGCCCCTGTCGCTGCCCGCTCGCCTGGGCCTGCTGCGCGCCGAGCAGGTCGGCGAGGGAGATTCGAAGCTGCGCCTCAAAGCCAGCCTACGCCGCGGCGGCGAACGCTTCCGCCCCCGCCCCGACCGGCCCAGTCGACCGCTACAGCACTGCCTACAGGAACTCGGCGTCCCGCCCTGGGAACGGCAACGCCTGCTGCTGCTGAGCAACGAGCAGGAATTGGTGGCGGTGCTGGCGATCGATAGCGGCGCGGTGGTGCTGCGCAATGACGGCATCACGGGATGGGTTTTCTCCCTGGGCCCTATGCCCTGAGCCCTGTGCCCTTAGGGCTGACCATGAACTGCGTTCGAGCGGGCAAAGTGATCCAGCGAGACCCTCTCCTCAGCCCTCGACCCTCAGCCCTCAGCCCTAAAAATCAGTGCCCCCGCTCAATCGTAAACCGCGCCAACGCCTCCAAAATCGCGCCATCCGCGCCCAGCGGCCGCAGCGCATCGATGGCGGCGTTCATGTGCTCTTTGGCCAGCTGCTGGGATCGCTCCAGGCCGATTAGCGCCGGATAGGTGGGTTTGCCGCGGGCCTGGTCGGCGCCTTGTTGTTTGCCCAGGGTCTCGGTGCTGGCCAGCACGTCAAGGATGTCGTCCTGGATCTGAAAGGCCAATCCCAACTCCAGTCCGTATCTCTCCAATGCCAGCCAAAGCTCGCCGGATCTGACCTCGGCGCTGAGCGCGCCCAGCTGCACCGAACCCAGGATCAGCGCTCCGGTCTTGTAGCGATGCATGCGTTCCAACTCAGCCAGGCTCAGTACCTTGCCTACCGCTTCCAAGTCGAAGGCCTGGCCGCCGGCCATCCCGGCCGGACCGCAGGCGGCGGCCAGGGTCTGCAGCATCTTGATCCGGCAGATGGGATCGATCTCCGTCAGCGCCGGATCGGCGGCCAACAGCTCAAAGGCCAGCGCCTGCAGCGCATCACCGGCCAGTATCGCCATCGCCTCGCCGTAGACGCGGTGACAGGTGGGCTTGCCGCGGCGCAGATCGTCGTCGTCCATCGCCGGCAGATCGTCGTGTACCAGCGAATAGGCGTGAATGATCTCCACTGCGCAGGCGCTGGCATCCAGCCGCTGCAGCGGTGCCCCCAGCGCGCTGCCGGCGGCATAGACCAGCAGCGGTCGCATCCGCTTGCCGCCGCCAAGGACGGCGTAGCGCATCGCCTCGTGCATCCGCTCGGGGGGCTGGTTGGCGTCCGGTAGGGCGGCGGTCAGCGCCGCTTCGGCGCGCCGGCCGAAAGACTCCAGCTGGACCTGCATGCCCGACTCAAGGGGTCTCTGGGTCAAAGGGCACCGATTTCTTGAAATCGCTGGATTTCAACAACATGTCGACACGCAGTTGGGCCTCGTCCAGGGCCTTTTGGCAGCGGCCGTGCAGCAGCATCCCACGCTCGAACTCGGCCAGGGTGTCTTCGAGGGTCAGATCGCCCTGTTCCAGGCGCGAAACCAGTTTTTCAAGCTCGTCCAGAGACTTCTCGAAATCCTTGATTTCGCCGCTGGGAGGGTTGCTGTCGGGGCTGTCGCTCATGCTGCAAAAGGTAACGCATCGACGGGGGTCTAGGCCAGCGACGGATGCGCTGCTAACGCACTGGCTCGCGGGTCTCGTTCCCCGCCTACTGGGGATGTCGCCCGCTTGATGCGCGTGGCTCGGTCTGCTCCCGTCATGGGCGTCTTGCCTTGAGACGCCCACCTGACCCGCGATCGCGTGACAAAGGCTCTATACTGCTGCGGCTGTGTCCTTCAGGTCCGAAACTGCACCACATGAATCCAAACTTTCTCGACTTCGAGCAACCCATCGCCGAATTGGAAGCGAAGATCTCCGAGCTTCGTCACGCCAGCCACGGGCAGGCGATGAACATCGAAGAGGAGATCTCTCGGCTCAAGGACAAGTGCAAGGCGAAGACCGAGCAGATCTTCGCCAACCTGTCGCCCTGGCAGGTCTCCCAGCTGGCTCGACATCCGCAGCGACCGCAAACTCTCGATTACATCGAGACCGTCTTCAGCGAGTATCAGGAATTGGCCGGCGACCGCGCCTATTCCGACGACGCGGCGATAGTGGGCGGCCTGGCCCGTCTGGAAGGGCGTGCGGTGATGGTGATCGGACAGCAGAAGGGTCGCGACACCAAGCAGAAGGTCAAGCGCAACTTCGGCATGCCGCGGCCGGAGGGCTATCGCAAGGCCAAGCGGCTGATGCAGCTGGCGGAACGCTACAAACTGCCCCTGCTCACCTTTATCGACACCATGGGTGCCTATCCGGGCATCGGCGCCGAGGAGCGCGGTCAATCTGAGGCCATCGCCAGCAACCTGGAGCTGCTCAGCCGTCTGCCGGTGCCGGTGGTGTGTACGGTGATCGGCGAGGGGGGCTCCGGTGGCGCGCTGGCCATCGGCGTCGGCGATCGCACTCTGATGCTGCAGTACGCGGTCTATTCGGTGATCTCACCGGAAGGCTGTGCGTCGATCCTGTGGAAAAGCGCCGAACGGGCCCGCGATGCCGCCGAAGCCTTGGGCATCACTGCGGGACGGTTGAAGGAACTGGGACTGATCGACGAAGTGATCAAGGAACCGGCCGGCGGCGCCCACCGCGACAAGCTGGCCGCCGCCGACAGCCTAAAGCGCACGCTGCTGCGGCAGCTCGACCAGCTCAGCGGCATCGAGGCCAAGGATTTGCTACAGCAGCGCTACGAGCGACTGCGCGGCTTCGGGTCGCAGAAAGCGGGGTAGTTGGCCCGGCGCTGGCGCCGCGCAGGGCCCAGGGAATAGGGCCCAGGGCCCAGAAGAGCTAGGCCGCGCGCCCTGAATTCGAATCGGCGTAAAAAGCAGGCTCATCCGGAGCTAGAAGCGGCGAATCCCGGTGCCGTACTGGGCCCTGGGCCCTGGGCCCTGCGCCCTTTCAATCGTCAATCTTCATCTCTAAGCGGCAGCGCGCAGGGCTCGGCATCCTCGATCAGCGGGCCGTGCTTGTGGTCTGGCGCGCTGGCATGCTCTGTGTTGGACAGCTCCTGGTGCTGGCGCGCCAGCAGGCGCTTTTCCTTCTTCGCCGCCTTGCGAATCTGGTAAAGCTCGGCGGCACGTCGGACCAGAAAATAGGCGATGACCGCCATCACCGAACTGACCATCGCCGAACCGATGAACAGCTTGCCGCCCAGGCTGGCAACCGTGTTGAGCAGCTCTATCTTGAATTCGGTCTGCTCGGTCTCGCCGACCACCAGCGAACCCAGGGGCAGGGCCAGGGTCGGGTAGATGGGCAGCACGAAGAGCGGATTCCAGACGATCACGCTGGCCACCAGGCTGAGCCGGCTCATGCGGATCAGCCCCGCAGTGGCCAGCGCCAGCAGTATGCTCAGTCCCGGCGTCGGCAGCACGCACCAGAAGGTGCCGCAGGCAAAGCCCAGAGCAATATCATGTGGCGTCGCCGCCGCTCGCAGCATGCGCCGAACGGCGATGCGCGCGCGCCGCCATGTGGTCCTGACAGGAATAATCCGTACTCCGTTCGCCGCCTCAAGGCGCCACCGGCAATGGTATACGACTGCGCCCCTACGCTTTGGTGAACAAGTTGTTCGGCGGTGACTGGACGGGGCCGATAGAATGTGCGCTGGCAACGATAGATCCGTCCATGCAGATAGGTCCTTACCAAGTCGAACCGAAGCTGATATTGGCGCCCATGGCCGGCGTCACTGATAAGCCCTTTAGGCAGCTGTGCAAGCGGCTGGGCGCCGGCTACGCAGTATCGGAGATGACCGCTTCCAATCCGCGCCTGTGGGGCACCCGCAAGAGTCTGCTGCGCATGGACCATCGCGATGAGCCAGCGCCGATAGGGGTGCAAATCGCTGGTGCAGACCCGCAAATGCTGGCCTTGGCGGCGCGCTACAACGTTGAGCAGGGCGCGCAGATCATCGACATCAACATGGGCTGCCCGGCGAAGAAGGTGTGCAAGGTCTGGTCCGGATCAGCACTGCTGCAGGACCCGCTGCTGGTCGAGCAGATTCTCAAGGCGGTGGTCGCTGCGGTCGATGTGCCGGTGACCCTGAAGATTCGCACCGGCTGGCACCAGGATCACCGCAACGGGCCGCAAATCGCGCGTCTGGCGCAGGACTGCGGCATCGCCGCGCTGGCCGTGCACGGTCGTACCCGCGACATGCACTACAACGGCAGCGCCGAGTACGACACCATCGCCCGGATCAAGCGGGATCTGGAGATTCCGGTGATCGCCAACGGCGACATCGATAGTCCGGAGAAGGCCGCCGCGGTGCTGGCCCACACCGGGGTCGATGCGCTGATGATCGGCCGCGCGGCGCAGGGCCGACCCTGGATCTTCGCCGAGATCGAGCACTATCTGCGTAGCGGTGAAAAGTTGCCGGAGAAGGCCACGGCCGAGGTCGGCCAGATACTCATCGGACATCTGCGGGCGCTGCACGAGTTCTACGGCGAACACGCCGGGGTGCGCATCGCCCGCAAACATCTGGGCTGGTATGCCAAGGACCGGCCGCAGAATCACGCTTTTCGCGAGGTGGTCAACAAAGCCCAGTGTGCGGCCGAGCAGATTGATCTCGCGCAGCGCTATTTCGACCGGCTGGCGGCGGCCGGTCCGGGCCTACTTGAAGCCGCATAGCGGCTGCTCAGCCGAAATCGACCTACTCGTAGCCATCAGCGAAGATCTTGTCGAAACTGGCGGTGGCGACGAAGACTCCGGTGCCCCACTCGATCTGGTTGTTGCCGGGCGGATGCAGGGCGGCGATGAAGGCCACATCGCCGTCGTCGTTGATCGCCACGCCGCCGCCAAACACCGGGCTGGCATCGTTCTGGCCGATCTGCGCCATGCCCAAATCGGTCGGCACCAGATCGCCCTGCGAGACCACCTTCTTCAGCTCGCTGCCGTCGCTGACAAAGATCGCCTGACCCTGCGCATCCTGGCCGCGGAAGGCGACCAGGCCGGCGTCGTTGAGCGCCGGGGCGAAAAACTCGATCTCGACCAGCCCATCAACGCCGGTCAGCGCGATGGTTTGCGGCTCGGCGCCCTCCTGGACCAGAAACACACCGCTGCCGCCGCCGACCCGGCTGGCAACGATGGCCACTTGATCGAAGCCGTTGATGGCCACCGAGTTGTTGAAGCCGACAAAGGGCGAGTTCGGATCCACGCTTTGCATGGTCGCCAGGGTGGTGATCGATCCGGCGCCGTTGTTGATCTGGATCTGATCGTGTTGCGGCACTGGCCCGTCGGCCAGGATCTGGGTCTTGCCGGCGATCTTGCCGGTGCTGCCGTAGGCCGGCGTGAACAGGAAGCCGTAGGGGCTGCCGGGCGAGATGCCCGCTTCACTGGCAAAGATCGTGACGCTGCTGTTGGCGAAAGCGGCCCATGCGCGGCCGCCGCTGAAGCTGGCACGAAAGCCGATGCTGCCGTCGTCCAGCGTTTGCGGCGTACCCCAGGCGGTGGCGCCCAACGGTTCGGCGGTGACCAGGACATTGTTGGGCCCGGACGGATCGCAGCGATAGATGCCGTTGGTGCTCCCGCCCGTCTGGGCATAGACCACCGTTGGCTGGCTGTCCAGGCTGACGTCGGTGATCGAGACGTCGAGCACGTTCTCGCTCTGACAGACGATGGAGCCGCTGCCGTTGCCGCCAAACCAGATGCCCATGGCCTGAGTGCTCGGCAATACCTGAACCTTGAAGGCCACTTCGGCGTTGTCGTTGAGATCAACCGTGACGCTGTTGAAGGACGAGCCTTCGGGCAGGTTGAAACTGGGCCCGTTGACCGGCAGATTGGTGCGCGCCTGCAGCTGCTTTTGCGGATGGTCGGGGACCACGGCCTGGGCGTTTGGTGACGAGTAGGCCATGGCGATGGCGGCTAGCGTGAGACAGTACGGGCGCATGGTGTCGTGGTTCCGATCCGATCACCGCACAATAGCGCAAGCGCTGGCTTGCAGCAGCAATCGTGGCAAGGAGACGCAATGGCGGAGCGCAAAGGACTGTTGATCGCGCTGGAAGGCATCGACGGCACCGGCAAATCGACCCTGCAAACGGCGTTGGCCGAAGCGCTCAGGACTGCCGGCTGGACGGTGTGCTGCAGCCGCGAGCCGACCGCTGGCGTGCATGGACAGCGGCTGCGCGAGGCGGCGCGGGTGCAACGGCTGGCGCCGGAGGAGGAGGTTGAACTGCTGCTGGCCGATCGCCGCGAACACGTCGAGCAACTGATCGCGCCGGCCCTGGCCCGCGGCGAGGCGGTGATCCTGGACCGCTACTACTATTCCACCGCCGCCTATCAGGGCGCCGCCGGCCTGGACCCGGCCGAGCTGATCAAGCTCAACGAGACCATCGCCCCACGCCCCGACCTGGTGGTGATTCTGGATCTGCCGCCCGAGCAGGCCCTGCAGCGCATCGCCGGCCGCGGCCAGGCCACCGACGAGTTCGAGCGCATCGACAACCTGCGCCGGGCGCGGGCGATTTTTCTGGCGCTGCAGGGGCCGCAGTTTTTGGTGTTGGATGCGCGGCAGGCGACGGAACGGAGTGTGGTGGAGGTGCTTGAGGTGGTGCGGGTGGCCGGTTTCACCGGGGTTGAGGGCCCAGGGCCCAGGGCATAGGGCCCAGAAAAGCGGGTGCGCGCCTCGCTCTTTGCTTTCCTGGGCCCTCTTCCCTGGGCCCTAGCTCCTCAGTGAAAATCCCGAGACCGCGCATCCAGCCCGTCCAACATCGGGGTCAGGTCATACAGCCGTTCGGCAATCAGATGGTGGACGCCTTCGGCGCATTCGTGCACGCCTTCGATGCCGAGCAGCTTGGATTCCAGCAGCACCCGGCGCTGGCGTTCGGCCAGGTCCTTCCAAACCACGATGTTGAGCCAGCCGCTTTCGTCCTCCAGAGTCAGGAAGGTGACTCCGGCGGCGGTGCCGGGGCGCTGTCTCAGCGTAACCAGGCCGGCGGCGCGGACCGGGCGGCCGTGGGGCAGGGCGAGGATCTCCTGATTGCGCTTCCAGCGCGCGCTGCGCAGGCGAGTGCGCAGCAGACTCAGCGGATGCGGGCCCAGGGTCAATCCCTGGCTGGCGTAGTCGGCACGGATCTCGGCGGCGCGGCTGGGCAGAGGCAGCTGCAGCGGCGCCTCGGCGGTCTGCTTGCCCGCCAGCAGCGGCCGCTGCGCCTCCACCCCAGCCACCGCCCAGCGCGCCCGGTGCCGATGACCGGTCAGTGCCTTGAGCGCATTAGCCGCAGCCAGACACTGCAGCTCATCCCTGGCCAACCGCGCCCGATCGGCCAGATCCTGCAGATCGACAAAGGGCGCTTGAGTGCGTGCGGCGACGATTCGGTCGGCGGCGGCTTGGGGGAGGCCGCGGATTAGGCGGAGGCCAAGGCGTAGCGAGGGCCCAGGGCCCAGGGCGCAGGGCCCAGGATCGGCGCTCGAAGCTGTTTCTGGGCCCTGGGCCCTGAGCCCTGGGCCCTGCTCCAAAGAACAATTCCACCCCGACCACCGCACATCTGCCGGCAGCACCTTGACCCCATGCCGGCGCGCGTCCTGGATCAGCTGGTCGGGGGAGTAGAAGCCCATCGGCTGGGAGTTGATCAGGGCGGCGGCGTAGGCGGCCGGGTGGTGGCATTTGAGCCAGGCGGAGGCGTAGACCAGCAGCGCAAAGCTGGCCGAGTGGGATTCGGGAAAGCCGTAGGAGCCGAAGCCCTTGATCTGCTCAAAAACCTGCTCGGCGAACTCGCGCTCATAGCCGCGCTCGAGCATGCCGTCGATGATCCGCCGATGGAAAGGCTCCAGCCCGCCGTGCCGTTTCCAGGCCGCCATCGAACGGCGCAGCTGATCGGCCTCGCCCGGGCTGAAGCCGGCGGCGACGATGGCCAACTGCATCACCTGTTCCTGAAAGATCGGTACGCCCAGGGTCCGTTCGAAGACCTGCTTCAGATCCTCCGAGGGGTATTCCACCTTTTCCAAACCCTGCCGCCGGCGCAGATAGGGATGCACCATCTTGCCCTGGATCGGCCCCGGCCGAACGATCGCCACCTCGATCACCAGATCATAGAAATTGGCCGGTCTGAGCCGCGGCAACATCGACATCTGCGCCCGCGACTCGATTTGGAAGACGCCGACGGTGTCGGCGGCCTGGATCATGGCGTAGGTGGCGGGGTCTTCGGGGGGGAGGGTAGCTAGGGAAAGCGAGGGCTCAGGGTCCAGGGCCCAGGGCCCAGAAGTGTCGGATTCGGCTCTTGCTGGGCCCTGGGCCCTGCGCCCTGGGCCCTGCTCCACCAAATCAAAACACCGCCTAATCGCCGTCAATATCCCCAACGCCAAACAATCCACCTTGAGCAGCCCCAGGCTGTCCAGATCGTCCTTGTCCCACTGGATGATGGTGCGCTCGGGCATGGCGGCGTTTTCCACCGGGACCAGGGTGGACAGGGGGTGGTGGGAGATGACGAAGCCGCCGACGTGCTGGGACAGGTGGCGGGGGAAGCCGACCAGGTCCTGGACCAGGCGCAGCAGCTGGCGCACCACCGGTGCGGTGGCGTCCAGCCCGCGTTCGGCCAGTCGCTCCTCGATCGCGCTCAATCCGTCCCACCAGGCCAGCGACTGGCTGATCTGATCGACCTGCTCCAGCGGCATCCCCAGCGCCTTGCCGACGTCGCGGATCGCGCTCTTGGGCCTATAGCAGATCACCGTAGCGGCCAGCGCGGCGCGCTGCCGGCCGTATTTGTTGTAGACGTACTGGATCACTTCCTCGCGGCGCTCGTGCTCGAAATCGACGTCGATGTCCGGCGGCTCGTTGCGCTCGCGGGAGATGAAGCGTTCGAACAGCATGGTGCCGCGGGCCGGATCCACCTCGGTGATGCCCAAGGCGTAGCAGACCGCCGAGTTGGCTGCCGAACCGCGTCCCTGGCAGAGGATGCGGCGGCTGCGGGCGAAGGCGACGATGTCGTGCACGGTAAGGAAGAAGTGCTCGTAGCGCAGATCGGCGATCAGGTTCAGCTCGTGCTCGACCTGCTTGCGCACCGAGGCCGGCTCCCCATCCGGCCAGCGCCGGCGCAGTCCCAGCTCGGTCAGCTCACGCAGCCACTGCGCGGCGCGCTTGCCGGCGGGTACCAGTTCGTGGGGGTATTCGTAGTGCAGCTGATCCAGGTTGAAACAGCAGCCATCGGCGATACGCACGCTCTCGGCCAGCGCCGACGCCGGATACAGCGATTGCAGCGCGTCCAGATTGCGCAGATGGCGCTCGCCGTTGCGCGGCAGGGCGTGGCCGGCATCGGCCAGGGTGCGTCCTGCGCCCACCGCACACAGCACATCCAACAGCGCCCGACGCCCGCGTACGTGCATGCGCACGTCGCCACAGGCCACCAGCGCAACCCCATGCGCTACCGCTAGCTCACTCAGCCGCCGCAGCCACTGCGCATCGCGCGGCCCCCGATGCAGCTCCAGCGCAATCCGCAGGCTGTCGGCGAACAGCGTCTTCAGCCAGCGCAGGTGTTCAGGGTTGGCGTCTTCGTCGGGGAGCCAGAGGGCGTAGAGGTGAGCTGGCAGCGAGGGCCCAGGGCCCAGGGCAGAGGGCCCAGCGGCGCACGTCGAGCTCTTCTCTGGGCCCTTCGCGAGCGCCGCCACTTCCCCCCGCCCCACCCGATACTCCCCCTTCCGCGCCGCCCGTCGCCCCGCCGTAATCAACTCACAGAGCAGGCTGTAGCCGGTCTGGTCGCGTACCAGCAGGACCAGCTTGGGGCCGTCGTGGAGGCGGAACTCGCTGCCGATGATCAGCGGTAGCTCGCAGGCCTTGGCCGCCTCGTGGGCGCGGACGATGCCGGCCAGGGAGCACTCATCGGTGATCGCCAGGGCGCGATAGCCCAGCGCTTTGGCACGCTCGAACAGCTCCCGCGCGCTGCTGGCGGCGCGTTGGAAGCTGAAATTGCTCAGCGCGTGGAGTTCGGCATAGGCGACCATCGATATACTGTACAAAAAAACAGTTACCTGGGCACGGATGTCTTGCTACCACGTTGAGAGCGCCGCGGGCGGTCGCTCAGGACTCCCCAAGCAAGAAAAAAAGTTGCTGCATCAATATTCAGCATAGAGAGAATATAGAGCGGATCGACGAATTTTTTGCAGCGCTCCTGATGTTCCGGACAGGTCGCCAGAACGCCTGCCGAGAGCGGGGCTGGGGTCCGAATCGGTGCCTGGATCGCGGTAGTTTGCTCGCTTTCGGAATATTCCCGGGCGTGGCCCGGATATCCAAGCGACAGCGTTGCAGTGCGTAATAAGTATCCAGACGGATGAACGGCGCATTCCGAATTATGACGAGCTTGTGAATTCGGATGATCTAACTCTAGGACAACCGCGTGATCTGGTCCCATTGACCGCGGCTCGCAGCCAGAATTATCGTCATCCACACCGCCGCTGGAGGTCGAGTATGGACCAACAGGGGCAGCCACTGCCGCGCCATCCAGGTGCGGCGTTTTTCTTGTAAAAACAAGAATGTGGGGCAGCGGCGGAGCAAGTGGACTGGGCAACCAGAGCGGCCCGTTGGGGTAACGGGGAAGGGTCAGCGAGGGGGCAGCGGCGAATCCGCGCCCGCTACCTCGCCGGTAGATGGTGAACCTGCCGGGCAATCCGCACCGGTCAGGCATGGACCTGCGTACTAACGCACACTGAGGATTCGTCGATGAAGCTTTTCAAGCTCCTGGCCCTGGCGGCCGGGATGGGGTTTGCTTTGCCTGGGGATTTGCACGCGCAGACCGCGTTGGGCGCTAACGATGGTGCTGGTTTCGGCGTCCAAGTTGGCGAGCCGGTTTCGGCGGTGAGCATTGATGTGGATCTGCGCAGTCTGCCGGTGGTGCCGGAATGGCGCCCGGGTCAATCCATGCGCGAAGCGGCCAAGCGCCAATACCATCCGCTGGAGTCGCGCAATCCGCACGCGCCGGCGAGTCTGCAAACCGCCTCGGACAACTTGCCGGAGCTGCAGCAGATCTGGTACCGCCTGCATGGGCCCGGTAACGATTTCGCCTCCCGCGACACGCGAGTGAGCATCAACAACGGCTCTACCGGCGTCAGCCCGGGCGATCCGGTCGTCGACGTCAACGCCAACTACATCCTGTATGGCATCAACGGCTCCTCCGGTACCACCTTCACCGTCTACAACAAGGCCGGCACCAAGCTGGCCGGTCCGACCTCCTTCAAGTCGCTGGCCCCGGCCGGTGATCCCTGTGCCACCTCGGTAAGCGACCCGATCATCCACTACGACAGGCTGGCCAACCGCTGGTTCATGTTGGAGATGGGCGGCACCAGCTCGGCCAACCGGC
>JAUIFV010000144.1 GCA_030430155.1 Gammaproteobacteria bacterium
TTTGATCGTGGCAATGCTCGGCGCGCAAAGGGTCTGGATCGATCAGATACAACGGCCTACCCCTCGCCCTTGATCGCCAGCAGTTCATCCACGGCCAGATCGACCATGCTCTGGCCCTGGGCGTCGAATAGGGCGTCGGCCAGTACGCCTTCATCGATCTCCGGTCCGCGGTCCGCACCACAGCCACCCTCCGACGCCCTCGCTACGAAAAGCAGACTTGGGAAGTGGCGGCCAACTTACGAATCAGACTCGTAGGATGGGCAAAGCGCAGCGTGCCCGCCATAGATGCCTCGGCCAAGGCCAAGTCTGACAAAGGCGTCGTGCACGCTGCGCTTTGCACAACCTACGAATACTAATCCCAGGACTCAGGGCTCAGGGCCCAGGGCCCAGAAGATCGGCACTCGGCGGGCTTTTGATCTTCTGGGCCCTAAGCCCTGGGCCCTGGGCCCTAGGTTTCGCCCTTAATCAACGCCAACAAATCATCCACGGCCAGATCCGCCATGCTCTGCCCCTGCGCGTCAAACAGCGCGTCGGCCAGCTCGCGCTTGCGCTCCTGCAGGGCGACGATGCGCTCTTCGATGGTCTCGCTGGCGATCAGCCGGTAGACGAAGACCGGTTTGTCCTGACCGATGCGGTGGGCGCGGTCGGTGGCCTGGGCTTCGACGGCGGGATTCCACCACGGGTCGTAGTGAATCACGGTGTCGGCGGCGGTCAGGTTGAGGCCGAAGCCGCCGGCGCGCAGGCTGATCAGGAAGATCGGCACCTCGCGGTTCTGGAAGCGCCGCACCGGCGTCTCGCGATCCTCGGTTTCGCCGGTGAGCAGCAGATAGGGCAGCCTCTGCTTGTTCAACGCCTCGGCAATCAGCGCCAGCATCTGCGCGAACTGGCTGAACACCAGGATCCGTCTGCCCTCGGCGCAAAGCTCGCCGAGCATGTTGAGCAGGTAGTCCAGCTTGGCCGAAGCCTTGGCCAGCGTGGGGCCGTCGTCGCCGAGCAGGCGCGGGTCGCAGCAGATCTGGCGCAGCCGCAGCAGCCCTTCCAAGACCCGCAGTCGCTGCCGCTGCCAGTTGCCCTCGCCGACCAGCCGGGTCAGCTCTTCGGCTAGGCGCTCGGCGCGCTGCTCATACAGCTCGTGCTGCTTGCCTTCCAGGGCGATGGCGCGGGTAACTTGGGTCTTCGGCGGCAGATCGGCGATGACCTGATCCTTGCTGCGGCGGAGCAGGAAGGGCGCAATGCGCTGCCGCAGCAGCTCGCGTGAGGCCTCGTCGCCGCGCTTTTCGATGGCCTGGCGCAGGCCCTTGTCGAAACGCCGGCGCGGGCCCAGCAGTCCTGGCAGGACCAGATCGAACTGCGCCCATAGCTCGCCCAGATGGTTCTCCAGCGGCGTGCCGGTGAGTGCCAGCCGCCTCGCCGCCGGCAGCGCCCTGGCCGCGCGGGCGGCCTGGGTGGTGGGATTCTTGACCAGCTGCGACTCGTCGAAGACCGCCAGCGCCAGCGGCAGCTGCCGCCACCAGGCCAGATCGCGATTGAGCAGCGGGTAGGTGGTCAGCAGCAGATCAGCCTGCCGCGCCGCGGTGGCGAACAAGCGCTTGCGCTGCGGTCCGTCGATGGCCACCACTGCCAGCGACGGCGCGAAGCGCTGCACCTCCTGGCGCCAGTTCGGCAGCACCGATTTGGGCGCCACCACCAGCACCGGCCCGTCGATGCGACCGGCCTCGCGCTCGGCCAGCACGTGGGCCAGCAGCTGCACCGTCTTGCCCAGGCCCATGTCGTCGGCGAGCACCCCGCCGAGGCCGTGCGCGCCCAGAAAACCCAGCCAGTTCAAACCCTGGCGCTGATAGGGGCGCAGGGTGGCCTGCAGGGTGGTCGGCAGCGGCACTTCCGGTACCGGCTCGGCGTCGGCGAGGACGCTGGCCAGACGCTGCAGGTTGGCGCTGTCCGCCCAGACCAGGTCGTCCTCGTCGGACTGCCGGGACAGCTCGGCGAGCATCGGCAGACGGGCCAGCGGCAAAGTCAGGGCAGCGGAGACGGCGGAGCTCGACGGAGTCGGCTCGGCTTCGGCTGCGGCGGACTTGGCCGGCGGGTCCAGCAGCGCGTCCTCGACCAGCGCCAGCAGGGTGCGCAATCGACCCGCGCTGATCGGCACCCGGCGGCCGTCGTCCAGGGTCAGGGCGACGGTTTCGGCATCCCGCGTGGGTAGCGGCTGTTCCAGCGCCCGTCGCAGCGCCGGCCACAGGTCTACTCCCTGGCCACCGAGCTGGGCGTCGATATGCAGTGCAAAGCCGCCCTCGCGCTGTTCCACCCGGGTGCGCAGGCGGAAGTCCTGATCCATCAGCTTCAGCGGGAAGCCGGATTCGTAGCGAATCTGCCAGCCGGCCTCGCGCAGCTGCGCCACGCTGAGCAGGCAGAAGCGCTCAAGATTGTGCTCGTCCAGGTCCGGATTGATCAGAAACTCGTCCTCGCCCAGCGCGTCGATGCCCAGCAGTCGCCCTTTTTGCCGGCGCACTCCCAGCTGCAGCAGCTGCTGCAGGCGGCGCTGCTCGGCTGCGCGGTGGCGTCGCCAGCGCAGCACCTGGACGCCCTCGGCTGCTGTGGCTTGCGCCGCGCTCAGGGGCGCCCCGTCGGCATCTGCCAGGGTGCGCAGCTCATGCCGAGCGGCGCTGGGCAGGACCTGGGTGCCGCCGTAGTCAAATGCCGCACGCACCACGCCGACTCGCTGCGCGCGACGCCGTGACAGCTGCGATTCGCGCGCGCTAACCAGACGCAGGTGCAGCACCGGTATCGGATCGGCCCGTTCCTGCACGTTCACCGGCGGCAGCGGCGGGGTGGGGAAGTCCTCGCCCAGCACCGGCTGCAGCTGCGCCCAGGCGCGCTCCCATTGCTCCACCGGCAGCGGCTCCAGCTGATGCAGGGCGAGAGCGACGTCTGCGGCCAGACCGCTGTTTACCGGGGCCAGCGTGGCATTCTCCTGATCCAGGGCCCAGGGACCGTCTATCCAGCACAGCGTGCGGTCGTCGGCCAAGCGCAGCAGCGGCTGCAGCTCGCCCTCGGTGCAAAAGCGCCACTGCCACTGGCCGCTGATTGCGGACTGCAGGGTGACGCGGCGATCCTGCTGGTCCAGCAGCAGACCGTGCTGCAGCGCCAGCCGCAGCAGCGCCGCGCCATCCTCGCCCGCCAGCGCGTAGCCGTGTAGCTCTTGGTGTCGGACCTGGTTCAATCCCTCCAGCAGGGTGATCAGGCTGGACTGCGGTCGCTCGCCGCCGCGCAAATAGGCCGGATTGATCTCCAGCAGTCGCTGTCGACCGTCCTCCTTGTCAACGTGCAGCAGAGGCTGCACCCAGACCTGGCCGTCGAGCAGGTGCAGGCGCAGGCTGAGCCGCTCCACCGCCGGGGTCGGGCCCGGCTCGGCGCGCTCGTGCTGCTGCTCTTCCAGCAGCCGCCAGAGCACCGCTGCGGCGTGCTTGCAGCGCTGCCGCCGCGGACAGCTGCAGTGGCTGAGCAGCTGCGGGTCGGCGGCGTCGGGATGCAAACGCAGGGTCAAGCGATAGGGATCGCGCATCGACCCGACCACGGCAGCATCCACCCGCCAGCCTTCGGCGTCACTGTGGCGCTTTTCGATGCGCACCTTCGACCCCTGCGCATAGCGCCGTCCGCGACGCCGATCGGCGCCGTCGAACTGCTCCAGCAGATGTTCGTAGTCAGGTGTCCACATCGTCCGCTGATCGAATGCAATCGGTCAGTGTAGCGCGTCGGTGAAACCCGGTTGTACCAACGGGCGACTACACTGGCCCGGTCCCGAACCCGAGTAGCGCACCCATGGACTTCATGAACACCCCGATCATCTGGCTGGAATGGACCGGCATCCACGCCTCGCCCTGGAAGCTCATCGGGTTGACCGGGGCGCTGATGTTCGGCGGCCGCTGGGTCATCCAGTTCATCGCCAGCAAGCGCCAGGGCAAGCCGGTGATACCGCGCGCCTTCTGGTATATGAGCCTGATCGGCAGCATGATGACGCTGAGCTACTTCACCCTGTCGCAGAAGCAGGATTCGGTGGGGATACTGCAGAACCTGTTCCCCGCTTTTACCGCCGCCTACAGCCTGTTTCTGGACATCCGTCACCGCGGCTGGAATCGTGATCGGGCGGGGCACTAGCCTAGAGCTGAGTTCCAGTAGCTAAGAGCCTAGTTCCAGTAGCCAGTTCCAGTAGCCAGAAGAGCAACAGCGAAGAGCCAGAGCGAAGAGCCAGAGCGTGATCCCGTCGGCCGCGTCATGGGTCGGTTTTCGCCGAATTGTCTCAGTACACAGGAAACAGACTGGCTACGGGAACTGGCTACTGGAACTGCTCTTCCGACTTGCAACTTTCGCTGCATCGGCGCAGTCTGTCGGACCATGCTCAGGCCGATACTCCAGGCGTTTTTGATCCTGTCGTTGGTTCTCAACGGCTTGGGCATGCCCGTCGCGATGGCGGGGCACGAGCATGGATCCGCGATGGTTGATCAGCGCGCCGCCGATGCGGATTCGATGGTTCATCAGCACCACGCCGATACCCAGCCTATGTCCGCGTCCCACGACTGTTGTGACGGGCTCGATTGTCAGTGTGGTTGCGCCCTGCCCAGCGCCATTCCCGGCGCGCAGTTCACTCTGATTCCGCCGGTCAAGGTTGACAGGATCGGCGACGTTTGGCCGCAGCGCCTGATACTGCGCCGCCTATCCCCGCCGTTGCGGCCCCCAAGCATGCGATACGCCTCAGCAATCTGAACTGATCGGCGAGCCTCGCGCTCGCCCCATTCCGATGTTGCGGCCGGCTGACAGTTGCCGGTGCGCTGGAGGTTGATTCGATGTATCGCTTGTTTCGCTACGCCGCGGGGTTGACCGCGGCTTGGCTGCTGGCCGGTTGCGCCAGCCTGCCGCCTGAGCGCGGCTACCTACAAAGCCGTGAGCTGATTGCGCAGCAGCGCGCCATGCCCGCAAATTGGCAGCCCTGGAGTGCGGCCGAGCCGCCCGCCTTGTCTGATCGGCCATTGAGCGTGGACGATGCCGTGCTGACCGCGTTCTGGCGCAGTCCGCGCCTGCATGGCGAACTTGCCAATCTGGGCTTTGCCAGGGCCGATCTGGAGGACGCACGGCGTATCGGCAATCCCGGCTTCGAGTTTTCACGATTGTCCGCCGCGGACGGTCGCCAGATCACCCGTGGACTATCGCTGGGACTGACCGAGCTGCTGATGCGCTCGGCCCGGCAGCGCCTGGCCGAAGGAGAGCTGGAGCGAGTGCAGCTGGCGGTGGCGGCAGCCGCGCTGGCCCTGGCCACCGAAGTAGAGGTGGCCTGGTACCACAGCGTCAGCGCCGACCAGGTGGCGCAGATGCGCGAGTTGGTGGCCCAGGCCGCCGGCCACTCGGCTGAGCTGGCGCAGCGCTTTTTCGACGCCGGCAACGTCAGCGGTCTGCAGCTGGCCCAAGAGCGCGCTGCGGCAGCCCAGGCCGACATTGATGCCACCCGTGCCCGCGCCGAGGCGCTTAAGGCGAGGCACGAGCTGGCCACGCTGATGGGTGTGCCGACCAGCGCCAGCTGGCGCACCCAGGCCCAGCTACCGGCGCCGCCGCGGCCCGACTACGCGGCCGAAGCGTTGGTGGCGCTGGCCTTGCAGGATCGATTGGATCTGGCCGCCGCCCGCCGGGCCGTTGCCAATCGCGAGGAGGCGCTGGGGCTGACCCGGCGCTGGCGCTGGCTGGGCGAGGTGGAGCTGGGCTACGAACGCGAAAGCGAGCCGGACGGCGGGCGACTGCGTGGTCCGGCGCTGTCGCTGCAGCTGCCGATCTTCAATCAGGGCCAGGGCGAGCTGGCCCGCGCGCAGGCCGAATTGCAGCAGGCGCGCGCGGAGCTGGACGCGCAGCTGCTGCTGGTGGAAGACCAGGCGCGCGTCGGTATCGAAGCGCTCAAGGTCACCCAGGCCATCGCCGAAACCTACCGTGAAACCATCGTGCCCGAGCGCGAGAGCATCGTCGCCCAAACCCAGAAGGAGTGGAACTTCATGCTGGTCGGCGTGTTCGAGCTGCTGCTGGCCAAGCAGGAGGAGTACGACGCCTATCAGGAATACCTGGAGGCGGTGCGCGATTACTGGGTGGCCCGCGCCGAACTGCGCGGCGCAGTGGGCGGCCGGCTGCCGGATAACGATCAGCCCTTGCAGCCCAGCGTCGGTGTGGAAGCGATCCTGCCGGCGGCCGAGTCCAGCATGGATCACTCCCACCACGGGCACCACGGCCAGCATGGCGATTCGTCGCCCGAGGATCGACCGCAGCGCAGCGATGACGCTCATCAACATCACCATCACGACCAAGGAGGTCAGCCATGAACGCCACTAGACGCCACTGGTTTCGTTTTGCCGGTCTGGGTGCGCTGGCGCCGATGGCCTTCTGGCGCTCGCAGGCTGCGGCCCAATCGACCTCGGCAAGCCCGGCTGCCGAGCCGTCGGCGCCCGCCGGCAAGCGTCTCTACACCCCGGTGCGCACCCTCAACGGCTGGACCCTGCCGCACCGCATGGTCAACGGGGTCAAGGAATTCCACCTGGTCGCCGAGGAGATCGAGCACGAGTTCGCCCCGGGCTGCCGGGCCAAGTGCTGGGGCTACAACGGCACCACTCCCGGCCCCACGATCGAGGCGGTGGAGGGCGACCGGCTGCGCATCTACGTCACCAACCGGCTTCCGGAGCACACCAGCGTGCACTGGCACGGCTTGCTGCTGCCCAGCGGCATGGACGGGGTTGGCGGGCTGTCGCAGCCGCACATCCAGCCCGGCGAGACCTACGTCTACGAGTTCACCCTGCGCCAGCACGGCACCCACATGTATCACCCGCACGCCGACGAGATGGTGCAGATGGCGGTGGGCATGATGGGCCTATTCATCATCCACCCCAAGAGCGCCGAAGCCCACCCGGTGGATCGCGACTACGCGCTGCTGCTGCACAACTGGGCACTGCATCCAGGCACCTACCGCCCCGATCCCTCGGTGATGGTGGATTTCGACTTGTGGACCATGAACAGCAAGGTCTTTCCGGCCATCGAGCCGCTGGTTGCGCGCAGCGGCGAGCGGGTGCGGGTGCGGATCGGCAATCTGTCGATGTGGAATCACCCCATCCACATGCACGGGGTGCAGTACGAGGTCACCGGCTCCGATGGCGGGCGCTGGCCGCAGCGCTTGTGGCGACCGGAAACCACCGAGATCGTCGGTGTCGGTCAGGCCCGCGATATCGAGTTCATCGCGGTGCCCGGCGACTGGGCCTTCCACTGCCACATGTCCCATCACACCATGAATGCAATGGGGCACGAGGTGCCCAACACCCTGGGCGTCGATCAGTCCGGGGTGGAGGCGAAGATCCGCCAGCTGCTGCCCGGCTACATGGCGATGGGCGAAGGCGGCATGGCCGAGCACCAGGAGCACACCGATTCCGGGCACATGGTCGGACCGCCCAACACCCTGCCGATGATGATGGGCAAGGGCCCCTTCGGCAATCTGGAAATGGGCGGCATGTTCACCGTGGTCAAGACCCGCGATGATCTGGCCACAGGGGATTATCGCGATCCCGGCTGGTACCCCAATCCACCCGGGACGGTCGCCCACCGGGTCAGCAGTGACCCCGGTTTTGGCAACCCCACCCGCCGGGGCCCGCCGCCGGGACCGCCCGCCGAGTTGGAGGCCAAACCGGTCGATCATTCGACGATGAAGCACGGCTAAGGAGCGCGAGATGAAGGTGCTCAAGATACTGGCCATGCTCTGCGTGTTCGGGTTGATCGCTGCCGCTGCGGTGATCTGGAGCGGTGTCTACAACGTCGCGGCCGACGATCCGCACTGGGCGATCACCTCACGGGTGCTGGAGGCGGCCAGACAGCGCTCGATTGCCTCTCGCGCCACGGATCTGGACATGCCGGATCTGTCCGATGCCGCGCTGATTCGCAGCGGCGCGGGTAATTACGACGCGATGTGCGTGACCTGCCATCTCAGTCCCGGCGCGCAGGAAACCGAACTCAGCCTTGGCCTGTATCCGCAGCCGCCACGTTGGGATGCGCTCGGTGAGATCGACCCCCGCGAAGCGTTCTGGGTACTCAAGCACGGCATCAAGGCCTCGGGCATGCCGGCCTGGGGCAAGAGCATGGATGACTATTATCTGTGGGGCATGGTCGCCTTCATGCAGCAGTTTCCCGGCATGAACGCCACAGACTACCGGCGACAGGTGGCCGCCAGCCCAGGGCACAGCCACGGCGGCGGTGAAACGGATGTCGGCGGCGGTGACCCGCATGCCGATGACCATGACTCGAATGCGGCGCGTTCATCCTTCGAGCCGATGGATGATCCGATGGCGTTCCCCGAGCAAGACGACCATCACGACGACGACCACCGGCACTGAAATGCCACCCGTAGGGCGTCCGCCCCACCACCACCTTCAGGAGATTAAGATGAAGCTTCGCACTTCCGGATTCGCACTATTGCTGGCGCTAGGCACTTCGACCGTCTTTGCACACGGCAACGAGCAACACCAATCCACGGAAGTTCAACCTGGGCGCGAAATCGCTGGCGCCGTGCAAAGCATCGCCCCGGGGGCCGTCGACGCTGTCGCGGCTCTGGAACGGTTCTCCGCCGGCTTGAGTGCTGGCGATCTGGATGCGGCCAGTGCCGAGCTCGATCCGCAGGTTCTGATACTGGAAAGCGGTGGCGCAGAGCGCACGCGCGATGAGTACCTGGGCGGCCACGCCAAGCACGATGCCGAGTTTCTCAAAGCTGCCCAGATCACGCTGAAACGGCGTGTCGCCCAGGCCTCTGGCGATCTGGTCTGGGTGGGCAGTGAGAGCGAGATCCACGCCAGCCGCGAGGGCAAGCTGCTGATGATCTCATCGACCGAAACTGCGGTGCTGCGCAACACCGAGCAGGGCTGGAAGATCGTCCACCTGCACTGGTCGTCGCGGGCACAAAGATGAGCTTAAGGTGGTGGACCTACCGCCACAAAGAACTATGAGGTGAGGCATGGAGAAAGGCGCTGAGAAAAGCGACTACAAGTCCAACTCAATCTCGCTGGGCGGCGCGGTGGCGATGGGTACCGGGGTGATGATCGGCGCCGGTATCTTCGCACTGACCGGGCAGATTGCCGAACTCGCGGGCCCGATGTTTCCGTGGGCGTTCATCGCTGGGGCAGTGATCACCGCCGTCTGTTCGCATGCCTACGTCAAGATGTCCAATGCCTGGCCATCCTCCGGTGGCATCGCCATGATCCTGACCAAGTGCTATGGCGGGGGCGGTTTGGCCGCGGGTGCCGCCTTGCTGATGGCGCTGAGCATGGTCATCGCCGAGAGTCTGGTCGCCAGAACCTTTGCAACCTACCTGCTGCGACCCTTTGAAATCGATGGCGGGCCGTTGATACCCACCCTGGCCGTAGCCGTCATCGGATTTGCTTTTCTGGTCAACATCGCCGGCAACCGCTCAATCGGCCAGTTCTCCCTGGTCATGGCCGCATTGAAGATTGGTGGAATTGCCGCGTTTGGACTTGCCGCGGTCTGGTCCAGCGGTATCGACTTCAGCAGCATGAGTGCGAGCGCTGACGATTCCCAACTGACTGGATTCATCGGGTCTGTCGCGCTGGCCATCCTCGCCTACAAGGGGTTCACTACAATCACCAACAGTGGGGCCGAGATCACTCATCCCAAGCGCAACGTCGGCCGCGCGATCCTGATCTCCATTGCGATCTGTGTCGCGCTTTACCTGCTGGTCGCCTTCGGCGTGGGATCCCATCATCGTGGCTTGCGCGATTTTCGGCATTGCCGTGGTGTTCAGTTTTGAACGGGTTTTCTTGGGGCGCTGGATGGTTCGCAAAGAGGATCGCTCATAACCGCTTCGGCGCGACGCACCGCAGCCCACAGATAGCCAGGCTGCGTCGCTGTTGCTTTGCAGGCGACCGTTCAGGGCCTTGAGATCGACCACGTTCTGGCCTTCGTCACAATCCGGTTGCAATGCATCGGCGGAAACCGGTCTAAGGCGCTCAAATTGAATCCTGCGCCTGGGGCTTGACTCTGGACCCGAGTCCAGGGTTCAGACTAGGCCTACGGATCGAAAGCAGGACAGTTTCATGCTCAATCTCAGTATCGGTGAACTCGCCAAGCGGGCCGATGTGGCCATTGACACGGTGCGCTATTACGAACGCAGCGGGCTGCTGCAGCCGGCGGGAAGGCTGGCCTCCGGCTACCGCCGCTATGGGCTCGAAGAGCTCAAGCGGCTGCGCTTCATTCGCCGGGCCAAGGCGCTGGGTTTTTCGCTGGAGGAGGTGGGCGCACTGCTCACCCTGAGCGCCGAGCGTGATGTGGCCAAGGTCAAACAGACCGCCGAACTGAAGCTGGTCGACATCCAGCGTCGCATCGATGAGCTGGAGCGGATTCGATCCGGACTGAAGGCACTCACGACTGCGTGCCCCGGACACGGTCGCGCCGAGGCCTGCCCGATCCTCAATGCCCTTTCCCAGGAATCTGCGTCATGAATCACTCTCATCACCAGGACAAGCACAGCTGTTGCAGTCAAGGGTCGAAAGACCAGGATCACTGTCCGACCAAGGAGGCTGCCGCGCCCAGCCACGACCACCATGACGGCCATCACCAGGATCACGGACATCAGCACTGTCATCATCATCCACAGGCAGCGGCGGCCAATCCGGCGACGCTGACCGATCCGGTCTGCGGCATGACGGTGGCAGCCGATGCAGAGCATCGGGCCGAACACGACGGCCAGGACTATCGGTTCTGTTCGGCGCACTGCCGACACAAGTTTGTCGCCGATCCGCAGCACTATCTCAAACCCTCGGAGGAACCGCCGGCGGCGGCCCCCGGCACCCAATACACCTGCCCGATGCATCCGGAAATCGTTCGCGACGAGCCGGGCAGCTGTCCGCTGTGCGGGATGGCGCTGGAGCCGATGATGCCCAGCCTGGATGAGGCGGAGAACCCGGAGTTGACCGATTTCCGCCGCCGTTTCTGGTCGACCCTGCCGCTGTCTCTGGCGGTCATGGTGATCGCCATGACCGGGCATCGGCTGGGCCTGGATCCGCAGCTGCGCACTTGGCTGGAGCTGGGGCTGTCCACGCCGGTGGTGCTGTGGGCGGGCTGGCCCTTCTTCGCCCGCTGGGCCGAGTCCATTGCCAATCGCAGCCCCAACATGTGGACGTTGATCGGCACCGGGGTGGGCGCCGCCTACGGCTATAGCCTGGTGGCCACGCTGCTGCCGCAGCTGTTTCCCGACGCTTTCATCGAGCATGGCCGGGTCGGGGTCTACTTCGAAGCCGCGGCGATCATCGTCTCGCTGACCCTGCTCGGCCAGCTGCTGGAGCTGAAGGCCCGCTCCAGCACCTCCGCCGCCCTCAAGGCCCTGCTGGGACTGGCCCCGAAGACCGCCCGGCGAGTGGCCGCGGACGGCAGTGAGGAGGACATTCCGCTGACCCACGTGCACCTGGGTGATCGGCTGCGGGTGCGCCCTGGCGAGAAGCTGCCGGTCGACGGCGAGGTGGTTGATGGCCACTCCACGGTGGATGAGTCGATGCTCACGGGCGAGCCGATCCCGGTGGAGAAGACCGTGGGCAGCCGGGTCATCGGCGCCACCATCAACGGCACCGGCGCCTTGCTTATCGAAGCCACCCGGATCGGCTCGGATACCATGCTGGCGCAGATCGTGCAGCTGGTGGCCCAGGCCCAGCGTTCGCGGGCGCCGCTGCAGCGCTTGGCCGATAAGGTCAGTTACTGGTTTGTGCTGGTGGTGCTGGCCATCGCGCTGGCCACCTTGCTGGTGTGGGGGCTGTTCGGCCCCGAGCCGCGCTGGACCTACGCCATCGTCAACGCGGTGGCGGTGCTGATCATCGCCTGCCCCTGTGCGCTGGGATTGGCCACCCCGATGTCGATCATGGTCGCCACCGGCCGGGCGGCGCAGTCCGGCGTGCTGTTCCGCGACGCCGAGGCGATTGAGCGCCTGCGCACGGTGGACACGGTGATCGTCGACAAGACCGGCACCCTGACCGAAGGCAAGCCGGCCTTTCGCCAGGCCATTGCCAGCGGCAGCTGGACCGAGGATGAGATCCTGCGTCTGGCCGCCAGTTTGGACCAGGGCAGTGAGCATCCGCTGGCCGAGGCCATCGTCAGCGAGGCCAAACGCCGCGAACTGGCGTTGGCATCAGCCAAGGACTTCGACTCGGTCACCGGCATCGGCGTGCGCGGCACGGTCGAGGATCAGGCGCTGGCGTTGGGCAATACCGCGCTGATGGAACAGTTCAAGGTTGATGCCCAGCCGCTGCACGCGGAAGCCGAGCGCCTGCGCGAGGCGGGAGCCAGCGTCATGTTCCTGGCCGTGGACGGCGCTTTGGCCGGCCTGGTCGCCGTCGCCGATCCAATCAAGAAAAGCACGCCCGAAGCCATCGCCGCGCTGCACGCGGCCGGCTGGCGGGTGGTGATGGCCACCGGTGATGGCCACACCACCGCCGCCGCGGTCGCCAAGGAGCTGGGCATCGACGAAGTGCATGGCGAAGTGCGGCCGCAGGACAAGGCCGAGCTGGTCCAGCGCCTGCAGGCCGAGGGCCATCGCGTGGCGATGGCCGGCGACGGCATCAACGATGCTCCGGCGCTGGCCGCAGCCGATGTCGGTATCGCCATGGGCACCGGCACCGATGTGGCCATGTCCAGCGCTCAGGTCACCCTGGTCAAAGGCGATCTGCGCGGCATCGTCCGCGCCCGCGAAATTTCCGAATCCACGGTGCGCAACATGCGCCAGAATCTGGGCTTCGCCTTTGCCTACAACGCGCTCGGCGTGCCCATTGCTGCCGGCCTGCTGTACCCGTTATTCGGCCTGTTGCTGAGCCCGATGCTGGCCGCGCTGGCGATGAGCCTGTCCTCGGTGTCGGTG
>JAUIFV010000145.1 GCA_030430155.1 Gammaproteobacteria bacterium
TCAGGCGCAGCGAATGGCCGACTGGCGTGCTGTTGGTCTCCGACTGCGGCACCACACTGCTGCTCATCCCGGCGGCGGGACCGTTGCTGGCGGTCATCGCACCTTCGTAGCTCAGGAACTGCACGACTTGATTGCTGCTGTTGACCAGCGCCAAGCCGTCTGGCGAACCGTTCTGCATACCGGTCGACCCAACGCTGACCACGGCCGTGCCGTAACCGCCGCACTGATTGGCCGTCGTCCCGGAGAGATTCAGAGTGGCGTATTGGGTGCCGTTGCTGCCGTTGTAGAGAACGATCTTCCAACCGTTGAGGTTGGTGCCGGCTGGCGCGATCACCTCGACCTTTTCGTTGCTGTCAGTGCCGGCGTTGTCGTAGTGAAACTCGTTGATGAACACGTCCGCCCAGGCGGTACCGGTCCAGATCAGCCCGGTCCCCACCAGGCAGATCGTCCTGCTTCCCCAAATTGTCATTCCCCATTGCTCCAGAATGCCGCTGTGCGGCGAGGTGCGCTTAGCCCGCACTATTCATGAACCTTCTACTGCGGCTTCCGCAGACGCACCGTGGCGCGGCTTGCTCCCTGCAATCGACTTGACGTACTAAAAGTACGCCTTCATCGATCTCCGGTCCGCGATCCGCACCACGGCACGCCTGCGAAACCCTCGCTACGAACGTTCATGAATAATCCGGGCTTGCAACATCCGGAGCCCGGCGTACGAGTAGCGCCGGGAGGGTAGTGTGCAGGTGTGACTCGGAGATGTCGATTACATTTCGCTACCGCTACGTGATGCGCCGCTACATTTGAGGTCAGGGACGCCACCAGCCGCGGTGCTGCCAGCCCACCAGCAGCAGACAGACAATCAGCAGCACGCTGTACTCGGCACCGTTGCGTCCCAGACCAACCACGAACCATCCCGCCGGCCAGTGCACCAACACAATGCCAACGGCGTAGATGGCGGCAAATAGCAGGCACTGCGGGCGCACCAGCAGTCCGTAGGCCAACAGCACGGTGCCGATAATCTCCAGCGCGGTGATTCCCGAAGCGATCAGATGGCCCAGCGGCACACCCTGGGTCCCCAGCCACTGCGCAAAGGGCTCGACCGCGCCGGCCATCCAGCGTGCCCAGCCGTGTGCAGCGAGCAGGCCGGCCAGAACGAGGCGCAGTACAGTCCAGGAAATGGCGCTGTTTCGGTCGCTGCCGGAGGCTAGGTGGATCAGGGGAAGTCTGTTCATTGCCGAGCTCGCCGTGGGATGTGGCGCAGCGTAGCGCTGATCGATGCGTGGACGAGGTGAGGGGCTACCAACGCGCAGGGAACGGTTAGACGGGTAGTAGTGCCGGCGAGACGCCGGCGCACCTCAGAGCCGGGGTTTGTGGGGTTCGGGACTACGGAGCGTCTGCATCCTGCCGGCATGCTCTTCCCGCCATGAGTCGGGAGCGAGAGGATCAACGCTTTGGCCAAACCCAGGGCGGTTCATCCAGCGGCTGCTGGCCCACCAGCTCGGTCTGGCTCAAGGCCTTTTCCAACGGCAGCAGCTGGCAGTCCGGTTCCTCGCGCAGGGCCGCGACCAGACGCGCCGCGTGGGAGACCACCCACACCTGCGACCGCTTGCTGGCGGCGGCGATCAGTCGCGCCAGCGCCGGCAGCAGGTCGGGGTGCAGACTGGTTTCGGGCTCGTTCATCACCATCAGCGGCGGCGGCCGCGGGGTGTGCAGGGCGGCGATCCAGAGCAGATAGCGCAGAGTGCCGTCGGAAAGCTCGGCGGCGCTTAGCGGGCGCAGCAGACCAGGCTGGTCGAAGTGCAGGCTGAACAAGCAACCGTTGCTTTGAATCTGCACACGGCAGCCGGGAAAGGCGTCGTCGACCGACTGGGTCAGCGCTTCGGAATCGCCGATCTCGCAGATGGTCTGCCAGGCCGCGGCCAGATCGTGGCCGTCGTGCCCGAGCACCGGCGTGCGGGTACCGATCTGCGCCAATCGCGCCGGCGCCTGGGCGTCGCAGCGGAAATGATCGTAGAAGCGCCAGCGCCGAATCTGCTCGCGCACGCTGTGGATCTCCGGTGCGCGCTGGGGATCGCTGATCTGGGTCAGCATGCTCTCGAAGCTGTTCAGATTGTTGGCCAGCACTGTCCAGCTGCGACCCTCTCGTACCCTGGCCATGGCGCCGCGCCGGTCCACCAACACGCTCGCCGGACGCGCGCTGGCGCCGCCGAAGATGGCCTCGGACTTGATCTCAGGGTCTAGAGTGAAAGCGCTGGCCGCGCTGGGTTGCGGCAGCCCCAGGTCGATGCAGTAGCCCAGCTGTTCGTCATCACCGGCAAAGCCCAGCTTCAGGGCTACCGAGTGCTGGCGTGGTCCGCCCTGCACCGGCACCTCGCCGCGACGCATCGCGCGGCTGATCTGTTCCGGACCTGCCCACAGCGTGGACGGCAAGCCGCCCTCGCGCGCCAGCGCCGCGACTACGCCGCCCTGAGCCGTTTCGGCGAGCAATCGTAGCGCGCGATAGAGGTTCGATTTGCCACTGCCGTTGGGCCCGGTGATGACGTTCAGCGGCCCCAGCGGGATGACCAGCTCACGCAGCGAACGGTAGTTGGCGACCGCCAGCGAACCGAGCAAGGCCAGACCCTCAGCTTTGCTGTTCGCTGATCCAGCGCCGGATTTTTCGTTCCAGGATGGCCATCGGCAGCGAGCCGTCACGCAGCACCTCGGCGTGGAAGGCGCGGATGTCGAAGCGCTCGCCCAGGGACTGCTCGGCTTCGGCGCGCAGCCGTTGGATTGTCAGCTCGCCGATCTTGTAGGCCAGCGCCTGCCCGGGGTTGGCCATGTAGCGTTCGGCCTCGGCGGTCGCTTGGGTGTCGCTGACCGCCGAATTCTGACGCATGTAGTCGATGACCTGCTCGCGGCTCCAGCCCTTGCTGTGCAGGCCGGTGTCGACCACCAGTCGGATCGCCCGGAACAGCTCGGCCTGCAGATGGCCGAAGTACTGATAAGGATCGGCATACACGCCCAGCTCAGGACCGAGCGATTCGGCATACAGGCCCCAGCCTTCCGAAAAGGCGGTCTCGCGACCGAAACGACGGAACTTGGGCAGATCACTCAGCTCCTGCTGCAGCGCCAGCTGGAAGTGATGGCCGGGAATGGCCTCGTGCAGAAACAGCGTTTCGCGGCCGAAGGTGGTGCGTGCGGGCAGATCGTAGGTGTTGACGAAGAAGATCCCTGGCCGGCTGCGGTCTTCGCTGGGGCGCTGATAATTGCCGCTGGCGGCGACGGCTTCGCGGTAGGCCGGGACAGGGCGGATCTCATAGCCGGTTTCCGGGACCAGCGAGAACAGCGCCGGGACCTTGGCCTCGACCGTTTCGCGCACCGACTCATAGGCCGCCAGCAGCGCGTCAACGCTGTCGTATTTGAATTCCGGACTGCTGCGCAGATGGGCAAAGAAGGCCTGCAGTTCGCCCTCGTAGCCGACCTGTGCCATGACCTCGCGCATCTCCTGGTGGATGCGCGCCACTTCGTCCAGTCCGATCTGGTGGATCTCGGCCGCGCTCAGATCGGTACTGGTGTAGAGCTTGACCCGGTGCGCGTACCACTGCTCGCCCTGCGGCAGATCGCCGTAGCCGTGGCTGTCGCGACAGGCCGGCAGATACTCGTCGCGGATGAAATCGCGCAGCGTGCGGTAGGCCGGCATCAGCTGGTCGCCAATGAGCGCGAGGTAGGCCGCGCTGAGTCGCTCGCGGTCGGCCTGGTCAAAGCCCTCCGGCATTTTCTCGATCGGCGCCCAGAACAGGCTCTGGGTGGGGTCATCGGTGATCATCCCATCGAGCTGAGCGACCAATCGCTCCATCAGTACCCTGGGCTGGACCACGCCATGTTCGACGCCCAGACGCATGTTGGCGATGGCGCTGGCCATCAACACCGGTGCGCGGCCTGCGCGGGCCAGCCAGTGATCGTAGTCCTGCACGCTGGCAAAGGGCTGCGGGCCGTTGCCCGAGCCCAGCTGCACCAGCTGCTGGGCGATGTTGCGGTAGTGATTGAGACCCAGCAGCCATTCGTCCTGCTGCTCGCCCTGCAGGGCGATCTCGCGTTGATACTCAAACACCTCGTACGAAAGGCGCTGCTGCCGGTCCAGCGATACCGGGTCGATGGCCTGCAAACGATCCAGCCAGCGCTGTTCAAACTCGATGCTGCGCTGCCGGTACTCGGCGCTGAACAGATCGGGCAGTTGATCGTTGTAGCGCGGATCGCCTACGAAAGTCGCCTGCAGCGGATTGAGCTCAAGGTTGGCTTCCCAGTACGCCGCATACAGCTCATCGAGCGCGGCCGCGGTCGAGGTCGAGGCGCCCTCAGCGTCAGCGCCCGTGCTCGCGGTTGGGGCCTGTGGGGTCTCGCCGCAGCCGCTGCATAGGAGTAAAGCGAAGGGAATCAACGAGCGCAAAGTGATCATGCTCAGGGTCCTTGGAAGCGGAGCGTCACCTTACTGCCGGCGACTGCCGATGTCACCGAATCGAAAGCGCCACAGCGCTGCTAAACTCAAAGCATCCCGTCACTGCGGCGACCATCCATGCAGAACGTCCACAGTCCAGCGCTGCGCTCCCTGCTGGAGCTGGCCAATACCCTGGTCAAGGACTGCACTCAGCTGGCCACCCAGAACTGGGATCGCGAACTGGCCAAGCAATCGCATGCCGCCTTCGAGCGTTTGGCTGATCTGGCCGCCAATCTGGATCTGGAGCCGATCCGCATGGCCGCGTTGGATTTGTACGTCTATCTGTCGGCATTCGAGGGGCACATTCCGCCTGAAGCCAATGAGCTGACCGAGATTCGCGAGCTGGCGCTGAGCCTGGAACACGCGCTGGGTCCCTACCAGGCCGGCGAGCCGGAGGTGATCGGCGCCGCCGAGGGTGAGGGCACCAGCGAGGCGCCGGGGATTCGAGCGTCCATCGGTCTGCTCGAGATCGAGCCGCCGCTCGCGCTGCTCAACATGCTCACCGACTACGGCGTCGACTTGGTTCGTTTGGCGACCCTGGAACAGGTGCCGAAGGTCATCGGCGCAGACCTGCCGATGGCGATCATCGCCTCTACCGAGCAGGTGGCCGGGCTGTGCCGGGTGCTGGACGGGCTGGCGCAGCGGGTGCCGGCCAGCGCCAATGTTGTGGTAGTTGGTGTCGGGCGCGGCCAGTCCGACGACCGCCTGCACGCCATGCTCAGCGGCTGCGAGCTATACATCGACAACCTCGACGAGCCCAACGCGATCCTCCGAGTGCTGGAGCTGGCCAGTCCGCCACACCCACCGTTTCGAGTGCTGCTGGTCGACGACGACGAGGATACCCGGGTCTATCTGTCGGTGCTGCTGCAGCAGGTGGGCATCGAGGCCAAGGCCATCGGTGATCCGGCCAAGGCCGAAGAGACCATTGCCGAGTTTCAGCCCGATCTGCTGCTGGTCGATTTGTTCATGCCCGACACGGATGGGGTGACGCTGACCATGCGCCTGCGCGAACGGGCCGAACTGCTGGTGTTGCCGATCGTCTTTCTCTCCGCCGAGCAGTCCGACCAGGCGCGCATGCAGGCCATCCGTGCCGGCGGCGACGACTACCTGACCAAACCGGTACGACCGCGTTCGCTGGTTGCCGCACTGCGCAGCCGCATCCAGCGTGCTCGTGGGGTGCGTGAACAGCTGGCGCCGGTGCATGCGACGCTGGGTGAGATCGGCCGCGGCAGACTGCGCCGCGGGGAGCTGCTCAAGGCAATCAATCAGGCCGCGCTGGCGTCGACCGAAGGGGTGCGCGCTCTGTTTGCGGTGCGCATAGACCAAACCGATGTGCTTAATCAGAAGCTGGGACAGGCCAGCGCCTTCGAGCTGGAGCAGAGCATCGATCTGCGTCTGATCGATGTGCTGGCCGACGAAGACGCCATAGCCCTGTGGCAGGAGTTCGGATTCGGCGTATTGGTACGTCGAGAATCGCCCAAGGCCCTGGAAGCGGTGGCCGAGAAGCTGTGCAAGGCGGTGGCTGAACGCCCCTTCAAAGTACAGGGCAAGGACACCAAGCTGACCGTCTCGGTGGGTATGGCGCTGCCGCCGAACGCGCCCGGCGCTGCCGCGGCCAGCGTCGCCGACGGCTGGATCTCGGCCGCATTCACCGCGGTGGCGATCGCTCATCGCAACGGCGGCAACGGCTACGACGGCGTGCTCGAGCACGGCCCCGGAGGAATCTCCGCCGAGCGGGTGATGATGATTCGCGAAGCGGTCAAGCGCAGCGTGAACAACACCACCGTGGTGGTGGAGTTCCAGCCGATGCTGCAGCTGCACGGCGAGCACAAGGGTCACTACAGCCTGATCACCAAGCTGCGCGATCATCGCGCACCGCTGAACGGGCTTACCCGCGATGAGTACCTGCAGGCGGCACGCAGCGCCGGAACAATCGCCGCGATCGATCGCCACGCGCTGGCCCGGGCTTTTGCCGCATTGGAGGATTTGCGCGCCAGCGGACGGGGCGCGCGGATCCTGGTGCCGGGCGACATGGCCACCTACGATCGCGCCCAGCTGCAGTGGATCCACGCGCTGCTGAGCAAGAATCCCGCGTTGGCCACCGGTTTGCTGCTGGACTTTGACGCCCGGGTGTTGATCGATAGACCGGCCTTGAAAGGGCTGCTGGCGGCCTTGCGCTCGATGAAGGTGGCCTCGGTGCTCAGCGATACGCATGCCGAGCTGGCGCGCATCCCGTGGTACCTGGAAATGCCTGTGGGCGTGTTGCGCTTTCCCTATGCCGCGATCAACCAGCTGCCGGCTGACGAGGTGTCCGTGGCCATCGAACCGTGGAAGCAGGCGGGTAGGGCGGTGGTGATCGACGGCGTGGATGAGCTGGTCGACGTCAACCGGCTATGGTCGTTGGGCGTGGATTATCTGCAGGGTGACGCGCTGGCTGCCGCCAGTCCGCGACTGGAGCAGGAGCTCAGCGATCAGCGCAGCGCAGATGCGGCTAGACCGGCGCCGCCTACAGAGCCGGGCCAGGCTTAGCGGTCATTCGCTAGCATTCGATCCAAAACGGCGGTCCACATAGTCGTCGATGATCTTCAGAAACTCGTCGGTGATGCCCTCACCGCGCAGGGTCATGCGCTTCTCGCCGTCGATGAATACCGGCGCCGCCGGTGATTCGCCGGTGCCCGGAAGGCTGATGCCGATGTGCGCGTGGCGGCTCTCGCCGGGTCCGTTGACGATGCAGCCCATCACCGCCAGCGACAAATCCTCCGCTCCAGGTCGGGTCAGTCGCCACTGCGGCATGCGTTCGCGCACGTGCGCGGTGACCCGCATCGCCAGCTCCTGGAAGAAGCTGCTGGTGGTGCGCCCGCAGCCGGGGCAGGCGGTGACCATCGGTGCGAAGGCGCGCAGGCCCATGCTCTGCAGCAGTTCCTGGGCGACCACCACCTCGGCGCTGCGCGCCTGGCCGGGTTCGGGGGTCAGCGATACGCGGATGGTGTCGCCGATGCCTTTCTGCAAGAGCACTGCCATGGCCGCGGAAGAGGCAACGATCCCCTTGCTGCCCATGCCCGCCTCGGTCAGACCCAGGTGCAGGGCATGATCGCTGCGCCGGGCCAGTTCTCGGTACACGAAGATCAGATCCTGCACCCCGCTGACCTTGCAGGAGAGCACGATGCGCTTCCGGTCCAGGCCGATGCGCTCGGCCTCCAGGGCGCTGTCGATGGCCGAGCGGATCAGCGCCTCACGAACCACCGCCTGGGCCTCCCAGGGCCGGCGGCGCGCGGCGTTTTCGTCCATCAGCTTGGCCAGCAGCGATTGGTCCAGGCTGCCCCAGTTGACGCCGATACGCACCGGCTTCTGATTGGCGATGGCCGCCTCGACGATGGCGGCGAACTGGCGGTCGCGCTTCTGACCGAAGCCGACGTTGCCAGGATTGATCCGATATTTGGCCAGCGCCTCGGCGCAGGCTGGCTCGCTGGCCAGCAGCTGGTGGCCGTTGTAGTGGAAGTCGCCGATCAGCGGCACCTCGATGCCGCGCTGGGCCAGCTTGTCGCGTATCCGCGGCACCGCGGCGGCGGCCTCGGTGGTGTTCACCGTCACCCGCACCAGCTCTGAGCCGGCTCGCTTCAGCTCGGCAACCTGCGCCACCGTCGCCGCCACGTCCGCAGTGTCGGTGTTGGTCATTGACTGCACCACGATGGGCGCGTCGCCGCCGATCTGCACCGCGCCCACGGCAACGCCGACGCTGTGCCGGCGCTCGGCAGGTCCACAGACCAGAGGCGCTTGATCGATCGAGTCTACGTGTTGCACCGGGGGTTCCCTATTGGCCTGGCGCGGCGCCGGCCTAGCAAAAGATCATCCTGATCAGCCCTCAGCCCTCAGCCCTCAGCCCTCAGCCCTCAGCCCTCAGCCCTCAGCCCTCAGCCCTCAGCCCTCAGCCCTCAAACCGACGAAAAGATCTCGTCCAGTTCGTCTTCGTCCAAGGGGGTTTCCTGCGGCTTCTCGGCGGCCAGCGGCTGACCGCGCACGCCAAAGGCCAGCTGCTTGTAGGATCCGCTGTTCTCCAGCAGTCGCACCTCTTCCAGCGGCGTGCACAAGCGCCGCTCTTCCATGCCCATCGGATCGGGCAGGCGCAGAATCTCCAGCTCGGCTTCCGACTCCACCAGCGAAGGCACCAGCAGCGTCTGCCCGGGTTGGGTGGAATCCAGCGGATCGAGCAGGAAGCCGCGGTGAATCACCTGCGAGCCTTCCACCCCCTTGAGTATGCGCACGGCGACCGGCTCGGCGCGGCGGCTGAGCAGCTGCAGTCCGCCCTCCAGGCTGTTGCCTGCGCCGCCCTTGAGCCAGCGCAGCACGCCGATCATCCAGTCGCGCGGTTCGCCCTCCATGGATTCTTCATCGTCCTCGTCGACGGTGGTCAGTGAGACCAACTCGCCCACCCTGGCGCGTAGCGCTTCGGCGTCCTCCCAGACGATGCGATAACCCCCCAGACTCTGGTCGAGCACCTTGGCGCGCAGCACCAGGGGCTTGGAGCTGTCACCGCTGGCCTGGGCCCAGGCCGCCGAACGCTCGCGATCGCTCAGTTCGATGCCGCCACCGCTGAGCTCGCGCACAAACTCGTTGAAGTCGCGATCTTCGGAAATCAGCTGGTGGGCGAAATGCAGGCCCAGAGCCACATCCATCGGATAGCCGGCCGGCAGTCGCGGTTGCGTGCGTTCGCCGCTGAAGTCCCAGGCGGTGATCAGCCGCGACAGCACTCCCGCAGTCAGCGACCCCGGACTCTGGCCGAACCTGGAACGGGCCATGATCACCGCGTCAGGATTGGCACATAGATTGACGTTGGCCTGCACATGCTTGACCAGCCCGGAGGCATCCAGCCGCCAAAAGTTGCCTTCCTGACCGCGAGCGGTCTGCGGCGGCGTGTCGGCATCCGGGTCGACCAGGAATTGCCCTTCACCAGTGCCGTCGTAGTGCACCTGGCAATGCGCCGCCCAAACCAGGGCAACGCCCTCCAGATCAACGATCTCGCGCTGGGTGAGGCGATAGGGATTGGCCACCGCGATCAGCATCGATTGGATGTAGACGCTTTCGGCGGTGATGTTGATGCCTTTCAGGTGCGGGTCGGAGACCACCTTGTCGTGCAGATGCTGGGCGCGACCGAAGGCGATCAGTTGATGCATCTGCTGCCAGATGCTGGACGGGATCTCGGCGTAGATCAGGTAGCACTTGGAAAGCAGCGCCGACAGATGCGTCATGGCCCTGGCCAAGGCCATGGAGACCACCCGGCCACGCAGAAAGGGCACGCTGCCGCGCGGAGCACAGAGGTCGGCGACGCAGATACGGTAGCCGTCGGCCAAAGTGCGGTGAAAGTCGCGAATCACGCTACCGATCTGCCGCTTCTGCGCCGGCAGCGGCAGCGGTTGGTTGATCACGTGGCGTTCCATGCTGGACGCCACTGTGGCCATCGGTTTGCGCATCTGTTCGAGGATTTCGAGCCGCTGGCCGGCGTCCACTTCCAGCTGATTGAGCTCTTTGATGCCGTTGTAGAGCAGCCGCGCGGTGGCTCCACTGTTGGCCAGCGGCAGCGCCTCTATCCAGTGCTTGACCGCCCTGGAGGTAGTCGGGAAGGAGTCCCGACCGGGTCGCTGCTTGACCGGCAGTCCGGCCTGGATCAATGCGTATTCGCTACCGACCATCGATTTGCGCTTCCCGACCGCAGCTGCTCGTTGCGCTCAATGATAGCCAGCCTTGGCCTTCGGGCACAGCGATTGCTCCGCTCTGAGTGCCCGAACTGCGCAAAAAATCGTCCCATCGCGGCGAGGCGGCCCGATTGCCCGCCGATCTGCGTAGGACTTCAATTGGCGCGATCTGGGAGTCTCCGTTGCCGGGCTGCAGGAGCGGCGCGGAGGCCGTTTGAATTGACGTGATTTATACATTCCCAGTCAGCTTCCATTAAACTAAGCCGCGAAATCGCAGGCGCAGATGGGGGAAAGCGATGACCGAGCAGGTCAAGATCGCCATCGTCGGATCGGGGCCCGGCGGCAAAAGCGCAGCAGCACACGCAGCCAAGCTGGGCGTCTCGCACGTCTTGCTTGAGGCCGAAGCGCATCTGTCCAACACCATCTACCGATACCAGAAGGGCAAGCACGTCATGGCCGAGCCGGACGCCTTGCCGCTGCGGTCGGACGTGCCCTTTGAGGCCGGTAGTCGCGAAACCATCCTGGACGCCTGGGACAAGGGCGTTGAAGAGTGCGGGGTCAACGTCAAGTTTGGCGCCGAGGTCAAGCAGATCGATCAGCTCAATCCCGGATTCGAGCTGACCATGACCAGCGGCGAGAAGGTCCGTGCCGAGTACGTGATCCTGGGTATCGGCCTGCAGGGCAATCTGCGCAAGATGGGCGTAAGCGGCGACGACGCCCCCTTCGTCCAGTACCAGCTCGACGATCCCGACGAGTACGAGGCCGAGACCATCATCGTCATCGGCGCTGGCGACGCGGCGATCGAAAACGCCATCGCTCTGGCTAAGCAGAATCAGGTGGTGATCATCAACCGGCGCGATGAATTCGCTCGCGCCAAAGAGGGCAATCTGAAGCTGATCACCCGCGCCATCGACGATGGCTTGATCGATTGCTATTACGGCTCCACCCCGGACCGTGTGGACCAGCTGACCGTTGGTCGCAAGCCAGGTCGATTGATCCTCAATACCCCCAAGGGCCGCGCCCAGGTGCTTTGCGATCGCATCATCGCGCGTCTGGGCGCCAACCCGCCGCGGCGCTTTGTCGAGGCCTGCGGAGTCGAATTCCCGAGCAAGGATCCGGCTGCGGTTCCGGCGATCAGCGAAACATACGAGTCCAACGTCAAAGGGCTCTACATCGTCGGCGCGCTGGGTGGCTACCCGCTGATCAAGCAGGCGATGAATCAGGGCTACGAGGTGGTCGAGTACATCCTCGGCAACACCGTCGAACCTGCCGACGAGCCGCTGCTGCGGGCCAAGTTTGAGAAGATGCCCGGATTCAGCAGCGTCAGCGCGGCGCTGGAGCGGGTGCAGAGCGCTGTGCCGCTGCTGGCCCAGATCACTCCGCTGCAGCTGCGCGAGTTCATGATCGACTCCGACATCCGCTCACCGAAGGCGGGCGCGGAGGTGTTCAAGCGCAACGACTACACCAATTCCTTCTATTCCGTCGTCTCCGGCTCGGTGGAGGTCTTTCTCGATGACCAGGGCAGCAAGCGGCTAAGCCTGGGGCCGGGTGAGTTCTTTGGCGAGATGAGTCTGATTTCCGGCCGTCGCCGCAGTGCAACGGTCATCGCCGGCGCCAACTGCGTGCTGGTGGAGACCCCGCGGCGCTCGATGACCAAGCTGATCAACTCGGTGGAAGCGGTGAAGAAGCTGGTCGATCAGTGCTTTATCGAACGGACCATTCGCGGCCGCTTCGGCGAGGAAGCCTCGCACGAACAGATCCACGACGTGGTTTCCAGCGCCACCCTACAGAGCTTCAAGGCTGGCGACACCCTGTTCAACGAGGGCGACGAGGGCGATGCCCTGCATCTGGTTCGGGTGGGTTCGTTGACCATCTCACGCAGCATCGGCGGACGCGAAGTGGTGCTGTCCTATGTGGCCGCGGGCAACTACGTTGGCGAGATGGCGCTGCTCGGACAGAGCAAGCGCACCGCCACCGCGCGCGCCGCGGTGAAGACCGAAACCATCCGCGTCGAGCGCGAAGCCTTCCAGCGTCTGGTGGACGCATCGCCGGCGCTGAAGCTGAAGCTGCAGCAGGAATACAAGCAGCGCACCCAGGCCAACATCGCGATGCAGACCGCGGCCAGCGGCGGCGACGTGATCTCCTTCCTGATCGGTCAGGGTCTGGGCGAGGCCACCGATGTGCTGCTGATCGACGAGTCGCTGTGCGTGCGCTGCGACAACTGCGAGAAGGCCTGCGCCGAGACCCATAGCGGCACCTCCAGACTCAACCGTGAGGCCGGCCCCACCTACGCCAGCGTCCATGTGCCCACCTCGTGTCGGCACTGCGAGCATCCGCACTGCATGAAGGACTGTCCGCCGGACGCCATTCACCGTGCGCCCAATGGTGAGGTCTACATCGCCGACAACTGCATCGGCTGTGGCAACTGTCAACGCAATTGCCCCTACGGTGTGATCCACATGTCGGCCAAGAAGAGCAAGAAACCCGGGCTGATTCAGTGGCTGATGTTCGGTCGCGGTTCGGGACCGGGTGAGGCGCCCTACGACAAGTCCTCTTCCAGCGAGAAGAAAGCGGTCAAATGCGATATGTGCGCCGGGATCAAGGGCGGTCCGGCCTGTGTGCGCGCCTGTCCGACGGGCGCGGCGATCCGCGTTGCGCCGGAGGAATTCCTGACGGTGGCGCGCCTCGAAGCGGAGAGCAGCTGAGA
>JAUIFV010000146.1 GCA_030430155.1 Gammaproteobacteria bacterium
CGCCAGCGTCGACGGTGTGACCGTATTCACTCCCGAGGACGATAGCGATGAGCTCAGTGAGCGCAGCGGACCGGATGAGCTCTTCGCCGATGGCTATGAGTAGCGAGATCCATAGGGACTCCCTGAACAATGCACGCGAGCCGCGTTGCGAGTCCAAATCGTCTGCCCCCGTTACCAACAAGCGGGGGCGCAGTCCTGAGAGGCATAGTCATTCTATGCCCGAGGGCTGCAACGCCGCAGCAGGCGATTTGGGCCGCAACCCTTCGGGACAGCACCTGAGAAGCCCGCCAGCTGCGTTGGACGTCTTGCCCAGAGCGCAGGCTATGACCTGCGACGCCCGCCTAACTGGCGAACTTCTCAGGTGCCGTCGCGGCCACGTGCATTGTTCAGGGAGTCCCTAGCGCTGAGCGTCGCGGCGATGCTCAGTGAGCATGCAGGGTGAAACAAAACGTGTTCTTGCGCCGTTATCAGATCGATGAGTGGCGTCGCCAAACGGCACTGATAGTTGCGGACCAGCTCCAACAAATCGGCGGATTCGTTGACTACTGTAGGCGCATAGAGAATTAGAGGATCTTCCCGTGGATAGATTGACGCTTTGGTGCCTGCTGGTCTGGACGTTCGTACCGATTGCAGCCTCCGCCGGCGGCCCGCCTGGCGACCTGCAGCTCAATCCCTTGGGTATCGGCACCACGGCGCCATTGGCCGCGCGACACGCCGGCGATGGCAGTAATCGCTTGTTCATCGCCGACCGGTCCGGGGTGATCGTCATCTATGACGTCAATACCGGTCAGCAGTTGGCGCAGAACTTCCTCGATATCAGTGGGCTGGTCGACACCACCTTCGAGGGTGGTTTGCTGGGTCTGGCCTTTCACCCGGAATATGCCAACAACGGCTACTTCTATCTCAACTACACGCGCACCGGCAGCGGCGGCAATCCGCTGACCACGGTGATCGCCCGTTACCGGGTGTCCGCCGGCGACCCCAACGTCGCCGATCCGGCCTCCGGTCTGGAAATTCTCACCGTCGATCAGCCCGCAGCCAACCACAACGGTGGCGACCTTCATTTCGGCAGCGATGGCCATCTTTATATCGGCATGGGCGACGGCGGGGCGTCCAGCGCAACATCGCAGAACATGAGCACTTTGCTCGGCAAGATGCTGCGTATCGCACCCTGCGCCGCCGCCTCCTGTCCCAGTCCATACACCATCCCGGCTGACAATCCCTTTGTCGGGACCGCCACGCCTGACGAGATCTGGTCCATAGGCTTTCGCAACCCGTACCGCTGGAGCTTTGATCGCGAGACTGGCGATATGTTCGTGGCCGACGTCGGTGAGGGCTCGCGTGAAGAGGTCTCTTTCGAATCCGAGCAGGCTGCTGGAGGGCTGAACTACGGCTGGAACTGCCGCGAAGGAGATATCCCCGGTCCGGGCGGCTGCAGCGGGAGTTTTGTCGATCCCATCGTGGCCTATGACCACAGCCAAAGCCGCTGCTCGATCACCGGCGGCTACCGCTACCGCGGCTGCATCCAGGGCCTGCGCGGCACCTACGTTTTTTCCGACTTCTGCGGTGGGCAGGTCTATTTCGCCAACGAGGGCACGCCGGGCAACTGGAGCTTCTCGGAGTGGACCGACCTGAGCGGCAGCGTGCTGGGATTCGGCGAGGACGAAGGCGGCGAACTCTATCTGCTGCAGTTCAGCAGCATCTCTCGCTTTGAGAGCGCCACTGGATGCGTGGCAGCGAGCATCTTCGACGACGGATTTGAGTCGGGGATACCGATGCGTGCATCGTCAAACTGACTAGCGCCGGCCGATTCGCGAACGATGCGTCAGCTCGCCTGCACGGTAGGCCGTAGTGACCCGCGCACGATCTGACAGGGTGGCGTGTTACCCGGTGGGTCTCTGCGGCGCTGTCAATGCGATTCCTGGGATGCCGTGTCAGCGCGCTTGCCCAGTAGACCGTAGTGACCCGCGCAGGATCCGACCGGGTGGCGTGATACCCGGCAGGATTCTGCGGGGCTGTTGCTCAACCAGCCAGCAGCCATGCGCCCATCGCTAGTGCCGCTGGCACCGTCTGCACGAACAGAATCCGCACCTTTGCAGTCACCGCGCCCCACACGCCGGCAACGGCGACGCAGCCCAGACCGAACCAGACAAAGGCCCTGGCGATAGCCGGATCGGGGTGGAACAAACCCAGCGCCAGCGCGGCGGCCAGAAAACCGTTGTAGCAGCCCTGATTGGACATCAGCGGCGCGTACATCTCATAGCTATCGCGGGGAAAACCAAAGACCTTCATGCCGCGGCTTCGAAACAGCACCGTTTCCAGCAGGAAGATGTAGATGTGGATCAGCAGCACCAGGCCGGTGAGTATCTGGGCAGTCAGCAGCATTGCGGTCGGGTCCTTAGGTCAGGGTGAGCGAATAATACGTAACACAATTATGTTATGCAAATAGTATCGTCTGCGGTACATTGGTGCGAGCGCTCTGTCGCGGGTTGATTGTGACGGGAAGGGTCAGTCTCGGCGCTTGCACCTGGGGCGCCTGAACGTATGAATAGGCAGGCAACAGTGACTTCGACACCGCCAGCACCGGGCAAACGCGACCGCCGACGCGAGAACGCACAGGCCACCCGTGATGCGCTATGCGCAGCCGGGCGCAGGCTGTTCGCCGAACAGGGTTTTGAGGCGACCTCGGTAGGCGTGCTGTGCGCCGCCGCCGGGGTGACCACCGGGGCGCTTTATCACCACTACCGCGACAAGAAGGGTTTGTTCGCCGAGGTCGCCGAACGCCTGGACGCCGGTTTGGTGCGCTTGGCGCAGGCGGCTAGATCCAAGGCCATGGCCGCCGATCCGGATCCCTGGCGGGCGTTTGAGGCGAGCGTCGACGCCTTTTTGCGCGCCGGGTCGGACCCGGGCGGACGCCGCATCGGCCTCACCGACGCGCCGGCGGTGCTGGGCAGCGAGCATTGGGCGCAGATCCGGGAACGCCATGGGCTGGGGGCGATGATTGCGACCATCGGCGCGCTACAGTCCGCGGGCGTGGTCATCGACGGCAACTCCGGGCGTTTGGCGCGATTGGTGCTCGGCCTGCTCTACGGCGCCGTAGAGGCGTTGCCGTCGGTGGACGACGCCGATGCCGAGCAGGCGATGGCCGAGATCCGCGAAACCACGCTACGACTGCTGTCGGGTCTGAGGCGGAAGCAATGATTCGGGCAAAGCCGGTCCCCAGCCGCACAGAGCTTGGACCGATCGCCAAGCAGCGCCAATGAAGCCCGCGAAGACTGCCGTCGCGATCCTGCTGCTAAGCCCGCTCTGCTGGGGCTCAGAGCGCCGCCTGCCTCCTCCGATCCTGACCGAGCAGCTGGTGCAGTTGGCTGGACCCGATGCTGTGGACTGCAACGAATCCAGTGATCCGCATTCGGTTCGGGAAAGCGTTCTTTGCGCCCAACGAGCGATCGCAGGCAATCAACCATTTCGGTTCGCGATCCCGGCTGCGGGGCCGGATACCGAGTACTGGGTCGGTGCCGCTCGGTCGAGCGCAGGCGAGACGTGGGAGCTGATCTATGACTCAAATCCGAGCGGGTCGAAGACGGATACCCCCAGGTTCAGGCGCACACGATGCACTGCATTGACGTTTGATGCGACTCGCTACCCGTTAATGCTTTGCGCTGCCGCGCGCGCTGGGCAGCAGGACCCATAGGCGGATAGGGCACAGCTGCTGGTCATAAACCACCGAATCGCTTACGGTGCGCGCTCTGGCCCGTCATCCAATCGGAGTCACTCGCTTGATTGCTTCTGCCTTGCGCTGGGTTTCTTTTCTGTGGGCGATCGCCGCGCTGTTGGTCATGGCCTTCTGCGCCTACCGCTGGTTTCCCGACGCCGCCAACCCCAAGCTGGGTGAGCTGCAGCTGGCGTTCATGATTGCCGCTTTTGGCGGTGTCCCGGCTTGGCTGAGTCTGCCGCTGCTCGGTCTGGCACAGCGCAAGTCCTTGTCGGCATGGCAGTTCTGGTCGCATTTTCCGCCGACGCTGATCGCTGTCGGGCTGTACAGCTGGGGCCGCAGCCTTTCGGACACCCTGCTCTGACCGGAGCTGATGCCTGAGCTGCCCGATATTGAGGTTTATCTGCATGCGCTGCGCCAGCGCATCGTCGGGCAGCGCCTGACCCGGCTGCGGCTGCTCAACCCCTTCGTGCTGCGCACGGTAGAGCCGTCGCCGGGCGAGTTCGCCGATAGTCAGGTGCTCGCGCTGCGCCGCCTCGGCAAGCGCATTGTGATCGAGTTCGAACAACAGCGCTTTGCGGTGATCCACTTGATGATCGCCGGTCGTTTGCGCTGGCTGATCCCGGGAAGGGCGCCGCCGAAGAAGCTGGCGCTGGCCGCATTCGAGTTCCCCAGCGGCACACTGGTATTGACCGAGGCAGGTTCGAAACGCCGGGCGATGCTGCAGCTCTACATCGGCGAAGCGGCCCTGTCGGCGATCGACCCCGGCGGGCTGGAGCTCACATCGCTGACGCTGGCGCAATTTGCCGAGCGGCTGACCGGGCAAAGCCACACCCTGAAGCGGGCGCTGACCGATCCGCGGCTGTTCAGCGGCATCGGCAACGCCTACTCCGACGAAATCCTGCATCGGGCGCGTCTGTCGCCGCTGCAGCTGACCAGCAATCTGGATGCCGCCGAGATCGAATCGCTGTACGTGGCGACCCGGGCCGTGTTGAGCGAATGGACCGATCGACTGCTGGCCGAATGCGGCGATGGCTTTCCCGACAAGGTCACCGCCTTCCGACCGCAGATGGCGGTGCACGGTCGCTATGGCCAGCCCTGTCCGGTCTGCGCCGCGCCGGTGCAGCGCGTGGTCCACGCGTCCAACGAGTTCAACTACTGCGCCCGTTGTCAGACCGGCGGCCGCCTGCTTGCCGATCGCGCGATGTCGAGGCTGCTGCATGACAGCTGGCCGAAGCATCTCGATGAGTTGGGTTGAAAGCGGGAGCGAGGAACGATCACGCGCTCGTGTTCGACCCAGTTGCCGCGACCAAAGCCAGCCGGCTGCTAGTGTGGTGAACCAATAATTCCTTGAATTATTTCCGCGTCTTTTTCCCTGAATGCTGCGTTGCTCGTCGTCACCATAGCCCTGCTATGCCTCCTCCTCGCGCCTTGCCTCAGGAAAAAATCTATCGGAACTAAAGTCAACGAATTATTGGTTCACCACACTAGCCAGAACCTTCCTTAGCGCTTTCCGCTGCCCCTGAGGCATTGGCCGCAGCGTATCGATGGGCCTGTGCTCTGGACGGCTTTGATCGGTTCTTGCGCCGAATACCGCGTCTAGCAACATCTCCCCCAACAGCGGTAAACAGCAATGCCACATCAAGACAAGATTCCTACCCTCAATCGCGCTTCGCTCGGCCTGGCCTGCGCCCTCGCCCTGCTCGGCGGCGCTTCGGTGCAAGCCGCCCCCGACCAGGAATGGTCCGTCTATGTCAATAGCCCAGATAGTCAGGCGCTGCACATGCTCTCCGGTGAGCAATCGAGGATGGTCGCCGATGAGTTCGGCGGCGTCCGCGTGCTGATGCTCGATGGCGCCGGTGTAGCGCCGACGGTGCTACGTAGCCAGGCGATCACAGCCGATGGTGACCTGGTTGAATCCACCCGCGTGGTTGCACAGGACTATCTTGCGAATGGCTATGCGGCGCTGGACCAGAGCGGCGAGCACTACGCCACCAGCTATTCGACCATTGGCGGAATGATGGCCAAGAACTGGCAGATCGGTGACCCGCTTGCGCAGACGGCATTGGCCTTTGCGCTCAGCGACGCTGAATCCATCGCTGCACTGCGCGTTGCTGCCAATGGCGACACGCTGGTTGCGCGCAATGCAGCGCTGAGCGGCAAGCGCACCGCGCTGGTGCTGGAGCGCTACAGCAAGGGCGGCAAGCTCAACTGGTCGTCCATGCTCGGCAACAAGCCGGCCGGTGCGGTTGCGTTGAGCGAAGCCGACAACGGTCAGATTGCGCTGAGCTACATTGCCAACCGCTTGGCCTTCTCTGCCCGAGGCGGGGCGGTTTCCAGCCTGATCAATCGCTTGTTCGATGCCAGCGGCAATGAACGGATGCATCGCTCCACTGCGCTCGAGACGGACTTCGTTGCCAGTTCGGCGACTATCAGTGAGTCGGGCGACAGCTTTCTGGCAGTCAAATCCATCGGCAAAAACAGCAGCACTTGCGCGATGCTCGCCCAGCCCCAGCGTTCCGATCAGGTCAACGTCAGCTTCAGGGTTCAGGCGCTGAGCTGCACCGCACCGGCGCAGGTCGCCGCCAATGGCGATGGTTTCGCGGCGATCTTCGTCGCCGATCTGGGTGCCGGCGATGAGGCGCTGCTGGTCAGCGGCAGCGTGAGTGGAAAGGAATGGGTGCGCGCCATCGGCAGCGACGAACAGGCTCGGGTGCGACACCAGGTGGCTCGTCTGGATGATGGTAGGGTCGCCTTTGCGGTTGCCATGCCCAACTTCCGCGCAGTGACGGGTTCGATGGATCTGAAGGTGGAGTCGGTGGATGCGGACGGCCGGCTGGACGAGATCAAGCTGCATCCGGACCTGCGTCATCGTGATCAGTTCGCCATCAGCGCGACCGCCGATGGTGGGTACGTGGTTGCCTACAGCAGCTACGACAACGTCGAGTCCAAGTCTGCGGTCGCCGTAGCCAAGGTACGGCGGGAGATCGACGGCGAGTAGTCCAAGGCTGCGTGCCCAAGCGTAGGCAAGAACCCTAGGGCTGGAGATCTTCCGGTCCAGTCCTTGGACAGCCTGCGGTCGCCCTCGTGGCGGCCGGAGGCTAACTGCCGCACAGCTCTAGCGCTGGGGCGATCTTGCCGTCCAGCCATTCCGGCTTCTGCGGATCGCTATCCATGGCACGCTTGGCATCGGCCAGCGCGCTGCGGTCGTCCTCGGTGCAGCTGCGGCCGCGCAGCGCCCCCACATTGTCGGCAAGACGGACGACTGCGATACGCAGATTGATCAAGTGGTCCTGCCTGGCGCCTTCAGTCTCGGCGCCGTCGATCATCTCCAGCGCCCGGCGCATATCGCCGAAGGCATAGGCCGCCATATTCTCGTCGCAGACCGCGCTGCTGCTCTGCGTGCTCAAGCTGGCGCCGTAGTGATAGAAAAAGGCGCTGCTGACGATGACGACCACCAGCCATAGCGCTGTCTGCATGAATGTGCTCATTTTTCGCTCGGTGCTTGCTTGGGCCTGCAAACCTTACCGGACTGCGTGCAGATCGTCGCCAGGCGGGGGTGAAGGCGGATTGTCAAAAAACGGTGGAAGTTCATCGGCGGACGCCACACGCTGTTTGTTCATGAGATATTAAGGGCCTGACGACCGCGCGCCCCCTGACCGGGTCTACAGCAACCGAGCACCGAGCCGCGATCAACCACCGCTTCCCGCTTTGACCCGGAGATCTCCATGCGCGCCACTCAGCTCAGCGTTGCCCTTTCGCTCCTCCTGGCCACCGCCCTGACCCCTGTGTCGGCGCAGGACAGCGCCAGCTACAGCTGGGAGCGCCCTCAGGGTGCGGCCGCGGCAACGCTGACCCTGCGCGGCGCCGATGGCGACCGGCAGCTGAGCTTTGCTGCCGATCAGCCGGTGCAGATCAGCGCGGGCGATCTGACCAATGGCGCCTACAAGTGGGAGCTGGTGTACTCGCCGCAGATCTCAGCCGCACAGTCGGAAGCGAGCCGCCAGCGCCGCGAAGCCGGTGACATCGATACACCCAGCGATTGGCCTCAGGCCATCGCGGTGCGCAGCGGTATGCTGCAGGTCAACGGCGGGCGCTTCGTATCGCCGCTAAGCGAGGCCGAGCCGGCGCCCAAGCCGTCCGCCGCAGGCGTTGCCAAAGCGGCACCGATCGCCGGCGACCAGACCATACGCACCAGCGCCTGCATCGGCAACGACTGCGTCGACTTCGAATCCTACGGATCAGACACGCTGCGCTTGAAAGAAAACAACCTGCGCATCCACTTTGACGACACCAGTAACACCGGTTCCTTCCCCGACAACGACTGGCGCATAGCGATCAACGGAACCAACAACGGCGATCCCAACTTTTTTGCCATCCAGGACGCCACTTTCAACCGTACTCCGTTTTTGATCGAGGCTGGATCGATCAACAACGCCCTTTACGTCGATGCCGCTGGTGATGTCGGCATCGGCACCGATGCCCCGGTGGTCGAACTGCACGCCGTGGATGGCAATACGCCAACCTTGCGTCTGGATCAGAATGGTTCGAACGGCTTTACGCCCTATATTTGGGACGTGGCCGGCAACGAAGCGAATTTCTTCATTCGCGATGTGAATACCGGTCGGCTGCCGTTCAAGATCCGTCCCGGAGCAGGCGAATCTTCGGTCGATATCGCCGGCACCGGGAACGTCGGATTCGGTCTGGTCAACGCCTCGGCGGCCCTGCACATCCGCCGCAACTTCGCCTCCAGCTATTTGCTGGTCGAAAGGACCAATGGCGACCGCCGGATGGAACTGGACAACGACGGCAACTTGTATGTGGGCGGCACCATCACCCAGCTCTCCAGCCGGCACAGTAAAGAAAACCTGGTCGCGGTGGCCGGTTCGGCGCTGCTGGACCAGCTGCGCAATCTGGATCTTTGGACCTGGAACTACATCTCCGCGCCCGATGCCGACCGCCATATCGGTCCGGTAGCCGAGGACTTCTACGCCGCCTTCGGCCTGGGCACCAGCGACCAGTCGCTGGCCCCCGGCGATGTGGCCGGTGTGGCGCTCGCCGCCAGCCAGGCGCTGAGCGAGGAGATCGCCCAGCGCGATGCCAAGATCGCCACCTTAGAGGAGCGCATCGCCAGGCTGGAAGCGGCCCTGGAGCAAATCAGCAGCGCGCAGCGCTAAGGGCGGTCGATCATGATCGCCTTGCGCCGAGCGCTATTGCTGCTCAGCCTGCTGTGGGCCGGTCACGTCCAGGCCCAGCTGGCTGCCCTGAGCTATGACCGAAACGCCTCGGCGAGCGTGATCGCCAGCGTCAACCCGGCGACGGGGGTGCTCACCACCCAGGGTGCCGGCAGCGCCGGGCGCGCCTTCGGCCTGGGGGTCAATGCCTTCGACCCCTTCGCGCAGGTGCTACACGCCTTCGGCCCGGACAGCAGCAATCCGCTGCTGCCCTGGAAGCTGTACAGCTATGACGTCACCAGCGGCACCGCGCTGCCCGAGGTCACGTTGGGCGCCACCGGCGTGGTGGTCGGCACCATCTATGAACAGACCCCGCAGCGCCTGCTGGCGCTGATGGTCAATGCCTCCAACGAGCTGGAACTCAATCAGATCAATACCGGCAGCGGCGCTGTGACTCTGGTCAACGCCGGGCTGAGCAACTGCTGTGAGCTGATGCCCAACGCCGTCGCCTACGCCAACGGCGTGGTCTATGCAGCCGGCGATGTCGGCATGTCAGGGACTTTGTCACTGGTGGCCTTTCCCACCGATGGCTCGGCGGCGAGTTCGGTGCCACTGGCCAGTGTAGTGACCGCGATGGTCGGCGATCGGGCGACCGATCGATTGTATGGATTGGTACAAACCGAGAACGGCACCACCGGCGACCTGACCCTGAGTCTGGTCGAGATCAATCCGGCCTTGGGGACGACCAGCAACATCGGCGCAGCCGTTGCCGACTGCTGCGCGCTGGCGCCCGATATTGCCGCGATCAGTGGCGGCGACTTCGTGGCCGTCGGTCAGGCCGAAGGCAGCAGTGACGTCGACATCATCAGTTTCGACCTGAGCACCGGCGCAGTCAGCTTCAGCGCCGCGCCGGTCAGCACGGCCCGCATCGTCAACGGACTATTCGACGCCACCAAGGGTCTGGAGCCCAGCACCACGACGATCACCTCGATCACGCCCAGCCCATCGATGCTGGGCCAGAACTACACCGTCAGCGTGTCCGTCAGCTCGGCTTCGGCGGTCAGCGGTAGCGTGGTGGTCAGCGACGGCATTGGCAACAGCTGCACCATCGTACTGCCGGCTACCAGCTGTGTGCTGCCGAGCACGGCGCCCGGCAATCTGACCATCAGCGCCGTCTACGGAGGCGCTCCCGGAATCGCCGGTAGTGGCGATACCGCGGCTCACGCGGTCGATCGAGCCGCCACCACCACCACCATCACCAGTATCGTGCCGGCCGGCTCCAGCACCGTCGGTGTGGCTTACCAGGTGAATGTTTCGGTAGCGGGCATGTCACCCACCGGCACGGTACTGGTCGACGACGGCCTGGGCAGCATGTGCACCATCACATTGCCTGCCACCAGCTGCATGCTGACCTCGACCATCGTTGGCGCAACGACGATCAGCGCCAACTACTCCGGTGACAGCAACAACGCTGTGAGCAGCGACAGCGCCGCCTACAGCATCGTTCAGGCGGCGACCACGACCACTATCACCTCGGTGGGCCCGGCCGCCAGTACCGCGGTGGGCACGCCCTACACGGTGGTGGTCAGCGTCAGCGGTGGTTTCAACGCCACCGGTACGATCAGCGTCGACGACGGCACCGGCGCGATGTGCACCATTACCCTGCCGGCAAACTCCTGCATGCTCACCTCCACCACTGTGGGCACCAAGACCATCACCGCGCAATATTCCGGCGATGTGAACAATCTGCCGAGCAGCGACAGCACCACCTACAGCATCGATCAGGCCACCAGCACGACACAGATCACTTCCATCGTGCCGGCCTCGATCAGCACCGTCGGTCAGCCCTACACGGTGAATGTGACGGTGACGGGCTTCAATCCCAGCGGGGTCGTGGCGGTGGACGACGGCGCCGGGGCGATGTGCAGCATCACCCTGCCGGCGACCAGCTGCGTGCTGACCTCCACCGTGGTCGGACCCAAGACCATCAGCGCCAGCTATCCGGGCGATGCCAACAACACCGCCAGCAGCGACACCGACGCCTATCAGATTGTCCAGGAGACTTCCGTCACCACGATCACCAGCGTGGCGCCGAATCCGGGTTCGCTGGGCGTGCCCTACACGGTGAACGTCACCGTGAGCGGATTCAACCCGACGGGGACGGTCGCGGTGGATGACGGCGCCGGGGCGATGTGCAGCATTGTGCTGCCGGCGACCAGCTGCGATCTGACCTCCAACGTGGCCGGTCCGAAGACCATCACTGCCAGCTATCCGGGCGATGTGAACAACACCGCCAGCAGCGACACCGCGGCGCAGACCATCGATTTGGCGCCTTCGACCACCACCATCAACAGCATCACCCCGGCAGGTTCCAGCGTGGTCGGTGTGGCCTATAGCGTGGATGTGACGCTCACCGGCTTCGGAACGCCGATTGGGACGGTAACGGTTGATGATGGTGCCGGGGCGATGTGCAGCATCACCCTGCCGGCGACCAGCTGCATGCTGACATCGACCAGCGCGGGCCCGAAGACCATCACCGCCAGCTATGGTGGCGACGTCAATAACCTGCCCAGTAGCGATACGGCGCCCTACCAGATTGACCGTGCCGCCAGCACCACCACGATCACTTCGGTCGTGCCCGCTGGTTCGAGCGTGGTCGGCGTCGCCTACACGGTGAACGTCAGCGTGACCGGCTTCGGTACGCCGACTGGCGACGTGGCCGTCGATGACGGCAGCGGAGCGATGTGCACGGTGACCCTGCCGGCGACCAGCTGCATGCTGACCTCGACAACGGCGGGTCCGAAGACCATCGGCGCCGCCTACGCGGGCGACGCGAACAATCTGCCCAGCAGCGACACTGCGGCCTATCAGATCGACCAGGCCACCAGCACCACGACGATCACCGCAATCACCCCGGCCGGCAGTTCGATCATCGGCCAGCCCTACACGGTGGACGTGACAGTCACTGGCTTCAATCCGACCGGCACGGTGGCCGTCGATGACGGCGCCGGCGCGATGTGCAGCATCACTTTGCCGGCGACCAGCTGCGTGCTCACTTCGACTGTGGTTGGACCCAAGACCATCAGCGCCAGCTACGGCGGTGACGGCAACAATCTGCCCAGCAGCGATACCGCGGCCTATCAGATCGACCAGGCGCCGAGCACCACCACCATCACCTCGGTGGCGCCGAATCCGGCTATCGTCGGCCAGCCCTACACGGTGACGGTCACCGTGAGCGGCTTCAATCCGACCGGCACGGTGGCGGTGGACGACGGCGACGGGGCGATGTGCAGCATCGTGCTGCCGGCGACCAGCTGCGATCTGACCTCGACCAGCACCGGGCCCAAGACCATCACCGCCAGCTATCCGGGCGATGTGAACAATCTGCCTTCCAGCGACACCGCGATGCAGGGCATCGATCCGGCGGTCAGCACCACCACCATCACTGCGATCACCCCGCCCGGCTCCAGCGTGGTCGGCGTGGCCTACACCGTTGATGTAAGCGTGGCCGGCTTCAATCCCAGCGGCGATGTGAACGTTGACGACGGCGCCGGGGCAATGTGCATCATCGTGCTGCCGGCGACCAACTGCCTGCTGACCTCGTCCAGCGCCGGTCCGAAGACCATCACTGCCAGCTATGTGGGCGATAGCAACAATCTGCCCAGCAGCGACACCGCGGCCTACCAGATTGACCGTGCCGCCAGCACCACCACGATCACTTCGGTCGTGCCCGCTGGTTCGAGCGTGGTCGGCGTGGCCTACACGGTAAACGTCAGCGTAACCGGCTTCGGTACGCCGACTGGCGATGTGGCCGTCGATGACGGCAGCGGAGCGATGTGCACGGTGACCCTGCCGGCGACCAGCTGCATGCTGACCTCGACAACGGCGGGTCCGAAGACCATCGGC
>JAUIFV010000147.1 GCA_030430155.1 Gammaproteobacteria bacterium
GCCGCAGCACGACCATCAGACCATGGGCTCGAGCAATAACGGCAGCTCTCGCGATCCATCCGGCCACGTGCTCGGTAGAGCGCTGAATTTGTACTCCGCACCGACAAATCTGACCGCAATCCACAGCGGTTCTATCACCAACGTCGGCGGCGGCCAGGCGCACAACAACATGCAGCCCTCGCTGGTGGTGAATTTCTGCATCGCCCTGCAGGGCCTGTTCCCGTCGCGCAACTAATCGGAGGCGATCACCATGTCAGAACCCTTTGTAGGCGAAATCCGCATGTTCGCCGGAAATTTTGCCCCGCGCGGCTGGGCATTCTGTGACGGCCAACTGCTGGCGGTGTCGCAGAACGATGCGCTGTTCAGCCTGTTCGGGACCATCTATGGCGGCGATGGCCGCACCACCTTCGGCCTGCCGGACATGCGCGGACGTATTCCCATTCACGCCGGACACGGCCCCGGCCTGTCCGAGCGCAGGCTCGGTGCCAAGCTCGGCTCGGAGAAGGAAACCCTGACCGTCAATCAGCTGCCCAGCCACAGCCACGGACCGATGCAAGCCAGCACTGCGGCCGGGGTAAGCAACGACCCGGCAGGCAATCTCCCGGCCAATTCGCCGTCGGTGGATCTGTGGATCGAGGACACGCCGATAGCAAATCTGTCCAGCCAGGCGGTGAGTTCGGTCGGCGGCTCGCGCTCGCACACCAATCTGATGCCCTTTTTGTGCGTGAACTTCATCGTCGCGCTGTTTGGCATCTACCCCTCACGCCACTAAGGAGCAGCCCATGTCAGAGCCCTTTATTGCGGAGATTCGCATCTTCGCCGGCAATTTCGCCCCGCGCAGCTGGGCCTTCTGCGATGGCCAGCTGCTGCCGGTCGCGCAGAACACCGCCCTGTTCAGCCTGATCGGTACCACCTACGGCGGCGACGGCCGCTCGACCACCGCGCTACCGAATCTGCAGGGTCGCGCGCCGATGCATCCGGGCCGCGGTCCGGGATTGACCTCGCGCCGTCTCGGCGAGCGCGGCGGCAGCGACACGGTCACCCTGACCGAAGCGCAGATGCCCAATCACAGCCATACCTGGCGCGCGGCTGAGGACCCGGCTGATCTGCAATCGCCGAACCCGAATCGGTCGATGACCCGATCCTCGGTAGACGCATACACGCCGGCAGCCAATCTGCAGCCGATGGCTACGCAGATGCTGGCCAACAACGGCGGTAGCCAGGCCCACAACAACCTGCAGCCGCTGCTGGCGATCAACTTCATCATCGCCCTGCAGGGCCTCTACCCCTCACGCAGCTAGTCGAATTCACAGCCAAGGAGCAATCATGAGCAATACACCCGTAGGCCTCACCGTGGTGAGCAGCCTGAGCAACCAGTTCTTTTTCACTCAGATGGCGATCGGCAGCAATGTTCTTAGCCAGCAGCCCAAACAGTCCGGCTACTGGTTCGTGGTGCTGGACCGCAGCGATTTGTCGGTGGTCTACAACGAGTTCCAGACCGCAAACGACGTTGCCCCCAACATCGGCAGCTACAACAGCTCCGACTACATCCTGGTGGTCGCCAGCGCCGGAGTCGGTTTGAATCGGCAGCCGCAGGGACCGTTGTTCAAGTTCCTCGACCTTAATGGTGCCGGTCGTGAACTGCGCCGCGTGGATCAGGTCGCCGTGCAGCTGAACTGCGGCTCGCTGGGCACCTTCGGCTACGCGCTAGTCGGGGTGCTGGGCGACATGAACATGCCCGGTTTCGAGGCCAGTCAGATCACCAATCCGGCGACCGGACCGATCCTCACCGTGCAGTTGGCACCCGTCGACGTCAATGGCAAGACGGTCTACACCCCGGTTGCATTGAGCAACGCCTGATCCCAACCGGCGGCCTGGTCTACCGGACCGGGCCGCCTTGACTTTCGACACAACCCAGTGCGCCTCGCCACTCCCATGCAAACTTGCAAACCCCAACTGCTGCTGTTTGGCTGGTACCAGCCAGGCACCGGCTTTACCCGCGTACTGGAAGCACTGCTGCCTGCGCTGACGCGGCATTTCGCCATAACCTGGATGGGCGTGGGATACCGTGGCCCGGTCTTCGCGCATTCGCCTGACGTTCGGGTGCTCCCCACCAATCTGCACGGCGGTGATTTGGTAGGCGCCTATGAGGCGCGGGAGCGTTGGAACGAGCTGCAGCCGGATGCGATCTTCGCCCTCAACGACATCTGGTATCTACAACACTACTCGCGAGCGCTGGCGGAGCAACTGGAAAACGTGCCCATGGTGGGCTATCTGCCGCTGGATGGGCAGATCCCGGACCATGCTCTGGTTGCCGAGCTCACCGGATTCAGCCGCTTGATCACCTACACCGAGAGCGCCCGCGCCGACCTGCGCCGGGCGCTGAACCGGGCTGAGATTGCCACCCCTGTCGATTGCATCGGCCACGGCGTCGACCTGCGCAGCTTCCGGCCAGCGTTGGACGAGGATGATTTCGGTTCAGCCGCGCCGCGAATGCACTTGGCACAGGACTACTTCCGGCTACCCGAACCATCCTTCGTCATTCTCAACGCGTCGCGACCGGATCCGCGCAAGCGTATCGATCTGACCCTGGAGGGCTTCGCCAGATTCGCCGCAGGCCGGCCTGATGCGGTTCATCTGTGTCTGCACCAGGCCCACGCCCACCCGCAGTTCGTCGAGCCGTTGCGCGTACAGGCTGCAAGGCTGGGAATCGAAGACCGCCTGCTGTGGTACCCCGAAAGCCCCGGACCGCTCGATGATGCGCAGCTCAACGCGCTGTACAACGCGTGCGCGGTGGGCATCAATACTGCTGCCGGCGAGGGCTTTGGTCTGGTCAGCTTCGAACACGCGGCGACCGGAGCAGCGCAGATCCTGCCCGCCCAGGACGCGCTGACCGAACTGTGGGGCGACAACGCCTGGCGCCTGCCGATCAACCCGGTGATGACGGCACACAGCCCGCTACGGATGTGCGAGGTCGATGCCGACGACGTCGCGTTGGCATTGACCGACCTCTATGAAGATCCCGACTGCTACCGTCGCATGGCCTATGCCGCACTGGCTCGCAGCAGGCGACCGGACTTACGCTGGGATTTAGTCGCCGATCAACTGGCGGCGATACTCCTGCAATCCGCGACAGCTGCCCTGGCAACCGGTTGATTCAGCAGCCACAATAGTGCAGTTCAGACTGGCCCGGACTGCTATGCGCTTTTGCTTGCTAACAGTGCTGCTCTTTGGCTTGGCCGCACAGGCCGCGCCCACACCGACCGTGATCGTCGACATCCATCGGCTAGGTGCGCATGAGGTTGCCGCGCTGCGCGAGGCCGGCGGGGTGCAATGGAGCGCCGAGTTTGGCAACGAGCTGCTGCTCGGGGTAAGCGCGGCCAGCCTGAAGGCTTGGTCGGCGCGCGCAGACACCCGACTGGGTCCGCCACGATTGCACTTCGATGAAGTTGTGGTTCGCGATCACGTCTGCACGCTGCATAACCCTGAGCCGGCGCTCGCCGTAGTGGGTGGCTACGAGATCCTGCGCAAGCCGCCGTCGCTGGCCAAGGCCACCATTGGGCCGCTCATCACGGGTGAACCGCTGCCGGCCGACGGCGTGGTCGCGCGCGAGGTGCACAACTGGCCCGATCAACAGAAAGCGCAGCTGGGCGCCAAAGGCGTGCCCGATCCGCTGTTGCAGTCCCTGGTCGACCGGGTGGATGCTGAGCGCTGGTTCGGCACGCTGACCACGCTGGCGGGTTTTGATCGCAACTCCTTCAATCCGAACCTGAGCAGCGCGCACGACTGGATCCAGGGGCAGTTTGCCGCAGCGGGTCTGCAGGTCGACAGCTTCCCCTTCCAGCTCAGCGGCGGCAGCAGTTGCCCGGGGCAAGGCACGGTCAACTTGGCCAACCCGATCGGAACAAAGGCCGGCACGGATCTGGCTGACGAGTGGGTGGTGGTCGGCGCGCACTACGACTCGCGCAACAGCAATCGCTGCGACGGCACCGTCGACCCGCAGCCGGGCGCCAACGACAACGGCAGCGGTTGTTCCGGGGTAATCGAGCTGGCCAGGGTGATGCAAGCCGTGGATACCCGACGCAGCATCCTGTTCATGTGCTTTGCCGGTGAGGAACAGGGCCTGGTCGGCAGCCGGCGCTACGTGGAATCGCTACAGGCCAGCGGTGAGATCAACAAGCTGCAGTACATGATCAATCTGGACATGATCGGCTACGCCAGCAGCGACAGCCTGGACACGCGAGTGGAAACGGTGGGCACCTTCAGCGCCGAACTGGTGCGCTTCGCCCAGGCCGCGGCCACCTATGCTCCGGAGCTGAACATCATCACCAGCAGCAGTACCCAGGCCTACTCGGACCACTGGTACTTCCTCGACGCCGGCATTCCGGGGACCTTCACCTGGGAGAACGGCGCTGGCATTTATCCGCAATATCACCGCGCCGGCGATCTGCCCCAGGCCATGCTCCGCGCCCGTGAGCTGGCCGGCGGCATACTGAAGATGGATACGGCCATTCTTGCCGAGGAGGCGCAGGTGCTGGCTGCGCTGTTTGCGGATGGCTTTGAGTAGAGCGAAGGGCCCAGGATTCAGGGCCCAGGGCCCAGGAATGCTTCGATGTTGCTCCCTCTGGGCCCTGGGCCATTCTCTGCCGGGCCCTCGCTGTTGATGCGCTTCGCTGCGCTCAGCACATCCTACGCAAGCCGCCGACTCTCCCCGCCCTCGACACCAAACTGGGCCCTGGGCCCTCGCTCTTGATGCGGTTCGCTACGCTCAGCACATCCTACGCAAGCCGCCGACCCCCCCCGCCCTCGACACCAAACTAGGCCCTGGGCCCTCGCTCTTGTTGCGCTTCGCTGCGCTCAGCACATCCTACGCAAGCCGCCTAGTTCCAGGCGACGGGAACCACTCTGGGCCCTGAGCCCTGAGCCCTGAGCCCTGGGCCCTGAGCCCTGAGCCCTAAGCCCTGAGCCCTGAGCCCTGGGCCCTAGGCCCTAAGCCCTCAACCTCTAAGCAATCACTTCCTGCCCACCCATATAGGGCTGCAACACCTTCGGCACCCGAATACTGCCGTCGGCATTCTGGTAGTTCTCCATCACCGCGATCAGCGAGCGGCCAACGGCAAGTCCGGAACCGTTAAGCGTGTGCAGCAGTTCCGGCTTGCCGGTCTCCGGGTTGCGCCAGCGGGCCTGCATGCGCCGCGCCTGGAAGGCTTCGCAGTTGGAGCAGGAGCTGATCTCTCTGTAGGTGTGCTGACTCGGCAGCCAGACCTCGATGTCGAAGGTCTTGGCCGCGCCGAAGCCCATGTCACCGGTGCACAGCAGCATGGTTCGATAGGGCAGTTCCAGCGCCTGCAACACTGCCTCGGCGTGGCCGGTCATCTCATCGAGCTGTTGATAGGAGTCCTGCGGCCGGCAGATCTGCACCATCTCCACCTTCTCGAACTGATGCTGGCGGATCATGCCGCGGGTATCGCGGCCGGCGGCGCCGGCTTCGGCGCGAAAGCACAGGGTGTGCGCGGTCATCCGCAGCGGTAGCTGATCGGCGTCGACGATGCTGTCACGGACCAGATTGGTCAGCGGCACCTCGGCGGTGGGAATCAGATACATGCGCCGCCACAGCCAGCGATGCAGCACTGCCATAATCTCTTCCGGGCGCTGCAAATCCTCCCACAGCTGCGGCGGAATCGCGCCCAATCCCTGCACGCCGGCATCGGCGGCGATAGCGTTGATCAGGGCCAGAGCGTCCACCCTATCGCCGCGATGGACCGCCACGCGCAGCGCCTCCAGCGCCTTGCTTTCAATGCTCGACTGGTGCGAGCCGATCGGCACCTCGAACAGATCTTCTTCGAACTTGGGCAGCTGACCGGTGCCCTGCAGCGCCTCCGGCAGCACCATCGCCGGCACGTTGACTTCCAGATAGCCGTGTTTGGCCGTTTGCGTATCGAGCATGAACTGCGCCAGCGCACGATGTAAACGCGCCAGCTGCCCCCGCAAGACGGTGAAGCGTGCACCGGAGAGCTTGGCCCCCGCTTCGCCGTCCAGCCAGCCGTTGCGGGCGCCAAGCTCGACATGGTCCTTGGGCTCGAAGTCCAGCGTGGCGGGCTCGCCCCATTGACGAACCTGCTGGTTCTCTTCCTCGCTCGCCCCTACTGGCACGCTGTCATGCGGAATGTTGGGGATCTGCGCGGCGATCTGCGCAGTACGCTCCTGCACCTCGAACAAGGCCTGCTCATTGGCTTTCAGCCGCTCCGGCAGCGCCGCACTTTCGGCCAGCAGATCGGAGGCGTCTTCACCTCGCCCCTTGCGCATGCCAATCTCCTTGGCCAGCTTGTTGCGCGAGGCCTGCAGTTCCTGGGTCAGGGTCTGCAGCCGCTTGCGCTCGGCTTCCAACGCGGCCAGCTCGGTGACCGGCAGTTCGAACTGGCGCAAGCGCTGCAGCTGCTCAGCGGTCGCAGTCAGCTGCGAACGCAGCAGATTCGGGTCGAGCATGGGGAATCTCCTAGATGGTAGTGCCAAAGACGCAGACGATCGCCTGGCGCGGCGACCGTGGCATTCTACGCAATTCGTCAAGCGCTTGGATCGGTCCGATGCCCTCAGCTCTCAAAGCCTGCTGCGCCCTTCTCGTTTGCCTGGGGCTGCTTGCCAGCTGCGTCAGCGAGCAGTCTCCAGACGTCGCCGACCGTTTCCTGGCCGCAGTCAAGCAGGACGACAACGCGGCCGCCTATGCAATGACCGCCAAAGCCTTCCAGCAGACTGCGCGTCCGGAGCAGTTGGAGATCTTCGTGCGCAGCTACCGGCTCGCTGAAATTGCAGAGACGCATTGGGAAAGCGAACGATTCGAGGGCGGCAACGGCACGCTGCAGGGCAAGGCGACGCTAGAGGATGGCAGCGAGATCGACTTGACCATCGAGCTCATCCAGGAAGAGGAGCAGTGGAAGATCCTGCAGCTGACTAGCTCCTCGGAACCGGCCAGCAAGTCTGAGGGCCCAGGGTAAAGGGCCCAGGGCCCAGGCGGGTCTGGGCCGTGCCCGAGTAGGATGTATTGAGCGCAGCGAAGCGCATCTAGAGCGAGGGCCCAGGGCGGTAGGGCCCAGGGCCCAGGCGGGTTGGCGCGTTGCCGAGTAGGATGTGCTGAACGCAGCGTAGCGCATCAAGAGCGAGGGCCCAGGGCCCAGGCGGGTCTGGGCCGTGCCCGAGTAGGATGTATTGAGCGCAGCGAAGCGCATCTAGAGCGAGGGCCCAGGGCGGTAGGGCCCAAGGCCCAGGCGGGTTGGCGCATTGCCGAGTTGGATGTGCTGAACGCAGCGAAGCGCATCAGGAGCACGACCCAAGAGCAAGAGCACCGGGTCGAGGGCGGGTCTGGGTCTCTCAACCGAACCAGCTACGGGCCGCCCAGAATCCCAACAGCGTCAACAGCACCGATCCGAGCAGGTGGGCCAGCGCCAGGGTGATTCCCTGTTGCCAGTGACCCAGATCCAGATGCTCGGCGACCTCGGCGGAAAAGGCCGAAAAGGTCGTCAAACCGCCGAGGAATCCCGTGATCAGCGTCAGGCGCCAGATCGGGTCTGTCCCACTCAGGGCAAATCCCTGCACCGCCACGCCGACCAGGAATCCGCCGCCCAGGTTTGCCGCCAGGGTGCCCAGCGGCAGCCACTGAATCAGCGGATTCAGCCACAGACCCAGCGCATAGCGCAAACAGGCGCCCAGGCCAGCGCCGCAGAACACCGCCAGCAGCGCTGCGGGCATCCCGCTCACTTGCCTGCCAGTTCGTCTGCACGCCGTTGGCGCACCCAGGCCAGCTTCTCGGCGATCTTGATCTCCAGTCCGCGCTGCACCGGCTGATAGTAGACCTGCTCGCCGATGGCCTCCGGGAAACCGGACTGGCCGAAGGCGATGCCGTCCGGGTGATCGTGGTCGTATTGATAGTCCTGACCGTGGCCCAGTGACTTCATCAGCTTGGTCGGGGCGTTGCGCAGATGCTCCGGCACTGCCTCGCTGGCGCCCTTGCTTACCGCCGTCTGAGCCTGCTTGTAGGCCATGTAGGCAGCGTTGCTCTTCGGCGCCGCGGCCAAATAGAGCACCGCCTGGGCCAGCACCAGCTCGCCTTCCGGGCTGCCCAAGCGCTCGTAGCATTGCCAGGCGTGAAGCATGATCTGCAGCGCGCGCGGATCGGCGTTGCCGATGTCTTCGCTGGCCGCGCGCAACAACCGTCGGGCCACGTACTCCGGATCGCAGCCGCCGTCGAGCATTCGACACAGCCAGTACAGCGCGGCATCCGGGTTGCTGCTGCGTATGCACTTGTGCAGCGCCGAGATCTGGTCGTAGAAGGCGTCACCGCCCTTATCGAAACGCCTTCGTCGGTCGGCCAGCAGCGCCGGCAGCAAATCTGCCTGAACATTCCCATCCTCGCTCAGCTCCACCGCGCCTTCCAACAGCGCCAGCGCGCGGCGCCCATCGCCATCGGCCGCCTCGGCGATCAGCTGCAGGGCCTCCTCGCTGGCCTGCACGCCGCTGTCGGCCAAGCCGCGAGCATCACTCAGCGCGCGCTGCAGCGTGCTGACGATGGCTTCGACCGTCAGCGCCTTGAGCACGTGCACCCGCGAGCGCGACAGCAGCGCCGAATTGACCGCGAACGAGGGGTTCTCGGTGGTCGCCCCGATCAGCACGATCAGCCCGGATTCCACGTGTGGCAGCAGCGCGTCCTGCTGGGCCTTGTTGAAGCGATGGATCTCGTCGATGAACAGCACCGTCTGCCGACCCTCGGCGCGGCGCTGTTCGGCCGCCGCCACCTCGCGACGGACGTCGGCAACCCCGGCCAGCACCGCCGACAAACAGACCAGTTGCGCCTGACCATGTGCCGCAGCGAGACGCGCCAGCGTGGTCTTGCCGCAGCCGGGCGGCCCCCACAGGATCATCGAGTATGGTCGGCCACCGCGCAGCGCCTTGCCCAGCGGCTTATCGGCGCTAAGCAGATGGTCCTGGCCGCAAACATCATCGACGCTGGCCGGCCGCATCCGCTCCGCCAACGGCACCCCTTCGGTCAGCGGCGGCGCTTGCAGCAGATCAGTCATCCAGCGGCTGCACCTGCGCCGAATCAATCGCTTCCAGACCAACCACGTCCACCCCGGCTGGCGGTTCGAAGCGGAAAAAGTCGGCCGGCAGCGCCGGGTCACGCTGCCAGTTGGCAAAGCGCAGCTGGGTGCGCTGACCGTTGGGATCGCGATACTGCATGGTGCGCAGCCCGTTCTGGTCAAAACCCAGGTCCAGGCGATCAAAGTCGTTGCGCTGCTCCAGCGGGGTCAGCAGCAGCCACTGCAGCTCATGCTCCATACCACCCTCGGTGACCAAGAAGGTCTGCTCCAGCGCTTCGGGCTCCAGGATCAGGGTCAGCGGGCTGTTGGCTTCTTCGGTGGACTGCGCACGCACGCTGACCTGTTCCAGGTCTGGATCGTAGACCCAGAGCTTCTCGCCATCGGCCAGCAGCAGCTGCGGATAGGGGGTCTGATACTCGAAGCGGAACTGCCGCGGCGCGGCCAGCGCCAGCTCCCCTTCGCTCTCCTCAACGATATCGCCCAGATCATCGATCACGATCTGCTCAAACTCCGCCTTGAGCACCCGCACCTCCCCCAAAAACACCACCAACTGCTCCCGCGCAGTGGCCGCGGAAGCGGCATTGGCGAAGAGCAGCAGTGAGAGAGCAAGCGGGAATCTGAGTATGGCGAGCAACTTCATCGGTGCGGTGACCTGGATTGGCGATAGATGAACATGGAAGCAAGTTCGGGGTGGATTGAGGCTGAATGGGTGATTCTAGGGCTGAGGGCTGAGGCAAAGCCTCGATTGCCAAGATCTTTGCCCTTCTGGTCTGGCAGGCTCGTTCAGTATCAAGGAAGAGAGATACAAGCTCTTCTCAGCCCTCAGCCCTCAGCCCTAACCATCAATCCTTCGGCGGCGGCGGCGCCAATACCTCGCGATTGCCATTGTGCGAAGGCGCACTAACCACCCCCTGCGCCTCCATTTCCTCGATCAGCCGGGCGGCGCGGTTGTAACCGATCTTCAGCCGTCGCTGCACGCCGGAGATGGAGGCGCGGCGGGTATCGGTGACGATATGCACGGCCTGGTCGTAAAGCTCATCGACGTCGCTGCTGGAGGATTCCGGCAGGCCGCTTTCGTTGATCACCCGACCGTCGCCCAGGTCCTGGGTTTCCTCCAGCACGCCGTCAATGTAGGTCGGCTCACCGTGATGATGGCGCAGATACTCGACCACCCGATGCACCTCGTGATCGTCGACGAAGGCGCCGTGTACCCGTTCGGGCGCCGCGGTACCCGGCGGCAGATAGAGCATATCGCCGTGGCCGAGCAGGGTTTCAGCGCCGGACTGATCGAGAATGGTCCGTGAATCGATCTTGCTCGACACCTGGAAGGCCATCCGGGTCGGGATGTTGGCCTTGATCAATCCGGTGATCACGTCCACCGACGGGCGCTGGGTGGCCAGGATCAAGTGAATGCCGGCGGCGCGCGCCTTTTGCGCCAAGCGCGCAATCAACTCCTCCACCTTCTTGCCGACGATCATCATCATGTCGGCAAATTCGTCGATCACCACCACGATCATCGGCAGATGGGTGAGCGGATCCGGCTGCACGCCGGGGCCTGCCTCGTTGGGATCGAAGAAGGGGTCGAGGATCGGTTGTCCGGCCTCGGTGGCCTCCTTGATCTTGCGGTTGAAGCCGGCCAGATTGCGCACCCCGACGGCGGCCAGCAGCTTGTAGCGACGCTCCATCTCGGCCACGCACCAGCGCAAGGCGTTGGCCGCCTCCTTCATGTCGGTGACCACCGGCGCGAGCAGATGCGGAATGCCCTCGTAGACGCTCAGCTCAAGCATCTTCGGGTCGATCATGATCAGCCGCACTTCTTCTGCCGTCGCCTTGTAGAGCAGGCTCAGAATCATCGCGTTGACCGCCACCGACTTGCCCGAACCGGTGGTGCCGGCGACCAGCAGGTGCGGCATGCGCGCGATGTCGACCACGGTCGGCCGGCCGCCGATGTCCTTGCCCAAGGCCAGGGTCAGCGCCGAGGTAGCCTTGTCGTACTCGCGGGATTCCAGGATTTCGCGCAGATAGACGATTTCCCGATGCACGTTGGGAATTTCCAGCCCGACCACGCTCTTGCCGGGAATCACGTCGACCACGCGCACGCTGATCACGCTCAAGCCGCGGGCGATGTCCTTGTCCAGCGAGGAGATCTGGCTGCCGCGCACGCCGGGCGCCGGCTGCAGTTCGAAGCGGGTGATCACCGGCCCGGGATAGACCCCGACCACCTGCGCCTCGATGCGGAAGTCCTTCAGCTTCAGCTCCACCTGCCGCGACAGCGCCTCCAGCGCCTCCGGGCTGTAGCCTTTGGCGGCCGGCTTGGGCTCATCGAGCAGCGACAGCGGCGGCAGTGGACCGGCCGGAATGCTGTCGAACAGCGGCATCTGCACCTCGCGCTCGGCGCGCTCGCTCTTTTCGATCGGCGCCGGCTGGGTCTGGATCTTGGGTTTCTCACGGGTGGATTGGCGCTTCGCTTCACTCTTCCGCACCACCTCGCGCTGCGCTCGCGCCCGCCGTCCGACCCACCAATCGGCGCTGCCGCGGATCCAGCCGTGCACCTGGCCGGCTGTACGTATCGCCAGCGCCCCCAGTCCGTCCACCACTTTGAACCAGGAGATGCCGGTGGCAAAAGTCACCCCGATCAAAAACAACGCCAGGGCGAACATGGTGGTGCTGCCAAAGCCCAGGCTGGGTACAACCGCATCGCCCAGCACCGCCCCCAGCACGCCGCCACCACCGGCCGGCGGGCTGCTTTCTGCACCACCGCCGTGCAGATGGCCGAGCACTGCGCCGGCCACCAGGGTGATCAGCAGACCGCCAGCCTTGGACAGCAGCCCCAGAGCGGGATCGCGCATGGGTGCGCCCGGCCGGGCAATGCGCAGGGCGAAATACATCAGCGCAATTGGCAGCAAATAGACCAGCCGCCCAACCAGATAAAGACCCAGGTCGGCCATGAAGGCGCCGGCGCGGCCGCCCAGATTGTGCACCTGGGTGCTGTCGCCGGCATGCGACCAGCCGGGATCGGCCGGGTGGTAGCTCCAGAAGCAGGCGAATAGATACAGCGCGATGGGCAACACCAACACCACGGTGCTCTCGCGCAGCATCCGGGTCAGGCGCTGTTGGATCTTGTCCACCTTTGCGGCAGTGCTGGCCACGCCTACCTCAGAAAATCGTTGAAAAATGCTCCCCAACTATCTGGGGATTCTAGAAAATACCACTTCCGCGCTCACACGGGGATGGGCAGCCCGAAAGCTCGGCCGTCTGCAACGGGTCTACTGGCACAATCAAACTCGCTGGCGAGCTTGAATCGCCGAACAGCGACCCCACCTGCTTCTGATCCCTTCGACCAATGCCGCCGCCCTTGCGGTGGTGCGGAGTTTACATGAGCCAAAGCAAGCACTGCCGAGTTCTGATCCTGGGTTCCGGCCCGGCCGGCTACGCCGCCGCCGTTTACGCAGCGCGCGCCAACTTGAAGCCGGTGCTGCTCACCGGCATTGCCTCGGGCGGTCAGCTGATGACCACTACCGAGGTCGACAATTGGCCCGGCGACCCCTACGAGCTGACTGGCCCGGTGCTGATGGAGCGGATGCAGAAGCACGCCGAACGCTTCGACACCGAGATCATCTTCGACCACATCCACACCGCCGAGCTGTCGCAGCGTCCGTTCACGCT
>JAUIFV010000287.1 GCA_030430155.1 Gammaproteobacteria bacterium
CGACCGGGTCCGTCAGCGCAGCAGCGGCGAGCTGGAGTTCCTGGGCCGGGTCGATGCGCAGCTGAAGATCCGCGGCTACCGCATCGAGCCTGGCGAGATCGAAGCGGCGCTTTGTGAGCTGGAAACGGTGCAGCAGGCAGTGGTGGTCGCCGACGGTCGGGCCGAACAGGCCAGACTGCTGGCTTTCGTCATTGCGACCGCTGCGGACGCCAACAGCGACGCCATGCAGCAGGCGCTGGCCCAGCGGCTGCCCGACTACATGGTCCCGGCCAGCATCCAGATGCTCGACGAGTTTCCGCTCACCGCCAACGGCAAGATCGATAGGAGGGCGCTGTTGTTGACCCAGCGTCGTAGCGTGGGAGCCAAGGCGCGCACTGAGGCGCAGATGGAAATCGCGGCGATCTGGCAATCCCTGCTTGGACTGCAGGAGGTGGGCGTAGACCAGAGCTTCTTCGCCCTCGGCGGACATTCATTGTTGTTGGTCAAGCTGGTCAATCAGATCAGCGCCAAGATGGGCGTGGATCTGCCCTTGCAGGTGGTATTCGAACAGCCAACGGTCGCAGCGATAGCGCTCGCGATCGAGCAGCGGCAGTGGGACGAGAGCCTGAGCGTCCCTCCGCCAGTGCTGCCCGCTGTTCGTTCCGACGGCCAGAATCAGTTCGTGCAATCGCCGTCACAAAGGCGCATGTGGTTCATCGACCAGATGGATCCGGGACCCGGTTACAACGTCAGTTCGGTCTATCACATGCGCGGGTCAGTCCAGGCCGAGCGCCTCCAGCGAGCGCTGAACCTGGTCATCGAGAGGCACGAAGTGCTGCGAACGACCTATAGCATCGACAGCGAGGGCGAGTTGATACAGGTCGTTCATCGGCAAATGCCGATCCGAATGGCGGTCACCGACTTCAGCCATCTGGACCCACAGACCCGTGAACACAGCGCCGAGCAGCTGGTCACCGAGTTCGCGGCACGTCGATTTGATCTAGCCCAGGGCTCGCCCATACGCGCGGCATTGATCTCGTTGGGCGACGGCGACCATTTGTTCGTCCTGGTAATGCACCACGTGGTTACCGACGGCGTTTCCGCGAGCCTGTTCAACAGTGAGCTGAGCAAGAGCTATGCGGCAGTAGGGGGCGGTCAGGATGCGGTCGCTGGGCTGCAGACGCCGCCGCTGCAATACGCCGACTACGCCAGCTGGCTGCACGAGTGGATGAACTACGGCGTGCTCGAAGAATACATGTGGTACTGGGAGAAGCACCTGGATGGCGCTCCCACAGAGCTGCGCTTGCCCACCGATCGAGCGGCGGGAGATTCGGTTCACTCGACCGGCGCGTCACTGGCGTTTGTCGCCGGCGATCGGATGGTCGAGCGGGTGCGGACGTTCGGGGTGACCTTGGGCGCAACGCCGTTCATGGTCCTGCTGGCCGCATTCAAGGTGATGCTGAGCAGGCTCAGCGGTCAGCAGGACATCGTGGTCGGCGTGCCGGTCGCCAATCGACCGCGCGACGAACTCAGCGAAGTGATGGGCATGTTCGTCAACACGCTGGTGCTGCGCACCCGTTTCGAGGCGGACGCGAGCTTTGCCGAGGTCGTCGAGAACGTCAAGCGTACGGCGATCGACGGCTTCGCCCACCAGGGAATGCCGCTGGAGCACCTGATTGAAGGGATTGCCCCAGCGCGGCGCTGGAAGCGCTCGCCGATGTTCAGGGTCATGTTCGTACTGCAGGACGACAGCGGCGAGACCCTGCACTTCGATGGCATGACCCTGGAACAACTGCCAACCCCGACCAGCGCCGCGAAGTTCGATCTCAGCTTCGCGCTAAGCCAGGACGGTGGGCAGCTCACCGGGTCGGTTGAATACTGCACTGAGCTGTTTGACGAGGACACCATCAAGCGCTTGGTGCGGCTCTACCGGCGCATACTGGGCAGCGCGCTAGTACAGCCCGATGCCCCCGTGGCCAGTCTGTCCTTGCTGGTCGACCGCGAGGGTGAAGAGCTGATTGAGCAATGGGGCCGAGGCGACTTGCCGGTTTCTGTCGTTTCCGACGTCTGCAGCGCCTTCGAAGGCCAGGCTCAGGACGCCGGCGACAGCCTGGCGGTGGCTGCCGGCGGTCGTCAGCTGAGCTATGCCGAACTGGACCGGGCCGCCAATCGGCTGGCCAACGCGCTGCGCCAGCGCGGTGTAGGCCGCGCCGATACCGTGGCCATTGCGCTGCCGCGCGGCGCCGACTGGGCGGTGGCGATGCTGGCGGCGATGAAGGCTGGCGCCGCCTGGCTGCCGCTGGATCTGAGCTGGCCGGCGCAGCGCCTGGCCTGGGTTTGCGACGATGCTCAAGCCAAGCTGTTGATCGCCGATGCCAAGGCCA
>JAUIFV010000148.1 GCA_030430155.1 Gammaproteobacteria bacterium
GCTGCTCAATCTGCAGTCGCTGGCGCTGAACAGCGTAGCCGCCGAAGCCCTGAGCTTTGTATTGGCGGAGGTGCCCAAGCGCCTGGACCAGCGCGACCAAATCAGCTTCGACGGGATGATCGAGCAGGTCTGGGAGGGGCTGCACGGCGCTGGCGGCGCGGCCCTGGCCGATCGCATCTTTGCAGCGATGCCAGCGGCGCTGATTGACGAGTTCCAAGACACAGATTTGCAGCAGTGGGCGATCTTCGACCGCATCTATCGCAACGAGGACGACGTACGCGGCTCGCTGATCCTGATCGGCGATCCCAAACAGTCCATCTACGGCTTTCGCGGCGCCGACGTGCACGCCTATCTGGCCGCCAAGCGCAGCATCCCGTTGCAGCGCTCGATCAGCACCAACTATCGCTCCAGCTCTGCGCTGATCGAAGCCCTCAACGCGCTTTACGCCAGCGCCGGCGCCGCCGCCTTCAACGCCGAGCAGATCCGTTACCAGCAGGTCAGCGCCCGGCCGGAGGCACCAACGACGCTGCTCAGTGATGGCGACGGTGCGATCAGCCAGGGGCTGCGTATCCGCCGCTTCGATGATCTGCCCAGCACCTTGAGTCGGCGCGATGAGCTGATCCTGAGCCGCTGCGCCGATGATGTTTGCCGGGTCTTGGGCGAGGACGGCTGGCGGCTGCAGGAGCAGCCGCTGCAGCCGGCCGATATCGCGGTGCTGGTCGGCACCAACTATCACCTGCAGCGGATGCGCGAGCTGCTGCATCGGCGCGGCGTGCCGGTGGTGGGCAGCGGTCGCGCCGGCGTCTTCGAGAGCGGCTGGTCGCGAGAGATCCAGATCCTGCTGCACGCCCTGCTGCACGGCGGCCGCGAACGCGAGCTGCGCGCCGCGCTGGCCACCGAGCTGCTGGGCTGGCGCGCGGTGGATCTGCTCGAACTGGAGACCAACGCAGCGCTGTGGGAGCTGCAGCTGCAGCGCTTCGCCGACTGGGCCGCGCTGTGGCGCGAGCGCGGCGTGCTGGCGCTGCTGCAGCCGATCATCGCCGAAGCGGCTCCGCGTTTGTTGCGCCGGGCCGACGGTGAGCGCGCACTCACCGACCTGCGCCACCTGGCCGAACTGCTGGAACAGGCTGCCAGCGACTGCTACGGACCCGAGGCGCTGTTGGCCTGGCTGGTCAAGGCGCGCGCCGACGACGGCGCCACCGACGCCGGTCGTGAACACCAGCTGCGGGTGGAGAGTGACGCCGCCCGAGTGCAGCTGAGCACCATCCACGGCAGTAAGGGCCTGGAGTACAACTGCGTCTTCCTGCCCATGGCCTGGCGCGCCAAGGGTCGCTACACGCCGGGATTCGCGCGCTTCCATGACCCAAACGACCGGCTCTGCGTGGATCTGGGCAGCGACCAGTTCGAGGACCGATTGGATCAGCACCTAAACGAAGAGCTGTCCGAGCGGATGCGTTTGCTTTATGTCGCTCTGACCCGCGCCCGCCACGGCTGCGTGCTCTATGCGCCGGCCGACCTGGGGGTCGGCGGACCGCACACCTGGCAGCTGTCGGAGCTGGGTCGACTGCTGGGCACGGCGCTGCGCAACACCGATGCCGACGGCGAGCAGCGCTGGTCTGAGCTGCAGGCGCAAATCCCACAGCTGCTGGTGGACTCCAGCGTTTCGAGCTCCGGGCGCTATCAGGCGGCAGCGACGCCGACGCCGCAATTGAGCGCGCGCGGACCGCTGCCAGCGCCGCGTCCCTATCGCGGCCTGTACAGCTTCAGCGCGCTGAGCCGAAGAGCACAGCCGGCAGCCAATGCCGCCCAGCCGGGTGCCGAGGATGAGCTGCAGCTGGGCACGCTGTTGCCCAGCCCGGGCGGCGCAGATCAGGGCCAACTCGCCCTGCGCCTGCCCGACCCGCGCCTGCAGGCGCTAGCGGACTGGCGCGGACCGGCCTTCGGCGACGCCCTGCATCAGGTCTTTGAACGGCGCACCCTGGGCGTGCCGATGGATCAGCAGCTGGCGCTGGTCAGCAGCCAGCTGCGCGGCGTCGCGGCGGCTCAGGGCAGCAGCGACGAGGCGTTGCACCAGGCCAGCGCCGCGGTCGCCCAGCTGGTGCAGCGCACGCTGGATACGCCGCTGCAGAAGGGGTTGTCGCTGGGCCAGCTGAGCGCGACGCAGCTGTGCGCCGAAATGGAGTTCTGCTTCACCCTGGACGACGCCCCGCTGGACGCGATCAACCGCAGCCTGCGCCGTCACGGTCAGGCCGAGCTGCCGGCGCAAACCGGAGACACGCTGCGCGGGCTGATGACCGGCTTCATCGATCTGATCTTCGAATGGCAGGGCCGCTTTCACCTGCTCGACTACAAGAGCAATGACCTGGGCATGCACAGCGACGACTATGCGCCGTCCGCGCTGGACGCGGCGATGGATACGCACCACTACCGGCTGCAGGCGCTGATCTACGCCGTCGCATTGCAGCGCTATCTGCGTCAGCGCCTGCCGGACTACGCTGGCGATAAGCATCTGGGCAGCAGCTGGTATCTGTTTGTGCGCGGAGTCGGGCTGGGCCAGGGCTGCGGCATCTGGCAGCAGCCCATCGCTGTGCCTCTGATCGACGAGTTGGACGCCCTGTTTGGGGGCAGTGAGCCAGACAGCAGCGGAGCACCACCATGAGCGCCGGCGATCTGGGCAACGCCACCGACTACCGCTGGCTGCAGCCGCAGCAGGCGCCTTTTGAGCTGCGCGGACTGGATCTGGCGCTGGCCAAGCTGGTCCGACAGCGCACGGGGTCGGTGAGCCTGGCACGTTTGTGTGCCTGGCTGAGCGCGGCCGAACGCCAAGGCCACGCCGCCCTGGATGTCGATGCCGAACAGCTGCATTCGGCATTGCACGATTACCCCAAGGCGCAGGCCTGGGTCGGCAACGGCGAGACTGTTACCCCGCTGGTCTGGGCCGACGAGCGACTCAGCCTGTGGCGCAACTGGCAGCACGAGGCGATCGTTGCCGATGCCCTGCGCGAGCGCTGCGCCGAGCCGGTCGAGCCCTCTGCGCCGCTGCAGGCGGCGCTGGATCAGCTCCACCCGCACCCCGACAGCGCCGACCAGCGCCGCGCGCTGAGCGCCGCACTGAGCAGTCGCTTCTTCGTACTCACCGGCGGCCCCGGCACCGGCAAGACCAGCACCGTGCTGCGCCTGCTGCTGCTCTTGCAGCTGCAGCGGGGCAAGGGCGAAGGCCCGCTGCGCTACGCCCTGGCCGCGCCCACCGGCAAGGCCGCCGCACGGGTCGCTCAGGCCCTGCGCCGCGGCAGGCGAGAGCTGGCAGGGCAACTGACCGAGCAATCCTCGCGGACCCTGCTCGAGCAGCTTCCGGAGGAGGCCTCGACGCTGCATCGGCTGCTCGCCTACAACCCGGGCAGCGACCGTTTCGAACGCAATCGGCGGCGTCCGCTGGGCGCCGACGTGGTCGTGGTGGACGAGGCCTCAATGGTCGATCTGGCGCTGATGCGAGCCCTGGTCGACGCCCTGGCGCCCAGCGCAACGCTGGTGCTGGTCGGCGATGCCGATCAGCTGGTCTCGGTCTCGGCCGGTTCGGTGCTCGCCGATGTGGTCAGTGCTGCATCCGATCCGCGTAGCCCGCTGCGCCACGGCGTTGGCCGATTGCGCCACGTCTGGCGTACCGGCAGCGGCCTGGCCAGCGTCTACGCGCTGCTCCGCGATGGTGATCTAAGCGGGCTGAATGAGGCACTGAAGCAGCCCGATCGCTACGGCTGCCGTCTGCTGGCCTGCCTTGATGCCGAGCAGCTGACCCGCCGCGTCGATCACTGGCTGAGCAGCGACAGCGTACTCGCCTCGCTGCAGCCGGGCGACGACCTGGCCCCCGATCTCGGTCTGCAGCTGATGGCCCGCCATCAGCTCTTGTGCGCTACGCGCAGCGGCCCATTTGGCGCGACTGCGATCAATGCGCAGATTGACGCCAGGCTGCGCCAGCGCCGCGGCAACAGCGCGCAGTGGTATCCAGGCCGCCGGGTGATGATCACCCACAATGACCATGCCCGGCGCTTGTACAACGGCGATGTGGGCGTCGCCCTGGTCGACCAGGGCAGTCTGCGGATCTGCTTCGAGTCCAGCGCGACGGGCGCTGCGCGCTGGCTGCTGCCGCAGGAACTGCCCGAGCACGAGCTGGCCTTCGCCATGACCATCCACAAGAGCCAGGGCTCCGAATACGAGCACGTCGCAGTGATCCTGCCCCCCGACCCGCAGCATCCGCTGCTCAGCCGCCAGCTGCTCTACACCGCTGTTTCCAGAGCGCGCAGCTCGGCGCAGCTGTGGAGCAGCGGCGATGCCATTGCCGCCGCGCTGGCCCGGGTATTGCGAAGGCAGGGTGGGCTCGCGCAGAGGCTAGAGGGCCCAGGGCTTAGGGCCCAGGAGAGCAACAGCGTGTCGGTTTCCGTAATCTGACCCTCAGTCCTAGACCAACGCACTCGGCTCTGCCTAGGCACTTTGCTGTGGAGGGCCCAGGGCCCAGGGCTTAGGGCCCAGAAGAGCAACAGTGTGTCGGTTCCGTAATCTGACCCTCAGTCCTAGACCAACGCACTCGGCTCTGCCTAGGCACTTGTGACGGAGGGCCCAGGGGAGCAAAGGCGTGCGGGATCGAGCGCTTTTGACTTTCTGGCCCCGTTCCCTTCGCTCCGCCCGACGGCCTATGACCCACAGGTGCGGGAACCCGCATTCTGGGCCCTGGGCCCTAAGCCCTCACTTAGCTACAAGCCGCATCCACAAATCAATCCGATTCCTCAACGCCCCGCGATGCGTCCGCATCCCATACCGTGATCGCTTAAGCGCACCGCGTACGGTCATCGAGCAGACCGGCTGCAAGTCCGGGCTCTCTTCGCACTGCAGCTGGATCAAATCGAAGGATTCGCGGCGACATTCGCCGCGCATGCACAGGGTTCCGGGGATCAGCGCACCTTCGGTGAGTTCGGCACGCTGCAGTCGGTCGGATTCGAATTCAATGTACGGATGGGCTTCGCCGTCCAGAAAGGAGGGCCCCTCGAGCATGCGTTCGTAGCGTTTGCTCTTCATGCTCGCCGAGGCCACCGGGATGCGCGCGCTGACCACCACCTGATCATCGTCTGCTTCGATGCGGCCGTTGACCGACTCGAACACACCTTCGGCGTCGAAGAACAGCATCAGGCCGATCTTGAATTCGATCCGCGACTGGTGCTGATCGATGCTCATTCCCTGCGCCTGCTGCGGGCTGGCGTCAATATTGTCGGCCATGCAAACCGGCGCCACGCAGGTCAGCACGCACAGCCAACCCCAGCGCAACCACCCTTCGGTTTGCATTTGTATCCAGCGAATCTCGCCGACGGCCACCATCTTCCCCCCGAGGATTCATCGACGCCGCAGTCGAATCATTACACTACTACGATGAAGCTTTTGCTGTCGGGCCATGTCAGCAAAGCGTTGTCGACGCGGTCTGAACTCTTGACGACTGCGCGTCGCCACCACCTACACCCCTGACCCGGATTCATCTGCCCATGAACCAATCGACCATCCAGCAGAACGTTCAACACTACTACGGGCAAACCCTGTCCGGCAGCGCCGATCTGAAAACCGGCGCCTGCTGCGATCCATCGAGCATGTCGCCGCGTCTGCGATCGCTGCTCGCCGATGTGCATCCGGAAATCCTCGCCCGCTTCTACGGCTGCGGCTCGCCGATACCCGAGGCTTTGGAAGGCGCGACTGTGCTCGATCTGGGCTGCGGCACCGGACGCGACGTCTACCTGCTGTCGCGATTGGTCGGCCCCAACGGTCGGGTGATCGGCGTCGACATGACCCCAGAACAGCTGCACGTCGCGCGCAGCCACGCGCAGTGGCACGCCGATCGCTATGGGCACGCGCACAGCAATGTGGAATTTCGCGAAGGGCTGATCGAGGATCTGGAGGCGGCCGGTATCGCGGACGCCTCGGTGGATTTGGTCGTTTCCAACTGCGTACTCAATCTGTGCGCGGACAAATCGCGCGCCTTCGCCGAGGCCTGGCGAGTGCTCAAGCCGGGAGGCGAGCTGTACTTCTCCGACGTCTACGCCAACCGGCGCATCCCCGCCGAGCTGCGCACTGACCCGGTGCTGCTCGGCGAGTGCCTGGGCGGGGCGCTGTACTGGGAGGACTTCCGCCGGCTGATGCTGCAGGTGGGCTGCGCCGACCCACGCATACTGGCGCGCAGTCCGGTACCGCTGCTGGACGCCGAGATCGAGGCCCGCATCGGCATGGTGGGATTCACCTCGGTGACCGTTCGCGCCTTCAAGCTGAACATGGAGGATCGCTGCGAGGACTACGGTCAGGTGGCCACCTACCTGGGCGGCATGGAGGGTGCCGAGCACGCCTTCGTGCTTGACGATCACCACCGCTTCGAACGCGGTCGGCCGATGCTGGTCTGCGGCAACACCGCCGACATGCTGCAGGACACCCGCTACGCGCGCTGGTTCAAGATCGATGGCGACAAGAAGAATCATTTCGGGCTGTTTGATTGTGCGCCGGAGAGTAGCGGCGACGAGACGGGCGCGGCATGTTGCTAGCTGCGGTCAGGGCCCAGGGCAAAGGGCCCAGGGCCCAGGACAGCGGGTTAGCGGCTTTACTGGGCCCTGAGCCCTGAGCCCCGGGCCCTCGCCCCACACCTTGCACTTCCCACCATCGCCCTCAACATACGGCTAATGGACATCCCACAACTCGCCGATGACGCCCTCTCCCCCGCCAACGTCCGTCGGGATAGACAAGCCTGGGCGCGGGCCTTCAAGCTGGCGGCGATCGCGCTCCTGGCGGTGTGGGCGATATTCGGCTACGAGCGCTTCCTGGACACCCGTTTCACCGCGCTGGCGCTGCGACCGGGCGAGCCGTGGGGCCTGATCGGGATCCTCACCGCGCCGCTGATCCACGCCGATCTGGGCCACATCGTGGCCAATTCGCCGGCGCTGATCGCGCTGATGACGCTGGCGTTTTATTCGGTGCCCAAAGCGGCCAAGCGAGCGCTGCCGGTGATCTGGATCCTTTCCGGGATAGGCGTATGGCTGTTCGCCCGACCGTCGGCGCACCTGGGTGCTTCGGGCATCACCCACGGGCTGATGGCCTTTCTGTTTCTGCTCGGCATCCTGCGCCGTGATCGCATCGCCGTCGCCGTCTCGCTGGCGGTGTTCTTCCTCTACGGCGGCATGCTGCTGTCGACGCTGCCGCGCGAACAGCACATCTCCTTCGAATATCACTTCTTCGGCGCAGCCGCCGGCGTGCTGGCGGCACTGGCCTGGTGGCGGTTGGATCCCAAACCGGCCAAGCGGGTCTATAGCTATGAGTTGGAGGAGGCCGAGGATGCCGAACTGGAGCGCTGGATCGACGACCCTTTGGAGCCACCATCTGCCGAGCACGTACCGGCGCTCTGGGACGGGCCACGTTCAGCCCGTTCCGAAGACGACCGACGCGGCGTGGTGATCCAGTTTCCGCGCCAGCCCGGGCAGCGCGATGATGAGATGGATGATTCACCGCCGGGGCCGGATCAGCGGCTGCATTGATTTGAGGGCTGAGGGCTGAGGGCTGAGAAGTGCCGGGTCCGGGAGCCGCCTCCGCCTTGTGCGCAGCTGCGATTGAAGGTTGCGTTACCGGGTCCAACGGCGGAAACGGACGCTTTTCCTCAGCCCTCAGCCCTCAGCCCTCAGCCCTAGGCGCCAGCCGTCTCGGCCAATACACTGCCACGCTCGTCGCTTTGAACGTGGATCCTTCATGCGCCTATTGATCGCCCTCGCCATGCTCACTTCCGCCGTCTGCGCCAACGCCGAACAGCTCACCATCGAGCGGATCTTTGCCGATCCGGCGCTGTCGGGCGAGCTGCCGCGCGCGCTGAAGCTGTCGCCGGACGGCAAGCGGGTGACCTTTCTGCGCGGTCGCGCCGACGAGCAGCAGCGGCTGGATCTGTGGGCGCTGGATGTGGCCAGCGGGGATACCCGCATGCTGGTTGATTCCAAGCGGCTGACCGGCGGCGACGAGACCCTGTCGGCCGAAGAGCAGGCCCGCCGTGAGCGCCAGCGCACCGCCGATCTGAAGGGTATCGCGGAATACTATTTCTCCGCCGACGGTGACCAGCTGTTGTTCCCGTTGGCCGGCGCGCTATACGTCTACGACCTGCGCCAGCCGGCCGCAAAGGCCGTGCGCCAGCTCACCGACGCCGAAGATGGCTTCGCCACCGACCCGCGCTTCTCACCCAAGGGCAACTACGTCAGCTTCGTTCGCGAGCAGAACCTGCACGTGGTCGAGATCGCCAGCGGCGAGCATCGTGCCCTGACCAGCGACGGCGGCGGGCTGATCAGCTACGCCAGCGCCGAGTTTGTGGCCCAGGAGGAAATGGATCGCGACACCGGCTACTGGTGGTCGCCGGACGAGCAGCACATCGCCCTGACCCGGGTGGATGAATCCCCGGTCGCCGTGGAGCGGCGCTTCGAGATCTACGCCGACCGTACCGACGTGGTCGACCAGCGCTATCCGGCCGCTGGCAAGGCCAATGCCGCCGTCACCCTCGGCGTGGTGGCCAGCTCGGGCGGAGAAATCCGCTGGATCGATCTCGACACTGAGAAGGACTTCTATCTGGCCCGGGTCAACTGGCTGCCGGGCAGCAACGCGCTCAGCTACCAGCGACAAAGTCGCGACCAGCGCCAGCTGGATCTGGTCCGCGTCGACCTGCAGTCCAAGCTGGAACAGCGCGTACTGCTCAGCGAGCAGCGCGAGACCTTCGTCAATCTCAATCATGGACTGCGCTTCGTCGATCGCGCCGGCCGCTTTATCTGGCTCAGCGAACGCGACGGCTATGCACATCTGTATCTGCACCAGGCCGACGGCAGCGAGCAGCGGCGCCTGACCGCCGGTGCCTGGCAGGTCGATGAGGTGCTGGCGCTGGATCGCAAGCGCGGCCGGGTCTATTTCGCCGCCAACGCCGACGACCTGCTCGGCCGCGACATCTACGTGCAAAGCCTGGACCCGCTGCACGCCGACAAACCCCGCAGGATCAGCTCCGAAGGCGGCTGGCACGAGGCGGTGTTCGCCGACAACGCACAGCTGTGGCTGAACACCTGGAGCGATGACCATCGCCCTCCACAGGTGCGTTTGCGCGACGCGCGGGGCAAGGAGAAAGCGCTGATCGCCGCCAACGAGGTCAACGCTGAGCACCCCTATGCACCCTATTTGACGGCCCATCTGGCCAGCGAATTCGGCACCCTGCAGGCCGCCGACGGCCAGCCGCTGTTGTTTCAGATGATCAAACCCGCCGGCTTCGATCCGGCCAAGCGCTACCCCGTGGTGGTGCGCACTTATGGTGGCCCGCACGTGCAGGTGGTGCAGAAGCGCTGGGACACCCGCTGGGGGTTGTTTGATCAGTATCTGGCCCAGCAGGGCTATATCGTGTTCAGCCTGGACAATCGCGGTAGCGCGCGTCGCGGCACCGGCTTTGAGAACCCCATCTATCGCGCCATGGGCGGCGTGGAAGTGGTCGACCAGCAGCTCGGTATCGAGTGGCTGGCCGCGCAGCCCTATGTGGACGCTGAGCGCATCGGCGTGTTCGGCTGGAGCTATGGCGGCTACATGAGCCTGCATCTGTGGGCCCGTACGCCGGGGATCGCCGCTGCGGTGGCGGTGGCGCCGGTCACCGACTGGCATCTGTATGACACCCACTACACCGAGCGCTACATGGATCACCCGCAGGCCAACCTGCCGGGCTACAAGTACAGCAACGTGCTGACTTGGCTGGACCGGGTGGAAGACGCACAAAGCCTCTCCGGTCGGCTCTATCTGATTCACGGCATGGCCGACGACAATGTGCTGTTCACCCACTCCACGGCGCTGATCTCCAAACTGGTGGAGATGGGCGTGCAGTTCGACCTGATGGCCTACCCGGGCGGCAAGCACGGCCTCAACGCCACCCCGGCGATGCGCCGGCATGCCTTTGCCGAGATCGCCCGCTACCTGAAGGCCAAGCTGCAGCCGTGAGTAGCTTGCAGCACGTTGACCTGCCCCTATATCCGCACTCACCTCATCGACGAGCCAGCCCATGACCAACCCGCTGCTGCAGGATCTGCCCCTACCCGACTTTGCCGAGCTGCGTGCAGAACACGTGGCACCAGCGATCACCGAGCGTCTGGCGCAGTGGCAGACGGCGGTCGATGCCGTGCTGGCCGATCCGCAGGCGGTGGACTTCGCCAGCGCCATCGCGCCGATTGAGCAGGCCGCCGACGCGCTGTCGCGCAGCTTCTCCCCGGTCAGCCATCTGCATTCGGTGGCCGACAGTCCGGAATTGCGCGCCGCCTTCCTGGCCGCGCTGGAGCAGATCACCGCCTTCAACGCCGAGCTGTCGCAGAACCAGGCGCTGTATGAGCGCTTTGCCGCGATCGCCGAGCGCCCCGACTTTGCCGAGTTGAGCCTGGCACAGCGTGCGGTGGTCAACGACGGGCTGCGCGATTTTCGCCTTGGCGGGGTCGCCCTGGAAGAACCGGCGCGAACCCGCTTTCGCCAGATCAGCACCGAACTGGCGCGGCTGCAGGCCGAGTTCGAACAGGCGGTCACCGACGCCAGCGACGCCTGGCAGCTGCCGGTGAACGACGAGCAGACCCTGGCCGGCCTACCGGCCGCGGCGCTGCGCACGGCCAAAGCGGAAGCCGAGCGACGCGAGCTGCCCGGCTGGGTGCTGACCCTGCGCGCGCCCTGCTACATCGCGGTAATGACCCACGCCCGCGATCGCCAGCTGCGCCAGACCATGTACAAGGCCTGGCAAACGCGCGCCTCCGATCAGGGCGCCGATCCGGCCCACGACAACACAGAGCGCATGGAGCAGATCCTGCGCCTGCGCCATGAGGCGGCCAACCTGCTCGGCTTCGACAGCGCGGCGCATCGTTCGCTGGCAACCAAGATGGCCGGCACGCCGCAGGAGGTGATCGATTTCCTCAACGACCTGGGCGCGCGGGCCCGACCCGCAGCCGGGATTGAACTGGATGATCTGCGCGAATTCGCCGCCAGCGAGCTGGACCTCGATGAGCTGCAGCCGTGGGATCTGAGCTACGCCGCCGAGCGACTCAAGGAGAGCCGCTTCGGCTTGAGCGAAGACGATCTCAAGCCCTATCTGCCGATGCCGCGGGTGCTGCAGGGGTTGTTCGAACGTTGCACGGCGCTGTTCGGCGTGCGCATCGTTGAACGACCGGAGGTCGCCACCTGGCACCCGGACGCGCGCTACTTCGAAGTGCTGGATCAGGGTACCGATCTGCCCCGCGCCGGCTTCTATCTGGACCCCTACGCCCGCGCCGGCAAGCGCGGCGGCGCCTGGATGGATGTGTGTGCCAGTCGCGCTCGCTTCGGCCAGACCGCTCAACTGCCAATCGCCTACCTGACCTGCAATTTCGCCCCGCCCAGCGGCGATCAGCCGGCGCTGCTGACCTTCGAAGAAGTGACCACGCTGTTTCACGAGTTCGGCCACGGGCTGCACCACATGCTCACCGAGGTCGACTGGCCGCGCATCGGCGGCATCTCCGGCGTGGAGTGGGACGCGGTGGAGCTGCCCAGCCAGTTCCTGGAGAACTTCTGCTGGGAGCGCAGCGTGCTGGATCAGTTCGCCCGCCACGTCGACAGCGGCGAGAAGCTACCCGATGAGCTCTACCAAAAGCTCCTCGCCACCCGCCATTTCCACGCCGGCATGTGGCTGGTGCGGCAGCTGGAATTCGCCCTGTTCGACTTCCAGATGCACCTGCACTACGACCCGCAGCAGGGCGGCCGCATCTACTCCACGCTGGAGGCGGTGCGCGAGCAGGTCGCGGTGGTCCGTCCGCCAGAGTGGACCCGCTTCGCCCACGCCTTCGGCCACATCTTCGCCGGCGGCTACGACGCCGGCTACTACAGCTATCTGTGGGCTGAGGTGCTGTCCGCCGACGCCTTTGCCGCCTTCACCGAAGCCGGCCTGGATGATCCCGGCACCGGCGCCCGCTTCCGCCGCGAAATCCTCGCCGTCGGCGCCTCGCGCCCGGCCGCCGAATCCTTCGCCGCCTTCCGCGGTCGCGAACCCAAGCTGGAGCCGCTGCTGGCCAGCTACGGACTGCAGGACGCGGCCTGATGAGCGCGCCGCGGCCGCGATTCCATCTGGCCTTTCCGGTCGATGATCTGGAACGGGCGCGCGCCTTCTACGCCGGTGTCCTCGGCTGCGCGCTGGGCCGCGAAAGCGAGCACTGGATCGATTTCGACTTCCACGGCCACCAGATCGTCGCCCACTTGAGTGACGACGCGGCGGTCAAGGCGCGCAGCGCGGTGGACGGCAAGGCCGTGCCGGTGTTCCACTTCGGCCTGATCCTGCCCTGGGAAGCGTTCGAGCCCATGGCGCAGCGCCTGCGTCAGGCCAACGTCCCCTTCGTCATTGAGCCCTACACCCGCTTCGCGGGTTTGCCCGGCGAGCAGCAAACCATGTTCGTGCGCGATCCGGCCGGCAATGCGCTGGAATTCAAGGCGTTTCGGGATGAGGGGATGATTTTTGCGCGCGAAGCCGAATAGCGCTATTCAGCTGAATGGTAGCTAGTGTGGTGAACCGCAATTACGTTGAATTTAGTTCCGATGGATTTTTTCCTGAGGCAAGGCGCGAGGAGGAGGCATAGCAGGGCTATGGTGACGACGAGCA
>JAUIFV010000149.1 GCA_030430155.1 Gammaproteobacteria bacterium
AGCTGGGCGTAGCGATCAGTGAAGCGAGTTCCTTGAATCGACAACCACGCAAGCCTGACCCCATCGACGGCGTGCCGGCGAGCCGGGTTCGGGTTCCCATGAATCTGCAAGCAGGCAGCCTGGAATCCAGCATCGGCGAATTTCTGTACGCCCGCTTCCCGAAGATATCCCGCGACGATTGGCAAGCCCGTTGCCGCGCGCAGCGGGTGCTGGACCAGTCAGGCCGACCACTGCGCTTCGACGCAGCGGCTCGGCCGGGTATGCTGATCCACTACTACCGTGAAGTCGCTGGCGAGTTGGATCAACTTGAACTGCGAGGCGAAGCATCGGTGGTCATTGTCCATCAGGATGATCATCTGTTGGTTGCCGACAAGCCGGCCGGGATGCCGGTGCAGCCCGCCGGTCGCTATGCCGCTCGAAGCCTATTGGCGCAGCTGATCCGGCAAACCGGCGATCGCCAGTTGGCGCCGCTGCACCGCATCGACCGCGATACGTCCGGGCTGGTCCTGTACTCCCGGCTGCCGCAATCGCGGTCTGCCTATCACCGACTCTTTGTCGAGCGACAGATCCGCAAGAGCTATCTTGCGCTGGCGCCAGCCCTGCCCTGCCAAAGCTGGCCGCACACCCGACGCAGCCGTATCGTCCGCGGCGATCCCTTCTTCCGCATGCGTGAAGTTGCCGGTCCCACCAACAGCGAAAGCCTGATCGAAAGTCTTGGCGGCGACGGTAGTATCGACCGCTATAGGCTCTCCCCAGTCAGCGGTCGCAAGCATCAGCTGCGTGTCCACATGAGCGCGCTAGGCGCGCCAATCTGCGGCGATAGGCTTTACCCGGTCTTGGCCGAGCCTGGCGGTGATAGCGGCGGTGCTCCGCTACAGCTGCTCGCCCACCGCGTTGACTTCATCGACCCAATCAGCGGTCTGCGCCGCGAGTTCTACTCGCAGCAGCAGCTGCCGCTGTAGACACAGGACCGACAGCTAGTCCGCACACAGCGGCTTGGCCTGATCGGCACCCACCACCACGAAGCGCTGAATGGCCTTGCTCTGGGTCACTCCGTCCAGAGCGTAGCTGAATACGCCGGTTTCGCCGTCGCTAAAACGCAGCGTAGCGGTGCCGGCCTGCGGCACCGGGAAGGTCGTAGCTGGGCCGCTGATATCCGGCAGCGGGACGCCACTTAGCGGTCGCTGCAGAGCCCCGGCAAAGCTCCCGTCGGGCTGCCGCAGCAGCTGTGAAGCGCTGACCCACTGATCGCGGCCGCCGACGCCGTAGGTGTACCAAAGCAGGAAGATCGCTTCGCCCTGATGGGCCAGGGTCAGGCCCCAGCCAGCCTCGCTGGGATTCCACCACAGATCGGAGTAGTTGCTCGCCGGCAGCCTTGATGCGGTGGTGCCGAAACACACCGGTGGATCGCTGCTGAACACGAAGCGCTCCAGCTGGCGAGTCTGACTGACGCCGAACAGCTGATAGCTGAAGCTCAGCTCACCGTCGCCGGCGAACACCATGCTGGCAGTGCCGATTTGCTCAATGGCGGTGAAGGCCTGCATGCCGTTGATCTGATCAAAGGGCGTACCGGCAACCCTGTACACCGGACCGCTGAAACTGCCGTCCGCGTTGAGAGTGGCCTCAACGGTGAGGAACATCACCAGACCGTCGTCGGGCGCGTAGCTGTACCAGGTGCCGTAGAGCAGATCGCCCTGATGCTGCAGATTCAGGCCCCAGCCGGGCTCGGCCGGATTCCAGTAGGTGTAGCTGTAGTTGAGCTCGGCGCCGAAGGCGGCGTTGGCGGTGCTGCCCTGCAGATCGACGGCAAACACATCGCGCAGACCGTTGTTGTCATTCGCGGCCAGATTGTTGGCCGCTGAATCGAAGACGATGGTGGAGCCGTCGGCGGAAATGCTCGGCTGGCCGCTGGCACCGTTGGGCGGTTCGCCGTCCACGCTGCCCGACAGGCGAATGATGTCGCCGCTGCCGGTGGCATAAACGAACACATCGCTGACCCCGTTCAGATCCAGCTCGACCAGATTGTCGGCATCGGACTCGAAGCTGACATAGGCGCCGTCGTCGGTGATGCTGGCGTTGCGGCTGGGGCCATTGGCCTGAGCGCCAATGCGCGAGACCGACACTCGGCGCAGACTGATCAGCCGGCGGCCATCGGTTTCGAACATGAAGACATCCTTGACCCCGTTGCTGTCGCCTACAACCAGATTACTGGCCAGCGACTCAAACACGCCGTAGCGGCCGTCGGCGCTTAGGCGCACATTGGTACTGTCGCCGTTGCCCAACTCGCCCGTGCTCAGATTGCGGCTGAGGTAGCTGCCGCTACGGCCCAGTCCGCCGACGCTGCTCAGTATCGCCTGCTGCACCGCACCCTTGCCGGCAGCCGACGCTCCCCGGGCTTCATCACTCAGGTTGGTCGCCAAGGTGGAGTAAGCCACGGCAGTGCCGTCCACACTCGCCCAAGGCGCGAAGCTGGGTCCGTTGGCCGGTTCGCCGCTGGGGCTCTGCGACCAAAGCGTGACCGCGCCAGTCTGCAGATTCTTCAACACGATGTCCGACACCGAGCCGTTGCCATCGATGCCGTCAAGCAGATTGGTGGCCTCGGTCTGGAACCAGACCCGGTTGTCGTCGGCCGCCATCGGCGCGCCGGAGCTGCCGTTGCCAGGCTCGCCGGCGGCGCTGCTGCTGGCGGTGCGGCCCAAGCCGCCGCTGCTGCTGTAGACCTGACCGGAAGAGCCGGCGAAGGCAACGCTGCCGCCGGTCGGGCTGATCGATGGCTCGAAGAAGTCTTCCGCGGTGCCGTTCAGCGCTTCGATCACGGCACTGGCGCGAGTAATGGTATCGCTACCGCGATCGCGCACGAACACGTCGCTGCGCCCCAACTGGTCGTCGGCAGTGAGGTTTGAGGCGTTGGAGACGAAGGCGCTTCTAACGCCAAAACGCGATACTACCGCTGCAGAGCCGGAACCATTCGCCGCAGTGCCGTCGGCAGCGACGCTCAGCAGGTCCGGTAGCGGGGTCTGCACCAGACCGATACCGTTGTAGACGAGGGTGTCACCGGCCAACACCATTTCGTCTATGGACTGCCGCCGCGGAAGCTCATTCAGCAGCCCAGTCCAAGACGACCCGTCCCAGATTGCCAGCCCGTTGGCTGGCATCCCATCCGCTTGCGCAAAGTCACCCGCCACGAACAGCGCTTGCTCATTGGCCACCATGGATCGGACGCGACCACCGTTCAGTCCGCTCGCCAAGCTGAACCAGTCGCTGCCGTCCCAGCGCGCGATTCGGCGCGCATCGGTCGTTCCTGCGTCGCTGAAGCTGCCGCCCACGAAAAGCTGGCCGCCAAAGATTGCCAGCGCAGTAACGGTATTGTCGGTCCCGTTTTCGCTCTCTGAGCCCAGGGCAAACCAGCTCAATCCGTCCCAACGTGCAACTCGGTTGGCGTCGCTCCCGCCCGCAATGCGAAAGCCGCCACCAGCGTAGAGGTCGCCGTTGAGGAACGCCAGCGCAAACACTGCACCGCCCTCCACGCCGCCATCCAACGCGTGCCATTGCGCGCCATCCCAGCGTGCAACCCCGTTCGTTTCAATGTCACCGGCCCGACCGAAGCTGCCACCAACAAACAGCTGACCGGCATTGGACAGCATGACCAATACCGAACCGTCAGAAAGCCCAGGGCCCAACGCAGACCAGCTTTGGCCGTCCCACTGAGCAACGTTCTCAGCCTGTACATCCCCAGCGTTAGAAAAGAGCCCACCCACGTAAAGAAGTTGACCGTCCGTGGACAGCGTGTCCACAAATCCATCAACGCCATTGGCTGCCGGCGTTCCGAGCGCGAACCAGCGACTGCCATTCCATCGTGCAATGCCATTGACCTCGATATCCGCAGCTCGGGTCATCGTGCCGCCGACATAGATGTCGCTTCCTAAAACGGCGATCGCTCGCACGTCCCCATTCACGCCCTGACCCACACCTTGCCCGACAGTGGCCCAGCCCGTACCGTTCCAAAGCGCGACATTGGCAGCAAAAAGGTCGCCGGCCTTCTGGAAGACGCCGCCTGCGTAGATTCCTTCGGGACTGGCCAGTACGGCGTGAGCAGACGGAAAACTCCCGTCGTTGCTTATGCCTTCCCCCAATCGGGCCCAGTCCGTGCCGTTCCAAGCGGCAAGCGAAAGGGCTCTGACGCTACCGGCGCGATCAAAGAAGCCGGCCGCATAGAGCAGCCCATTTCGCCATGCCAAAGAGGTCACTCCCGGTATCGGAGCTGGCGCCACGGAATGCGCAATGCCAGAGCCCAATGAGTGCCACGCGCTACCGTCCCAGCGTGCGATCAGACTGGCCGATGTACTCCCCGCGGAATCAAATCGTCCTCCTACGTACAGCTGACCATCAACAGCTAGGATCGCGGTCACCTCGCCGCTGAGACCATTCTCGGCGCTGACCCCCACGCTGGCCCAGCGCTGACCGTCCCAGCGGGCGATGCGATTGGCAGCGCTTCCACCGGCAGCTGTAAACGCACCGCCGACGACCAGACTGCCGTCGTCATCAATCGACAGTGCGTAGACTTCATCATCGACGCCCTGCTGTGCGCCTTGGCCCAATGCCATCCAACGCTCACCATCCCAGGCGGCGACATGACTGGCCGGCCGGTTGCCTGCGAGTTCGAAGCGTCCCCCCGCGTAGATCAGGTTTGCGCTTGTGGCGATCGCATAGACGATCGAATCAAGGCTGAAGCCCTGCTCTTCCAGCGTCGACCATGCGCTCCCATCCCAGCGCGCAATATTCCGTGCGGCTACGCCTCCGGCTTCAAAGAAGGACCCGCCCACGTAGAGTTCCGCTCCGCGAGTACTGAGCGCGTAGACGATTCCATTGATGCCATTGGAGGACCCGGAACCCAAGGAGCGAAAACGCCTTGAACTCGGGTCGTAGGCAACGATCGACGAGGCCTGAACATCCTCGCAGGCGCTGAACTCGCCGCCCAGATAGATCAACCCGGTTGCCGCTCTGGCCAAGGCCCACACTCGGCCGTTGCAGCCATCCGGAGCGCCGAACAGCTTGGCCGTAGACGCGCCATTCGGCACGAAGCGCAGGCCCTGGGCCGAGCTGTCGGCGAGCTGATAACCGCGTGGATCCAGGCCACCGCTGAATTCGGCTGGAAGCCGCAGGTAGCCGTCCGCATCAAGATGGGCAGCGAGCGAAATGAGCGTGGTGGAATCGACTCGACCACTGGCGGTCAGACTTGACTGCTCGGCCAGGCTGTCGACGCTGACCAAAGTCAGTGCCAGGAAGCCACCGCAGATCAGCCGTTTCGCCAGCATGGTGATCCCTCTGTGCGAACACTACTTCATCATAAGGCGCGAACTGGGTCAGTCCAAATGCGGCTCTCAGTCACCCAGCGCAGGCAGCCGAATCCGAAACTCCGCGCCCGGTTGGCGGTTGACGGCGTCGACCTCCCCACCCATTGCTCGCGCCAGCTGACGCACCAAAGCCAGCCCTATCCCGGTACCCAGCGCTTCCCGAGTCAACTCGTCTCCCGGTCTGTAGAACAGCTCAAAGATCTTCTTCAGCTGCGACTTGGCCACCCCGGGACCGTAGTCCCGCACGCTGAACTGCACGCCGTCTGGCGTCGCGCTGATTGCGATATCCAACTCCTGCTGCGGCGCCGAGTGGGCGAACTTCAGCGCGTTGTCGACCAGATTGATCAGCATCTGGCACAGCGCATCGCTGTCGACGTTGAGCCGTCGCCGAGCGGCCTCGGGGTCGAGCCGATAGTCCACGCTGAAGCCGGCTCTTTCGATCTGCGTGTCCAGCTTGCTGCGCAGCATGTCAACCAACTCGTCCGCCGAACGGGTCTGCAAGTCCAACTTCAGCGCGTTGCGCTCCAAACGTGCCAGCTGCAGCACGTTGGCAATCAGTCGCGACAGCCGCTCGCTTTCGTCATGGATGAAGTCGTAGTAGCCGCGCTTCTTGTCCTCGCCGGCCCAGCCCTCGCGCAGCATCTCGGCATACATGCGTATCGAGGTCAGCGGCGTCTTCAGCTCGTGGCTGACCGCCGAAACGAAGTCCTGCTGCTGTCTGGCCAGACGAATCTGGCGCATGCCGGCTCTGTACAGCAGCCAGAAACCGATCAGCAGTACGGCGGCCAACACCACGCTGGCCATATTGATGATCTGCGCGCCCGGGCCCGGCGGCAGGCGGCGGATGCTCCAGATCAGCGCCATGCCTTCCAGTGGCGCAGCGAGCTGGGTCTGATGCAGCAGTTCTCCCCTTACCTGCGCCGCGGAAGAGAGCGTGCTCACGGGGTAGAAGTCGCGCGAGCGCTGCCCGGCGATGACCTGCAGTACGGTGTCCTGGTAGGCCAGCACCAGATCACTCATCTCCCACAATGCGGTGCCCACGAAGGCCTGCTCAATCAGCGCCGTCGAGAACGCGCTCTGTTCGAAAACCAGCCCCTGGATGGTGCGCTGGCCATCGCGCCAAACCCGGCGATAAAGCACGCCGTGGCCGCTGGGCAACAGCGCAAAGGCCAGTGGATCGACCTCGCTGTCGAAGATCTGCACCCGCAGCGGCTCGGCGCTGGATTGGCGCTCGGCGAGCTCATCGACGTCGCCCAGCAACGCGCTGCGCTCCTTGCGCTTGCCTCGGTATGCCGAGACCAACAGCTTCTGCTCCAGCTGTTCGCCGAGCTGGCGCTGCTGCACGCTGTCCGAATCGGCGTAGTCGCGATTCAAGCGCAGCTCATCGACGCGACCCAGATTGTTGCCGACCTCTGCAACCGACTGGTTGGCCAGCTGATCGAAGGCGGCTTGCCCGCGCGAGGCCCCGACCGGAACGGCGGCGCTTTCGCCCTCTGCCAAGTCACCGGTATCGGCTTCCTCGGCCTTGGCCAGCGCTGCCGGGGCTAGCTCGTCGGCTTTGGACTGACTGGTCGAGTCTGCCAGCAGCTGATTGCTGCCGAGCACCTGCTGCAGGTGCTGGCTGAGGCGCTGGCGCTGCGCCAGCTGATCGGCGTCCAGGCCCAGCGCCGGGTTGTTCTGAGCAGACCCTTGCGGCAGAAGCGGCGTGGAGAAGCGACCGTCGGGGTCGATCTGGAAGTGACCGAGCAAACCGGGAAAGCGGTCGCCGCGGTCGATCTCCGCCAGCGGCGAGCGCTGAATAAGATTGGACAACGCGGGATCCCCGGCGACCATCAGATAGGCGTACTCGCTGTCGCTGCGCGCCTCTTCGATGGCAACTTGCCGCGCCAGCTCGGCGGCAATGCGCTGCCCCATCTCCACCGCCAAAGTGCGGTACTGATGCAGCGATTCGAAGCGCAGCTGCTGCCGGGTCTGCCAGATCAACACCGCGCTGGGCACCACCAGCGCCAGCAGCAGCAGACCGAGAAACCAGCGCAAACGTCGCGGATCTTGATCGGCACGCAGCAACCGGGGCACGGCTTAGGTCTCCAACACCAGTCTATAGCCGCCGCCACGCACGGTGATCAAGCTCTGCGGCTGCGCCGGATCGACTTCCAGTTTGCGGCGCAGTTTGGCCACGTGGATGTCCACGGTGCGAGTCTCTATATCGGCATCGGCCGGATAGCCCCATACCTTGTGCAGCAGCTCCTGCCGCGGCACTGCACGCTGGTGATGCCCTGCCAGATACTCCAGGAGCTGCATCTCTCGGCGGGTGAACGCCACTTCGCCGTCGGCGCCATGTGCGCACAGATTGCCGGGGTCGATTTCCAAATCGGGACGCAGGCGTAGCCGCTGCGGCGCGTTGGGGTCACCTCGGGTGCGCCGCAGCACGGCCTGCACCCGCAGCACCAGTTGGGTCACCGAAAAGGGCTTGGCGACGTAGTCGTCGGCGCCCAGGGACAGCCCCTGCACCACATCGTCATCGGTGGACTTGGCGGTCAGCATGATCACCGCCTGCTCGCGATCGTGCTCACGAACCGCTTCGAGTATCTCGAAGCCGTTGTGCACCGGCAGCATCACATCGAGCAGGATCAGGTCGAAGCGGCCGCTCAACGCCTGACGCATGCCCTGCTCACCGTCGGCGACCGCCTCGACGTCGTAGCCGTGGTAGACAAACACATCCGCCAGGCCGGCGCGGATGGCGGCCTCGTCCTCAACGATCAGCAGCGTGGGCTTGTCGCTCATGGCCACGATGCTAACCCGCATCGGCCCTAGCCACGGGTAAATTCCCGGTAAACACTGCCGCGCAGAGTTTGCATAAACCGGCCTACAGCGTGCGCCCTCGGCGTCCGACCATGGTTGCACCCCAGCAACCAAGGAGTCGCCAATGGCCATCGTCACCCGCATCAGCCGATTGTTCAGCGCCGATGTGCACGCGGTCCTGGACCGCATCGAAGAACCCGCCGCGTTGCTCAAGCAGTCACTGCGGGAAATGGAAGCCGCCGTTGCCGATCTGCGTCGGCAGTTGCAGCAGCGTGAGGCCGAGCGCAGCCGTATCAGTCAGCGCTGCGCGCAGGTTGACCAGCAAATCGAGCAGATCAACCAGGAGCTGGATCTTTCTTTCGATGCCGAGAACGACGAGTTGATTCGTCGCTGCTTGCGCCGACGACTATTGCGGCAGCGCCAGCGTGCCCAGCTGGAGCAGCAGGCGACTCAGCTCGACGCGGAGATCGCTGAGCTCAGGCCCAGGCTGGCCACTCGATCCGAGCAGATGACGGAGTTGCAGCAAAAGGCGGCGCTGTTCGACATCCCGACCCCTGAGAGCGAGTCGGAAGACGCGGACACTTTCGCCGTGACCGAAGCCGACGTCGATCTGGCCCTGTTGCGCGAACTGCAGCAACGGAGGACGTCATGAGCAGCTTCTGGCGGGAAACCGTTCTGGCCCTGTTGATCAGCGCCGCCACCGCAATCATCTTCGAGTTCACTCGTCCCATGCTGGGCGGCGCGACCGCGCTGCGGCTGGGTCTGCTGGCGGCAGCGACCGCCTACCTTGCCGTGCTGCTGGGCACCGCCAGCGGCCGCAGCGGTCGCCTGCTCGCAGCCGCCGCCTGGATGGCGCTGGCTGGTGCGCTGCTGCTGTTCAATCCCTCGCTCGGCGCCTGGCTGATCCTGCCGGCCGGCTTCATCTGGCTGCTGCGTTCGCTGTTCAGCTACCGCCGCATGCTGCCGGCCCTGGCCGATGCCGGGCTGACTGGATTGGCGCTGATCTCGGCCGTCGTCGCCGCCGGCCACAGCCATTCGCTGTTCCTGTCGCTGTGGTGCTACTTCCTGGTCCAGGCGCTGCACGGCTTCCTGTCCAAGGCCAGCGCCGCGCCCCGCCACGACCGCTCCATCGACCCCTTTGACGCCGCCGCGCGTCAGGCCGAAGCCGCATTGCGCCGGCTGTCGGTGCGCCACTGATCCCCTCGCCACTAAAGGAGTTTCGCAATGAAAACCAAACTGCTCGTTTCCTCCATCCTGCTGGCCACTGCCGTGGTCGTCTACGCCTACCCCGGCGCCCAGCGCGTCGCCCAGCCAGCCAAACCGGCCAAGCCAGCGGCGGCAATCACCGCACCCGCTGCCAAGCCGCTGGTGGAAGTGGTCTTTGTGCTGGACACCACCAGCAGCATGAGCGACCTGATTCAGGCCGCCAAGGACAACATCTGGTCGATCGCCCGCAACATGGCCAACGCCCAACCGCAGCCGCAGCTGCGCATCGGCCTGGTCGCCTTCAGGGATCGCGGCGACGCCTACGTGACCAAGGTGGTTGATCTCTCCGAGGACCTGGACTCGATGTATGCCACGCTCATGGACTTCCAGGCGCAGGGTGGCGGTGACGGACCCGAGTCGGTCAACCAGGCGCTCTACGACGCCGTTCACAAGATCAGCTGGAGTCAGGACGACAGCGCCTATCAGGTCGTGTTTCTGGTTGGCGATGCGCAGCCGCACATGGATTACCCGGACGACGTGAAGTATCCGGTCACCATCAAGGCGGCTGCGGCCAAGGGCATCATGATCAACACGATTCAAGCCGGGGAGAACCCGGGCACTCTGGTCGAGTGGCAGCGCATCGCCGCGCTCAGTCAGGGCGACTACTTCAAGGTCGGCCAGGGCGGTGACGCCATCGCGCTGGCGACGCCTTTCGACGAGGAAATGGCCCGCTTGGCCAAGGAGCTGGACGCCACTCGGCTGTTCTATGGCAATGCCGAAGAGCTGGAACGCGCCGCCGCCAAGACCGCCGCCACCGACAAGCTGCATGCCAGCGGCTCGGTTAGCAGTCTGGCCCAGCGCGCCGCCTTCAACGCCAGCACCGAAGCCGGCGCGGCCAATTTCCTGGGTGAGCGCGAGCTGGTCGCCGATCTGGAAGAGGGCCGAGTCGATCTGGCCAAGCTGGATGCCGACGAACTGCCCGAGCAACTGCGCGAGCTGGATGGTGAAGACCGCGCCAAAGCAGTGGCCGAAACCAAGGCCAAGCGCGAGGAACTGAGCAGCAGCCTGGCAAGCCTGGCCGAACAGCGTCAGCAGTACCTGGATGATGCCTTCCGCGACAACGCCGAAGCCGAGGAATCGCTGGACTATCAGATCCTTGGCTCGATTCGTAAGCAGGCCAAGGAGAAGGGGCTGCGCTACGAGTAGACCCGCAAGAGCCGACGGGCGAGCGATTCGCCCGTCGGCACCATCGTCGAGAACGTAGGCTGTTGTATCTGATCGAACCGGATGCCGGTACTTGCCTGCAAGCTCAGCGATCGGATTCAGCGGCGCTCCTGGTCTCACCTGTGAAAAGCGCCGCAGAGACCCGCCGACCGCCATCGCGATCACCTCAGATCAGGCGCGGGTCACTACGGCCTACGCGGGTCCAGCACCAGGCTCCTAAAGGACTACCTGCCATCTTGATGGCAGCAGCGTTTGGGAGTACTTTGAAGTGGTCGTGACTCCTGGATCGATCAAATGGCAGAACCTCAACTGTCCGTTCGCAGCGCTCGAGCACGGGACTTGGCTCACCGGCTGGCGAAACGGGAACAAAAATCCGTGGCTGAGATCGTTGAGCGGGCGTTGGAAGCCTATGAGAGTGCGCAAACGGGAAAAGAACCTGCGCATGTTTTCTACGCTCGACTATCCGCTGATTGCGGCACTGACATCGATCTGGAAACGGTCATCAAGGAGTCTCGCCAGCCGCATACCGGAGTTGCGCTCTGATATTTGTCGATACCAATGTCGTTTCGGAAACGCTTCGAGCAAAGCCTGACGCCAACGTCATGCGCTGGCTGCAGCACTACGACGCGGAACTGGCGATTTCCTCTGTGGTCGTTGGTGAAATCGCGTTCGGCATCGCCAAGATTCGCCCGGATCAACGCGCAACACGACTTCAACTGGGGCTGGATCACTGGCTGCAAAGACTCGCCGGTCGAATCTTTGCATTCACTGATGAAGCCGCGCTCGTCTACGGTGAACTCATGGGTGAGGCCTCTCGCCGCGGCCAGCCGGTCTCGGCGCCAGACGGCATGATCGCTGCAGTCGCGCTAATCCATTCCGGCGCTCTGGCGACTCGAAACACAGCCGACTTTTCCGGCCTCGGCGTAACGCTGGTGAACCCCTGGGAACAATCGTCGCGCTGACAGCTGTTGCACTCAGACCATTAGCAGGTGCAGCCAAAGCGCCGAAGGCCACTCAGGCGACAGATGCACACGATTCTCCGCCAGCACCGGATCGCTGGCCACACCTGCCGGCGCGCCGGTATTGGGATTAACGTCGAAATGCGGGAAGTTGCTGGAGGAAATGTCCAGTCGAATCCGATGACCGGCCGCAAAGCGGTTGGCGGTGGGAAAGGCGCTGATGGTGATCGGGTAGACCTGGCCGGGAGTGAGCAACTCCGGTCGCTCGTAGCCGTTGCGGAAGCGCAGGCGCAGGATGCCGTGGCTTAGGTTCATCGCGAATCCATCCGGATAGTCGGCGCTGGGCGGATGGACGTCGATCAGTTTGATGGTGAAGTCGGTATCCAGCGCCGACGAGGACACCCACAGCTGGACCCGCACCGGGCCGACGACGTCGACGGGCTGAGTTAGCGGTCGAGTCTGGAACACCAACACGTCCGAGCGATCGGCTAAGGCGCGGCCGGGCTGGGTGGCGCCGTAGAGCGCGGTGCTCTCGCGCTGATCGAAGGCGCCGGCTTGCATCAGCGGTGCGCCGGATGCGGTGGCGCCGCCGATGGTGGGCACCGGATCGGCCGGATCGAAGCAGTAGCCCAGCGTTGATGCGACGACCTCGGGCTCGGCGCCCAAACCGCCATCGGCGTGCAAGTAGAAGGCCCGTTCACGCGCCTGCGGCGGCGGCCAGTCGCTTGCGCTACGCCATTGACCGCCGTGATCCAAACGACCGGCGGCGTTCCTGCATCCGCTGCCGCCGCCCATCAGGAAATAGTGCACGGATTCGGGCAGGTAGCGGCTGTGGGCACCGCGCAGATGAGCGTCGAACCAATCACGGCGCAGCGTCTGGTAATCGGGAGCGAGATTGCCGTCCAGCGTTGCCGCCGGTCCGAAATCCACCTCGCCGGCATGAGTCTTGGAGCGCTGGCCGTGGGTCCACGGACCCAGCACCAGCTTGACCGGCCCGCGCCGTCCGGCCTTGAGGCCAAGGTAGTTCTCGGTCGCCGTCAGCGCGTAAGGGTCGTACCAGCTGGACAGATGAACCATCGGCAGGTCGGCCATTTGGGCGACCTGCCGAT
>JAUIFV010000150.1 GCA_030430155.1 Gammaproteobacteria bacterium
TGCCGATCCCGAGAAGTTGAGCGTTAGAAAACCAAAGGACAGAGCAACAGCAGACAGCAAAGACGAAAGCAACAGAGCTCGGCAGCTCTTGACAGCGGGTGGGGTCATAGAAGGTTGTGATGAGCGAATGCGAACCGCATCAACGTTAATGGCGGCTGACGGCTTGATCATTCGCGAGCGCCGTTGCTAGTAGTCGTTGATACTCGCCCCTGCCGGATCCTAGCTAGTTAGCCCACTGGCCACGCGACTGGCTGTGGCTGTGCCTGGAGACGGTGGACTAGCTTGTACATGGGACCCTCAAGTATCGGATCAGCTGCATGCTGCATTGCAAGGCAGGGCGAGTAAGGCCCGGCTGGTCTCGACACAGGGCACCGTTCAGTTGGTTCACGCTTATTTCGGACGACGTGTGCTCAGGTTTCGCGGTCAATTCGCGAACAGTTGTATGGTGCAATCTAACGCACTGTCCACACAGCAAAAAGCCCAGCACTGCCGGGCTTTTTTGTCTGTTATTCGGGCACTACCACCCTGTTTTTGATCGCATCTTCGTCACTCCTCAGATTTGCGGAACGTTGCTCTGACCTTTTTTCTTAGCACGTTTGAGCCACATCTTGGCCAGAAGTTCCAACTGTTTATAGGCGTTAGCGTACATGGTTGTCTTGCGTAATTCCATGACCCAAGGCTCAAAAACCACCCAAGCTCTCATCACACGACACTGTTCTAATGTATAGGCATACGTGTCGTCTACAAGTCCAGACCTTACGGCGAAAGCAAACTCTTCGAAGTCATTCAGATAATCCATGACAACCATCTGTGCTTGCTTGTCATCATGAATCGACTTCGCACCCTCTTTGCTCAAAGGGCTCCCCAGATGAACGTCGTCAATGTTCAGCTTATCGGCCAACGCCGAGAACTTCTCCTTCTTTGGTAGCTCCGGGACTTCCTTGAAGAATTGATGAAAGCTGAGCCGCTTGTTCCACCTGGATGTACTTCGCAACTGCAACCCGACCAACACAAGAGACGCAAGCCCTACGGTCATTACACCTACTTGCGCCAAGTTCATCTTCTCCTTGAACGTCATCGGTGTCTGCGCGCTGTGAGTCTGCGCATACAGCAGGAACATGTAACCAACCGCAAGACCAAGAAGGGCAACGATAAGGCAAGCTGCCGCGACCTTAAGGAAGGCCAATACACTCTCGAAGAACTGTTTCATCAGCACCCTGCGGACGTGTGTGTTCGACACACACTAGTGCGTGGACTTTGTCCATTCTCTCACTCAATCAGAAGGACACGCGTAACGAAGTGCAAGACCGATCAGTTCGCCGGGACGCTGATTGACGGCGCGCTGGAGCGGGCAGTGAATCAGTAGACGAGCCCGGCCGCCTCACCGGCGCAGGCTCATCGACACTCAGGCCGTCAACATCCCACGCTGATAGTCGTTGACCGCCTGCTCGATCTCTTCGCGGGTGTTCATCACGAAGGGGCCGTACTGCACCACCGGCTCATGCAGCGGCTTGGCAGCCAGCAGCAGCAGTCGGGCGCCCTGCTCGCCAGCGGTCAACTGCACGCTATCGCCACGTCCCAGCTCACCGGCGGCGCGCCGCGGTAAGGACTGCGTCGCATCACCGACGAGGACATCGCCCTCGTACAGATAGACAAAGCCGGTGTGCTCGACGGGGAGCGGAATCCGCACCTCGGCTGCGGCGGGCAGATCCAGATCCAGCAGCACGGGTTCGGTGCTATGGCCCTGTACCGGACCGTCGGTGGCGCCGCCGTCCTGGATCAGACTGCCGGCGATCACCCGCGCGATGCCGCCACCGTCCAGCTTAGCCTTTGGTATGGCCTGGGCGGGAATGTCGCGATAGGCCGCCGGCTTCATCTTTTCCACCGCCGGCAGATTGATCCACAGCTGGAAGCCGCGCATCCGGCCGTCGGTCTGCTGCGGCATCTCCGAGTGGATGATGCCGCGCGCAGCAGTCATCCACTGCACGTCGCCGGGACCGAGGTCGCCCTCGTTGCCCATATGGTCGCGGTGCTGCATGTGCCCATCGAGCATGATGGTGACCGTCTCGAAGCCGCGATGCGGGTGCGAGGGAAAGCCGGCCAGATAGTCGTTGGGATCATCGGAATAGAACTCGTCCAGCATCAGGAAGGGATCCAGACGCTGGCCGGTCTGGCCACCGAGGCTGCGCCGCAGTTTGACCCCGGCGCCGTCGGAGGCGGCTACTGATGCAATGATTCGCTGTAGTTGTCTTTCGCTCATGCTGATTCTCCGATCTAGGCTGCCTGCGCACTGAGTCCGTCAATCTTGTCCAGCAGCGCTGCGGCGCTGGCCTGCGCCTGTTGCAGCGACTGCGCCTGACGCTCGGCTACCGCCAGTCCTTCGGCGTAGACGAACTCAATGTCGTTGATGCCGATGAAGTTCAGAAAGGTGCGCAAATACGGGGTCTGGCTGTCGTTGGGCGTGTCCTTGTACTGACCGCCGCGGGCGGCAAAGACCACGGTCGGTCGATCGCCGGCGAGCCCCTCCGGCCCATTGCTGGTGTAGCGGAAGGTGCTGCCGGCGCGGGCCACATAGTCGATCCAGGCCTTCAGCTGTGAGGGTACGCCAAAGTTGTACATGGGCACCGCCAGCACCAGCACCGTCGCCGATTTGAGCTCGGCGATCAGCGCATCGGCCTGGGCCACGCGAGCGGCCTGCTCGGCACTGCGCTGATCGGCGGGCGTAGACAGCGCGGCCAGATAGTCGGCATCAAAATGCGGCAGCGGCTGTGCACCCAAATCGCGCACCTGCACGCTGCCCTGGGGGTGCTGCTGGCGCCAGCGGGCCACGAAGTCATTGCTCAGCTTGGTCGACTGGCTGTTCTCGCCAAGGATGCTGGCGGTGATCTGCAGCAGGAGGGGCTTGCTCATGGGGGTGCTCCGCGTTTGGGTTGAACGTCATTAAAACAACGCGCAGAACGATAAAAAAGCGGATAAATTCGCTAACTACTATCGAATCATTCGATAATTACCCGATGAATGCCTTCCCGAAGATCTCCCTGGATCAGTGGCGTGCGCTGGTCGCCGTAGTCGATCAAGGTGGCTATGCGCAGGCCGCGCAGGCCCTCAACAAGACCCAGTCCTCGATCAGCTATGCGGTACACAAGATCGAGCAGCTGCTGGATGTGGCGCTGTTTGAGATCCACGGCCGCAAGGCTGAACTGACCGACGCCGGCACGACGCTGGTGCGGCGAGGACGCGAGCTGGTCGAACAGGCCGCCGCGGTGGAGCGCGCCGCGCGCCACCTGGGCGCCGGTTGGGAAGCCGAGCTGCGATTGAGCGTCGAGGTGCTGTATCCCACCTGGGAGCTGCTGCAGGTCATCGACAGCTTCTGCCAGCGTTGCCCGCAGACCCGCGTCGAGCTCTACGAATCGGTGCTAGGCGGCACCGACGAGGCGCTGCTGGAGCGACGAGTGGATCTGGCGGTGTGCTCACAGCTGCCGCCCGGCTTCCACGGCATGCCGCTGCGCCAGGTGCGGCTGATTCCGGTCGCGGCACCGACACATCCGCTGCATCAGCTGGGCCATCGCTTGAGCCATGCCGATCTGCGTCAGCATCGCCAGGTGATGATTCGCGACTCCGGCAGCGCACGCACCCGCAGCGGCGGCTGGCAGGGCAGCGAGCAGCGCCTGACGGTGAGCAACAAGGCCACCGCGATTCGTGCGCTGTGCATGGGCCTGGGCTTTGCTTGGCAGGCCCAGGCGTCGATCAGCGATGAGCTGGCACAGGGAAGACTCAAAGCGCTGCCGATGGAAGCCGAGGCGACGCGCCACGTCTGGCTGCATCTGGTGCAGACTGACGGCGACCTGGCCGGTCCGGCGACGCGGCTGATGGCTGAACTGCTGCAGCAGACCGGCGTGCACTCGGGTTTGTCCGATACGCCACCCTGATCGACACTTCAATTCTGGTCTAATGAGCGCCCCACTCGCCACAGGAGACAACATGGCCCAATGGAAGCGCCAGCTGAGCGTCGAACAGCTCAGCCAGGCCGGGCGTAACACCATGGTGGAAAACTTGGGCATCGTCATCGAGGCCATCGACGAGACCGGCCTGCGCGGCAGCATGCCGGTCGATCAACGCACCACCCAGCCCTTTGGCCTGCTCCACGGCGGCGCGTCGGTGGCGCTGGCCGAAACCCTGGGCAGCCTGGCCGGCCAGCTGATGGTGGAGGACAACGAGATGGTGGTCGGGCTGGAGATCAACGCCAATCACCTCAAGGCGGTGCGCGCCGGACGGGTCACTGGTGTCGCCAGCGCCCTGCATGTGGGCCGGCGCACCCAGGTCTGGGAGATCCGCATCAGCGACGAGGCGGGCGCCCTGGTTTGCATCTCTAGACTGACCTTGGCGGTGGTGCGGAGAGGCTGATGAGTCGGCATCGGGTCCATCTGATCGGTTCGGACGCCTGGGTCGACGTGGCCGCCGGTGAAACCGTGCTGCACGCGGCCAGACGGCAGGATCGGGCACTGCCCTACAGCTGCCTTTCCGGCCGCTGCGGCAGCTGCCGCGGTCATCTGATCGCGGGGAAGGTCAGCTATCCCTACAACCCGCCCGATGCGCTGAGTCCCGATGAGCTGGAGGCCGGCGAGGTGCTGCTTTGTCAGGCGGTGCCGCAAAGCGATCTGGAGGTGGCGATCCGCGAAGTCGATGCGGTGCGTGACATTCCGCTGCGCCAATTGGATCTGCGAGTGACCCGGATGCAGCAGCTGGCCGAGGAGGTGATGGGCCTGTATTTGCTGCCCGCCGACGGCCAGCCGCTGGCCTATCTGCCCGGACAATATCTGGACGTGCTGCTGGCCAGCGGCCGGCGTCGGGCCTTTTCCATCGCCAACGCGCCGCGCGCCGACGGGGTCATCGAGCTGCACGTGCGCCGGGTGGCCGGCGGCGGCTTCACCGAGCAGGTGTTCAGCGACCTGACGGTCGGCGACGTGCTGCGCGTGGAGGCCCCGCTGGGTACCTTTGTGGCTCGCGCGCACAGCGACCGGCCGCTGCTGCTGGTCGCCGGCGGCACCGGCTTTGCGCCAATCAAGGCCATTGTCGAACGCTGGCTGGAACAGCCGCCCTCGCGCAGCGTGCAGCTGTACTGGGGCGCGCGGGTTGCGGCTGATCTGTATCTGGAAGATCAGGTTCGCCTATGGGCGCAGGCGCAGCCCTGGTTCCACTATCAGGCGGTGCTCAGCGAGGGCGCCAGCGACGACCCGCTGCATCGCCAGGGGCTGGTCCACGAAGCGGTGCTGGCAGACCACCCCGATCTGGCTCGCTTCGATCTATACATGTCCGGCCCACCGGCGCTGATCGATGCCGGCAGACACGCCTTCGTCGCCGCAGGACTCCCCGACGACCGGCTCTACTACGATTCCTTCGACTACGCGCCGGACGTGCTGGCGGCAATGATCCGGGCCCGCCGCAACCGTCTTGATCAGCCCTCCTGAGCGTGAGGGTCGCAGACCTAGGTATCCATGTTTGCGGCCCGCGATGTCAGCGCACCTTTGGTGTACTCAACCATAACGACCGGTAATGTAATCCTCGGTTTCCTGGCGCTGCGGGTTGGTGAACAAACGCACCGATTCGGCGTGTTCGAGCAACTGGCCGCCGTAGAGGAAAGCGGTGTAGTCGGCCACCCGCGCGGCCTGCTGAACGTTGTGGGTGACTAAGATCAGCGTGTAGCGGTTCTTCAGCTCGGTGATCAGCGCCTCGATGCGCAGCGTTGAGATCGGATCCAGCGCCGAGGATGGCTCATCCAGCAACAACACCTCCGGTTCCACCGCCAAAGCGCGCGCGATCACCAGCCGCTGCTGCTGGCCGAGCGACAGCGCCAATGCGTCTTCATCGAGTCGATCACGCACCTCCGCCCACAAGCCCACCCTCTGGATCGCTGCCTCGACGCGGTCATCCAACTCGCTGCGACCGGGCCGCTGATGCAGGCGCAAGCCGTAGGCAACGTTGTCGTAGACCGTGCCGGGGAAGGGGTTGGGGCGCTGAAATACCATCCCCACTCTCCGGCGCAGCTCCGGGTAGGGCATGCCACTGCGCTGTACGTCGACGCCGCCAAGCAGCACCTGGCCGAGTTGAGTGACCTGTGGCCACAGCTCGGTCAGACGGTTCAGGCAGCGCAGGAAACTGGTCTTGCCGCAGCCGGAGGGTCCGATCACCGCAGTCACCGAGCCGGTCGGAAAGTCCAGCGAGATACCCTCCAGCACGGTGCGCTTGGCCACCTTCAGTCCCAGCTCGATGGTTTGCAGGGCCAGCGTCATTCAGGGCGTTCCCAGATCCCGGTAGCGAGCGCGTAGTCTAAAGCGTGCGGCAATTGCCGCGCCGTTGAGTGCCAGCACCAGCAGCAGCAGGACCAGCGCGCAGGCGAAGGCCTGCTGCAGGGCGAAATGTCCGCCGGCGCTGCTGGTCGCCAGGTCCAGGACCCGATAGCCAAGGTGCATGAACGGCCGCTCCAGATGCACGAAGGGCGCTTCGCTACTGACCGGCAGACGCGCGGCATAGCGCACTGCGCCCACCAACAGCAGCGGGGCGACCTCGGCACTGGCCCTGGCCACTGCGAGGATGAACGCAGTCAGCAGCGCCGGGCGCGCCGCCGGCAGCAGCACCCGAAGCACGGTTTCGCTGCGCGTGGCGCCAAGGGCCAGCGAGGCTTCACGCAGCCGCATCGGCACCCGCTGCAGCCCCTGCTCACAGGCCACCACCACCACCGGCAGGGTCAGCAGGGCCAGCACCAGCGAGGCCCAGAGCAGCCCGCCGGTGGCGAAGGTCGGGCTGGGCAGGCGCTCGGCAAACAGCCACTGATCCAGTTGGCTACCGAAAACGTGTACCAACAGGCCCAGACCAAACAGCCCGAACACCACCGGCGGCACCGCGGCCAGATTGGCCACGGTCAGACGCAAGGCCCGGGTCAGCCGGGTGTCCTGCGCATACTCAGCCAGATACAGGGCCACACCGATCCCCAACGGCACCACCAGCACGGTCATCAGCAGCACCAGCACCAGCGTGCTGACCAGCGCACTGCCGATGCCACCCTGACCATCCGGTCGTACCGGAGCGAGCAGAAAATCGCGCGCGGCCTGCCACCAGCGCTGCAGAGCCAAGGTGCCGCCGGCGTTGGGATAGCTCCGCGTCCATGTCTCCGGATCAGCCGCTGCTGCGGCCGTTGTGCAATCAACATGTAGTCGAATCCGACCATCGCTGGCGTGCAGCAGGCAGGCCGACTCGGGGGCACTGCGGTGGACGATCTGGCTGCGCTGCAGGCGTCGCCAGCTGGGTTTGGCTGCGCGCACTTCCAGCAGCAGCTCCAGCTCGGTTTCGGTTTCTCGCAGCAGCAAGCCGTTGACCTGCTCGCCGCCATGCAGCTGCAGCTGCAGCAGCGGTGGCGGCACCAGCGCGGCGATGCCCTGATAAACGACCGCTGCGGTGATCAGCGCGAACGCGCCCAGCAGCAGCGCCAGCGCGCCGCCAGCCAGCCGTTCCAGGCTGCGCCCGATCATTGCTTACGCCCCACATGCAGGCGCAGCCGGGGCGGTCTGCGCGCCATCCGCGCACGCCAGCGGTTGGCCAACAGGTTGAGACCTATGGTGGTCGCCATCAGCAGCAACGTGGCCAGCAGCAGTACCCGGTAGTGCACCGAGCCGGGTACCGCGGTGGGCGCCTCCAGGACCAAGGTGGTGGTAATGCTGCGCAGCCCGGAGAGCGGATTGAGATCGGCGATCGGTGCGTTGTTGCTGGCCAGCAGCACGATCAGGGTTTCACCCAGCGCGCGGCCGAAGCCAAGCAGGCAGGCGGCGATGATTCCCGGCAGCGCGGTAGGTAACAGCAGCCCGAACAAGGTGTCGCGGCGACTGGCGCCCAACGCCAGCGCCGCCTCCTGCAACCCGGCCGGCGCACGTCGCAAGGCCTCTTCGCTGAGGCTGTAGATCATCGGCGCAATCGCCAGCCCGACCAGCAATCCAACCACCACGGCGTTGTAGGGCTCGTAGGACCAGCCCCAGGTCGAGTGCATCCAGGCGGTCAAGCGCCCGCCAGGCAGCTGCGACTCCAGCGTGCTACCCAGCCAGCCGCCCAGCATCAGGCCCAGTGCGCAGCGAACCAGGCTATGCGCGGCGCGGTTGCGATCGCTCAGCTCACTGTGTCTGTCGCCGCCGGGCAGCACCATCAGCAGCAGCCAGCCCAGGACCGCACCCAGTGCCGCGCCCAGGTGCTGATCCAGCCAAGGCGCCACCCACAGGCCGGCGATCAACCCGAGGATCACCGTCGGCACCGCCTCCATTAGTTCAAAGCTGCTCTTGATGCCGTCTCGCCACAGTCCTGAACGGTATTGCACGCTGTGCATGGCCGCGGCCACCGCCAGCGGAGCACCGAACAGCAGGCCGAGCAGCGCGGCCTTGAGCGAACCCAATAGCAGCGGCCACAGATTCAATCGCGGGGTGCCGGCGCCGTCGTCCGAGTGCGGCTGCCACAGCGCCGCCGGCTTCGACTGCCCGGCTACCTGCAGCGGTTGCCACAGATCCAGCAGCGGTGGGGTGTCGAGCCGGCTTAGCCGATAGTGCCGCAGCTCGCCCTGCCGCCAATGGAAGATCTGCTCCTCGGCGGCGAACAGCGCGTCATTACGGGTATCTACCTGCAGCTCGGCCAGGTCGTGCCAGCGCCGCTGACTGGCGTCTATCAAACTCAGAGCGCCGTCTGCGTCGATCGCCAGCAGCCGATCGGCATCGCCGATACGATGCAGTGCGATCAGCGCCGCACCCGGCAGGGTCCAGCTGGGTTCGACCTGCAGCTGCAGCTGGCCGAGCTGATCTCGGTGCGGACGCAGCAAACTGAGCGATGCCGCGCTGTCGGCCAGCAGCAGTGAGCGTTTGTCGCTGAGCAGAACGGCGACCTGACCCGGCCTCACTTCGGCAACGGCCCGATCCTGCGCGGCAATGGTGCAGCCGGCGCAACGCTGCAGCGTGAACTCGATCTGCGCGCCAGTGCCGTTGGCTGCAAGGTCGGGGCGCGCAACCGTACTGCGATAGCACCCCATCCGACCGCCCACCTCCGCGCACTGTGGCACGCCTGGCCGGGCCAGCAGCAGATCGAGCAACGGTGTGCTGGCCGTTGGCCGCCCGACGCTGAGATGCCGCGGCCGCGCGTCCAGGCTGCGAGTCCCCAGCTGCTTCAGTCCCGGACCGCGCCAGTCCAGCAGCGGCAGGGCGCCGGCTAGCAAGAATGCGACCACCGCCAACAGCGCCGCGGCGCTGCTCACCGCGGCCACCGCCAGGGCGCCGCGAAAGGCTCGATCGCGCCAAAGGCGGCGCTGCAGTACCGCGCTGGTGCTCATTGCTGACGGGCCGACGGGCGTTGCCGCGGAGCGGGCTCAGGCCAGCTCGGCGGCCGACTCAACATAGGCGTCGATCAGGTTTTGCCCGCTGAGCTCGCCCAATCGATCGGCGTAGCGTTCGCGCATGCGCACCCCCTGCGCCTTGACCTTGTCACGGTTGGCCTCCTTACCGGGACCAAAGACCTTGTCACCCATCTCCGAAACGAAGCGGTGCAAGTTGTTGAAATAGTGCTCCTGACCGTTGGTCAGGAAGTCAAACACCGGCTCGGCCGATTCCACGCTGGCCACGTCGCGGCCGCTGCGCATTTCCCGCTCCAAGGCCAAACGAACCGCGCTGCCGACCAGCGACAGAAAAGGCTCGCCCACGTTGGCCGTATCCAGATCAGCCGACAGCAGCATCAGCTCGAAGCGTTCGGCGTACTTGGGCTGCTCCGCCAATGGACCAATCTCGTTACGGATCTTGATCACCAGCTTGGGCGCCAGACAGCCACCGGAGGCGGCGTCCTCGGCGGTATTGAATGGCCCGCTGGTTACCGGTCGAGCGTCGAAAGTGCTGCCGGCAATCATCCAGCCCAGCGTTTCGTACAGGTTGCTTTCGCTGACACGGTCGAAACCGCAGACGTCGAGAATGCGGAAGGCCTCGGCGATGCTGGCGCGTTCGTTGGCGCCCACCCCGCGCAGATAATCGACCGTCTCGCGCTGACGCAAATCATGACAGGTGGCAAACAGCGCCATCAGTATCCAGCGTTCGGCGCTGAGCGCCTCCCAGCCGAACTGCTGGCGGATCCGCACCAAGCGACCGTTGAGCAGTTCCAGCGCGTGGCCTTCGTTGTGATAGTGATGCAGATCATGGCCCCAGCTGCCGTGGCGCGAGGCCATCCGCGCAAAGCTCAGCGCCAGCGCATCCTGTACCCGCTTCAATCGCGCCTGCTCTCCGTCGCCGAAATGGCGCAGGAAACTGTCGCTGACTTCGGCCATCTGCCCATACAAATCAAAGCGCCGCTCGCGCATCAGCACCGTCGCCTCTTCCACTCCGGGAATGGCGAGCTCGGTTGCGTCAGCCGGAAAGTTCAGATCCAGGGCTTTGAGCCAATCCAGATCCAGGGGCGGCTTGGACGATTGGGCGTGGTCACTGCTCATGGCAGGTTCAAGTATAGGCCGGATCGGCGCTGCGCTGCTCAACCGGGCAGCGAATTGCCAGATTGCCGCGCCGACGTTGACCAATGAGCGGGATCGAGATCGCTTTGTGGCGCAAACCCGTCATCGACTTCGCGACGCCGACTTGCGCGATTGACGCCGCGCATACTCCTCGGCCTGCGCCTGACGCTCGGCGCGTTCTACGGCCAGTTTGCGCCAGCTCTGAAGGCGGGCCGGATCCAGCTGCGCCGCAGTCACCGCCGCCTGTACCGCGCAGCCCGGCTCGCTTTCGTGCTGGCAGTCGCGAAACCGGCATTGAACGGCGAGTTCCTCGATGTCGTCGAACAGCGCGGTCTGCGCCTGCTCTTCGCCGGTAAACTTGATCTCGCGCAGGCCCGGGGTGTCGATCAAACAGGCACCGCCGGGGAGCTGCACCAGCTGCCGGGTGACCGTCGTGTGGCGCCCCCGGCCGTCACGATCCCGCACCTTGCCGGTACGCAGGTCCACACCGGCGAGCTGATTGGTCAAGGTGCTCTTGCCGGCACCGGAGGACCCCACCAGTACCGCGGTTTCGCCCGTGGCCAGCTGTTCGCGCAGCGGCGCGACGCTGGCGCTGTCCTTGGCATTGACCACAAACTGCGGCACGTCATCGAACTGGGACAGCGCCTGCCGCTGCTGTTCGATCTGCTCACCTTCAAACTTGTCGATCTTGGTCAGCACCAGCAGCGCGGTCGCGCCGCTGCCGGCGACCAGGGTCAGGTAGCGCTCGATCCGGCGCAAATTGAAGTCGCGATCGGCGCCGAACACGATCAGCACCTTGTCGACGTTGGCGGCCAGCGACTGCCGGCCATAGCGGTCACCCGCCGCACCGCGGATCAGCACGCTGCGCCGCGGCAGCAGCTCAACCACGTGCCACTCGTCGGCCTGCGCGCGCACCCACACCCAGTCGCCCACGGTCGGCCGCTGACTGGCATCGCCCAGCGCGTGGCGCAGCTTGGGAATGGGCTTGGCGCTGAAGCTGTGGGCGCCGTCGTGGACGTCCAGACTGGCTCGATGCTGCGCCACCACGCGGCACAGACGGTCGCCAGACTGCTCTGCGACGGGCAGCGTGTCACTGTGCCAGCCGATGCGGCGCAATGCTGGCAGGTCGTTGATGCTTTCAATTGCGTCGCTGGCGATGACGGCATTCCGCGTGGAGATGACTGGCCAGCAATGCTGGCGGTTGGCCGCGCCTAGTCGCGGCATCGGGCCGACATTCTACGTGGACTTTGCAGTGGAGATTGAGCTGCCGGAACAACTCGTCTAACCGGGGCTCTTCCCGGGCCCTACTCCCTGGTCGTGTCCTATCGCGCGGCCAGACTGCGCATGGCGACCAAGCTGGCCACTGTCAGCACCGTCTCCAATCCCAGCGCGACCCACAAGAAAACCCCACCTACACCTTCAAGCAGCATGCTCGCCGCACGGGTCAGCGCCACACAGCCATAGCAGAGCGCGCTCAGCTGCAAACCCTGCCGATGCAGCGCCGGACGCAGCAGGCAGAACAGCAGCGCCAGCCCCAGGCCGATTTCCAGACCGCCGTAGAAGGCTCGAATCTCGGTGAAGGCCGCGCCGCCTTCGATCTCCAACCCTACCGGCGCAAGCAGCTGGGCCGGCACTATCAGCATGGCGACGCCGAAACCCAATAGCCCCAGTGTGGCCAGTGCCAGAGTCAGTTTGATGAACATGCGGGGGCCCTTGTTGGCTGGCTATAGGTGCAGTGTGGCAGGGGGGATAGGAAGGTGGTGTGTAGCTTAGCGTGGGTTGGGATTGGGTTGACGGTCCAGGGCATAGGGCCCAGGGCTCAGGGCATAGGGCCCAGAAGATCAAGAGCGGT
>JAUIFV010000151.1 GCA_030430155.1 Gammaproteobacteria bacterium
CACCGGCACCTCCTGCATGATCGCCTTCATCCTGGCCGGTGCAGCGGCTCTGACCAAGGCGATGGGCTTCACCGGCCTGCCGCGGGAACTCGCCGCCTGGATCGGCGGGCTGGGCCTGCCGCCGATGGGGCTGCTGGCCGCGCTGACGCCGCGCTTTGCGCAAGCGCAGAAGGTCGCCCCCGACGATGCCCGGATCAAGGCCGAATTCGTCGATTTCCCTGCGCCGCACGGGCACGGTACAGGCCGCGGTTACCTGGTCCGGCCGGCCAAGGCCGAGCAGCCGCTACCGCTAGTGTTGGTCATCCACGAGAACCGCGGATTGAATCCTCACATCGAGGACGTCACTCGCCGGCTGGCGGTGGACAACTTCATCGCCTTTGCTCCGGACGCGCTCAATTCAGTCGGCGGCTACCCCGGTGATGAGGATCAGGCGCGGACGCTGTTCAGAACCGTCGATCAGACCAAGGCGCGGGCCGACTTTGTTGCCGCAGCGCATTGGCTGCGGGGGCTTGAGGGCGGCAACGGCAACGTCGGCGCGGTGGGTTTTTGCTATGGCGGCAGCATGACCAACTACCTAGCCACCCAGGTGCCCGAACTGAAAGCGGGTGCGGCCTTCTACGGCGGCGCTGCGCCGACTGATCAGGTGCCCAACATTCGCGCCGAGATGCTGATCGTCTTCGCCGAAAACGATGAGCGCGTGAATGCGACGTGGCCCGATTACGAGAAAGCGCTGAAGGCCGCTGGGGTCACCTATGATTCGGTGACCTATCCCGGCACGCTGCATGGATTCAACAACGACACCACGCCGCGCTATGACGAGGCGGCTGCGGCCAAGGCCTGGGCGCGGACGCTGGCCCTATTCAATCGAACCCTGCGCTAACCCGCAGTTGCATGAGTATTCTGCTGCGACCGCCTTCGATGTGCTGTGGCGCGCTCTGCTCCCTACGATAGGCTCTGCAACGCTCTCGCAACAAACACTCATGAAACTCCGGGCTAATCAGCTTCGCTCGGGCGCATCCTGCTCGGCCTGCTCCCCGAGCAGGCGGCGCAGCGAGGCAAAGCGCTTGCCCAGATCCAGCAGCAGCACCGCCAGCGCGCCGACCACCGCGGCGAGCAGCAGGTTGCTAAGACCCGGCCAGGCAAAGCCGAACAGTTGTGCCAGTCCAGGTACGCCAATGCATAGCGCAACGGCGCTGCCGGCCAGCGCGGCGATGATCCAGAAGTGCAGCTGACCACGCCCAAAGGCACCGCTTAGTGCCGAGCGTCGAGTCGCATTGACCCGCACTAGCATCAGATTGCCCGCGGTCAGTGCGACGAAGGTTGCGGTCAGGGCCTGAGCGTGGGTGAGCCCGGCGCTTCCGGCATACACGTAGACACACAGCACCGCCAGCAACAGCCACAGCCCCTGGGCTGCGCCCACCATCAGCTGGCGCGGGCCGATCAAGGCCTCGTCGATCGGTCGCGGGCGCTGCTTCATGATCCCGGGCTCGGCCGGCTGGCTCTCAAATCCCAGCGTGCACATCGGGTCGATGATCATCTCCACCAACACCACGTGGGCGGGCAGAAACATCGGCGGCCAGCCGAACAACAGCGGCAGCAGGGCCAGGCCGGCAATCGGCACGTGAATTGCCGCGATGTACAGCATCACCTTGCGCAGGTTGTCGAAGATACGCCGGCCCATGCGCACCGCGGCGACGATGCGGTCGAAGTTTTCGTCCAGCAGCACCAGACCAGCCGCCTCGCGGGCCACGTCGGTGCCGCGCACGCCCATAGCGATGCCAATATGGGCTGCTTTCAGGGCCGGCGCGTCGTTGACGCCGTCGCCGGTCATCGCCACGACTTCGCCACGCCGCTTCAGCGCCTCGACCAGACGCAGCTTCTGCGCCGGTTGTACCCGGGCAAATACGCTGGTCGATGCCACCGCCGCTTCCAGGGTCTGGTCGTCCAACTCTGCCAGGTCCGCACCGCTGAGCACCTCGGCCGTAGCAATCCCCGCATCGGTGGCGATTGCTTTGGCTGTTGCCGGAAAGTCGCCGGTGATCATCACCACGCGCATCCCGGCCGCGTGGGCGGTGGCGATCGCCGCCGGCACGCTGGCGCGCAATGGATCCTCGAAGGCGATCAGTCCGGCAATGCGGAAATCGAAGTCCGTCAGCTGCTCGCTGCGCGCTCCACGCTGCCGGCCAGCGCCGACTGCCAGCACGCGCAGCCCTCTTGCGGCCAGCGCATCGACTCGATCCAGCCATTGCTGCCGTTTCGCGCTGTCGAGTCCGCAGAGCTCGGCGATGGCCTCCGGCGCACCCTTGCTGGCGGCGATATGGCGCTGCTCACCGGCATCCCAAACTCTGGAGAAAGCCAGCCGCTCAGGGGTCAAGCCATACTCCCGGATCAACGGCCAGTCGTCATGCAGCAATTCCCGCCCGCCGGCCTGGATCAACTCGCCAACCGCACGATCCATCGGGTCTGGGGTGTTGGCGCGCGAGGCCAGCCAGCCGTATTCGACGATGGCGTCGAAGCCTTGCGGCAGCGATGTGCTGTCCGACTGCGCATCAAAGGTCGAGTCGCCGTTGTCGAGGACGCGCACCTGCATCCGGTTCTGCGTCAGCGTGCCGGTCTTGTCCACGCACAGCACGGTGGCCGCGCCGAGAGTCTCGACCACCGCCGAGCGTCGCGCCAGTACCTTCAGCTGGGCCATCCGCCAGGCGCCGATGGCAAAGAACACCGCCAGCGCCAGGGGAAACTCCTCCGGCAGCATCGACATGGCCACCGCGATCGCCGAAAGCAGACCCTGCATCCAGTCTTCGCGCAGCAGTCCGTAGAGCAGAACCACGGCCAGACTGACCAGCAGCGCGATGACCCCGAACAGTCGCACCAGTCGGGCGCTGTTGCGCTGTAGCCGGGTGGCTTCGAAGTGGATCGTTGCCAGCTCAACGCCGATACGCCCGGCGCGCGTGCTTTCGCCGGTGGCCACCAACTGCGCCAGGCCGTTGCCGGCAACCACCAGCGTTCCCGCATACAGTCCGGGCTGATCGTCGCCGCCGGGGAGCAGATCGGCATGCTTGCCGATGGCGGCGACATCGGGTCGTTTGCGCACCGGCATGCTCTCGCCGGTGAGCAGGGATTCGTCGATGCTCAGCCCCTGCGCCTCGCAAACAATTGCATCGGCAGCGACGCGCTCGCCTTCTTCCACCTCCAGCAGATCACCGGGCACTACCTCGGCGGCGGCGATGGATTGCAGCTGGCCATCGCGTATCACTCGCGCAGTCGGCGCCCCCAACTCGCGTAGTGCCTCCAGCGCTCGCTCGCTGCGCTGCTGCTGGATGATGACCAGCCCCAGAGTCAGACCGGCAAAGACGGCCAGCAGTACACCCTCGGCGAGATCGCCGAGCAGCAGGTAAATCGCCGCGGCGAGGACCAGCAGCAGGAACATCGGTTCGCTGAACAACTCGCGCAGCAGGACGCCCAGGCCGCGTTGGCTTCGTTGACTCAGAACATTCCTGCCGTGATGGCGCAGTCGCTCCTTTGCCTCGGCGCTGGTCAGCCCTGCCGGCGGTGTGGTTGCGCTGTCCAATCAGGGGGCCTCGTTTCTGCGCATGCGAGATCTCGCTATCGGCCAATGGCGACCCCCAACCATCCTAAGTTCTTGGGTTCGCTAGCGGTTGATCCGGGTCAAGCTTGAGATTCGGGGTCGCATGCCTGCCTCAGGAGACCTTGACCATCTTCGTATAGTCGATCACCGCGGTACTGCAGTGCTGACAGCGCCAGGCGCGGTTGTAGGCCGGGCGGATGTTCATCGAGATGGTGTTGGGCAGCGCCTGGGTGATCATCGCAAAGGTGCCTGCGCCTACGGCGTCCGGTTCGCGCCAGATCAGCCCCCGGCCGAGCATTGCCAAGCCGGGCTGCATCGGCTGCTGGCAGCGCGGGCAGTTCAGCGCCTCGCGCCGATGGGCGCGCTTATCGTAGTCCTCGGTCTGAGTCTTGCGGCCGATGTAGCGCAGCAGAAAGTAGATTGGCAGCAGCGCCAGCAACGGCGAGACCAGTAGCAACCACGGAAAGGTCTCGGTGGACTCCATGGGGCGCTCTCCAGGTTGGATGATGCTTGAGGATCGCAGATCCGCTCAACGCGAACAGTTCGATCTTGTAAGTGATTGTTGGGGTGCGTCTGAGTTGAAGTGTCGATTGACTGGAACTCACCCGGTCAACGGGCTTTAATGCTCCGGTGATCGCTGCGAGCACGGCCCATTGAGCAAACGCCCTTACAACAAACCAGCCGGTGGCTGGGATTCGTTGATCAGCTCGCTGCGCGCGGTGCGCAGCGAAGGCATCGTCGGCAAGGGCGCGCGGACCATGCTCAAGGCCAATCGGCCGCAGGGCTTTGATTGCCCGGGCTGTGCCTGGCCGGATCGAAATCCGCACTCCACCTTCGAGTTCTGCGAGAACGGGGTCAAGGCGGTGGCCGCGGAGGCCACCGCCAAGCGCATCGGCGCGGCCTTTTTCGCCGAGCACACGGTGAGCTGGCTGGCGCAGCAGTCAGATCAATGGCTGGAAGCGCAAGGCAGGCTCACCGAGCCGCTGCGATATGACCCGGACAGCGACCGCTACCTGCCTAGTTCCTGGGACCAGTGCTTCGAGCAGATCGCCGCCCAGCTCAATGCGCTGGACACTCCGCACCGAGCGGCCTTTTACACCTCCGGTCGGGCGTCCAACGAAGCGGCCTTCCTCTACCAGCTGTTTGTGCGCCTGTACGGCACCAACAATCTGCCGGACTGTTCCAACCTCTGCCATGAGGCTTCGGGCGTGGCGATGGGTGAACAGCTGGGCAGCGGCAAGGGCACGGTGACGCTGGATGACTTCGAGCGCTGTGAGGCGATCTTCATCTTCGGCCAGAACCCGGGCAGCAATCATCCGCGGATGCTCGGTGAGCTGCGCGCGGCGGCCAAGCGCGGCTGCCGCATCGTCGCCGTCAACCCGCTGCGCGAGCGTGGGCTGGAGCGCTTCACCCATCCGCAGAGCCCGATCGAGATGCTCAGCGGCGGCAGCACCGCCATTGCCTCGACCTATCTCAATCCGCGCATTGGCGGCGATCTCGCCTTGGTTACGGGAATGCTCAAGTGCGTGCTGGATTGGGGCGAGCAGGATGATGAGTTCATCGCCGCGCACACCACCGGGGTCGAACAGCTTCGCAAGCTGGGTGAGGCAGCGGACTGGTCGGAGATCGAGGCGCAGTCCGGCCTGAGCCGGGCGCAAATCGAACAGGCGGCGCGGATCTATTGCGACAGCAGGGCGACCATTTTCTGCTGGGGCATGGGCATCACCCAGCACGCGCGCTCGGTGGCAACCATACAGATGCTGGTCAACCTGCTGCTGCTGCGCGGCAACGTCGGCAAGCCCGGCGCCGGACCGTGCCCGGTGCGCGGTCACTCCAACGTGCAGGGCGATCGCACCATGGGCATCTACGAGAAGCCCAGCGACGCGTTTTTGGACCGTCTAGGTTCGCATTTCGACTTCACACCGCCGCGTGAGCACGGCCTGGACGTGGTCGGCAGCATCGCCGCGATGGAGCGTGGCGAAGTCGAGGTGCTGTTCGCATTGGGCGGCAACTTCGCCGCGGCCACGCCGGACACCCGGCGTACCCACGCCGCGCTGCGCCGCTGTCGCCTCACCGCTCACGTCACTACCAAACTGAACCGCTCGCACCTGGTCCTCGGCGCGAACGCCTTCATCCTGCCCTGTCTGGGGCGTACCGAAATCGACCAGCAGGTCGGCGGCGCTCAGGGGGTGACAGTGGAGGACTCAATGAGCATGGTCCACATCAGCAGCGGCATCAATCCGCCCGCCTCCGACCTTTTGCTCTCCGAGCCTGCCATCGTGGCCCGACTGGCGGCGGCTACGTTGGGCGAGGAGCAGGTGCGCTGGCGCTGGCTGATCGAGGACTATGACCGCATCCGCGACCACATCGAAGGTTGTATCGACGGCTTTGGCCGGTTCAATCAGCGCCTGCAGACCCCCGGCGGCTTTCATCTGCGCAACCCGGCGCGGGAGCGGGAGTGGCGCACCACGGGCGGCCGCGCGCGCTTTATCGCTCACGCCCTGCAGCCATCCGGCAACGGTGATGCCCTGCAGCTGATGACCGTGCGCAGCCACGATCAGTACAACACCACGGTCTATGGCGACGCCGATCGCTATCGCGGCATCCGTGGCGAGCGCCGGCCGCTGATGATCAGCGCCACGGATCTGCAGCGGCTGGGCCTGCAGTCTGGGGAGCGGGTGGATCTGGTTTCGCTGTGGCACGACGGCGAGCGCCGAGCTGAGGACTTCTTGCTGGTCGAATACGCGATCCCACCGGGCAACCTGGCCGCCTATTTCCCGGAAACCAACGCTCTGGTGCCGCTGGACCATGTCGCCGAGCGGGCCGGCACGCCGGCTTCCAAGGCGATCCCGGTGCGCATCGAACGTCGATCAGTCGGGTGAACGCGATAGGCACTGCGGCGCTGATGGAACTGGTTGCGGCCAATAACGGTTTGTCGGTGGCTCGTGCCTGCAAGCGGTTGGCGATGCCGCGCAGCGAATTGCTACGTCTGATCAGTGAATTGGCTGAACTGCAGCTGTTGCGCGTGGACTATGCCTCCGGTCGCCAACGGATTTGGCTCACCGACACGGCGCGGGCGGTCCTTCGATGAAGCCCTTGGTCACCGCCAACGCGCTGCGCCTGGGGCCGGCCGAGTCGGTTGCCGGCGAGGAGTGTCTAGCCGAAGAGGCTGCGGTGGTGCTGCAGTTCAACGGCATTCCTTTCGCAGTCATGATGGCTACGCCGGTGGACCTGCAGGACTATGCCGTCGGTGTGGCGCTGGCTGAAGGGATCATCGGTGCGGCCGATGAGCTCAGCGTGGTCGACTGCGTCGAGCGCGAATCCGGCGTCATTCTGCACCTGCGCATTCCGCAGGCCCGATTTGCTGCGCTGGAACAGCGTCGGGCCCTGATTGGTGCCAGCGGATGCGGTTTGTGCGGAGTGGAAAGCCTGGACCAGGCGTTGCGTACACCGGCAGCTCTGACTACAGCAGCGCGACTGGACGCCACTGCGATCAGTACTGCGATGACCGAGCTGGCGCGCAGCCAGCCGTTGAATGCGCAGTGCGGTGCACTGCACGCCGCGGCGGCGATCACCGAACAGGGCCTGCTGGTGCGTGAGGATGTGGGTCGCCACAACGCCCTGGACAAGGTGATTGGCGCCATGGCGAGGCAGGGTCTGAGCAGCCCGGCGCTGCTGGTCACCTCGCGTGCATCCTTCGAACTGGTGCACAAGGCTGCCAGCGCACGGATTCCGATCCTGGCCGCCGTATCCGCGCCCACCGCGCAGGCGCTGCGGCTGGCCCAGGCCACCAATCTGACTCTGCTGGGCTTCGTCCGCGACGACCGGATGACTTGTTACGGCGGCGCACAGAGGCTGCTTCGTTGAAAGTCGATGGCTGCTGGGTAGATGCCATCAGCCTTGTTGCAAGGGCCCAGGGCAAAGGGCCCAGGGCCCAGGGCCCAGGAGATCAATAGCCTGCCCGATCCCGCAGTCCTGGGCCCGTCCCGCCGAGGCAATCACCAGCTACCCTGAGCCTAAGTCGCCCGCCGTGAGTCGTGAGTAGCTCTTCTGGGCCCTGGGCCCTAAGCCCTGTGCCCTCCACCAAGGTTGTGCCCAATCACCACCGCCGCTATCGTTTTGGTCCCGATCACGCGCAGTGTCACGCCATGAATCTGAAGCCCACGCTCCTGCTCTTCGCCATACTCTCAGCACCAGCCGTGTTGTGGGCCGACGAGGAGGCCAAGCCGCAGATCACCACCCAGGACCTGGGCTCGGGCATCCATGTGTTGCTGGGCGACGGCGGCAACGTGGCCTTGTCCAGCGGCGCCGACGGCAACTTCCTGGTCGACGACAAGTGGGCCCGGCAGAGCGAGGCCATCCTGGCTGCGGTGGAGCAGATCGGTAAGGGCGCAGTGCGTTTTGTCATCAACACCCACTGGCACGCCGATCACACCGGCGGTAACGAGAATCTCGCCAATGCCGGCGCGGTGATCGTCGCCCACGACAACGTGCGCAAACGGATGAGCAGCGACCAGTTCATCGAGGCACTGCAGTGGGCGGTGCCGCCGTCACCGGCGGCGGCGCTGCCGGTGGTGACTTTCGGTGAGGGGCTGACCCTGCATTTGAATGGCAACGAGGTCCAGGTGATACACGTTGCCCACGCCCATACCGACGGCGACGCGCTGGTTTATTTCAAGCAGGCCAACATCCTGCACATGGGCGATATCTACTTTCACGGATCCTACCCCTTCATCGACTTGAGTTCTGGCGGCAGCATCCAGGGCATGATCGCCGCGGTGGAGCACGGACTGGTGATCGCCGACGAGCACACCACCGTGATTCCCGGCCACGGCCCGGTGACCGATCGTGCCGGACTGGCGGCCTATCATGAGCTGTTGCTCAGCTGGCGTGACGCCGTCAAAGCGCATAAGGACGCCGGCAAGAGTCTGCAGGAGACGATCAGCGCCAAACCTACTGCAGCCACCGACGAGACTCTGGGCGTGGGCTTCATCAAACCGGAAAAGCTGGTGCAGTTCATCTATGAATCGCTTTGAAGCAGAGCAAATTGATGGCGTTGAGTGAACTCCAGGGCGGGCGGCATAGTGCCGCGATCCGAGCGCCGTTTCGGGCCACCGCGGCGCTGACCGCGGCCTTCGCCGCGGCCAGCCTGCTGTTGGCCTGGGTGCGCATCGATCTGCTGCAGCGTTTCGATCCGCGCTGGCCGGCGGAGCTGCACTGGGCCATGGAAGTGATCAGCTGGCCCTTTGTCGCCCTGCTTGCAGGCATCGTCTTCGCGATCGCCGTGCTGTTCCGCCCACCGGCGGCCGACCGCGGCTGGATGGGCGCCGCCTTCGGCGCAGCCACGGCGCTGTTGATCTGCGCGCCGGTCCTGGTCGGTGGTCAGCTGGTCTCCCCGTTGGCCTCCTGGCTGACCTGGGGATTGGTGCTGGCGATGCCGGTGCTCGCGGCAATGCAGATGAGTGGCGAGGGCCCGAGGCGTAGCGCGTAGGACCCAGGAACTTAGTCGCCCGGATCGGCGCTCGGCAACGGCGGATGCCGCATCATGGCACGCTTGAGGAGCGCCGGCATCTTGCCGGCATGATGTCACTCCGGATGTTGGATCAGTAGCGGTGCTCGCGGGACAGGTGTTCCGCAATGGCCGCGCAGCGGATCTGTTCCACGCAGGGTCGAACCAGAGGTTAGTGCCCTTCTGGGCCCTGAGCCCTGGGCCCTAGGCCGTCCAGGTGCTCCTCTACAACCAGCTCCATTGCCAACTCACCGATGCTTAGTCGCGCCGGCTTACCCAGTTGCACGCGCAGGCTGGGCGTATAGCTTGCCTCGGCCAGCTCGAGCACCATGTACAGCGTGGCCTGCGCCTGCTCAGCGTCTACGTCGCCCAGGCGCACTTCCCAGCTGTACTCCGGGTCACCTTGCACGCGCATGCTTGCCGGTTTACCTGCTTCAACCAGCATCATTGGTGTCAATGCAGGACCATCGGCATGGGTCAGCTGCGCGTGAACGCTATACAGTTCGCCGGCTGTGGCCGGACTGGCGCCGAGTAGGCCAAGGAGGGTCATCATTGCGACGGAAAACGAAGCCTTCATCGTGCGCCTTTTTCAGGTTATGCCAGTAGCGGCATCCTGGTCCGAAAGCTGATGCCGATCAAGGTTCCCGTTGGCCGTTGCAAGACTCAGAGGCTGCAAGGACGACCGTTGAAACACACCCATTGCTTGCTAGGTCGTCCATGCCTCGCCCTGGTCTTGCTTCTGCTGGCCAGTAGCGCCAGTGCAGTCACCATCGACGGCGTCTTCGACCCCGCCGAGTGGACCGATGCACAGCGCTTCGATGACTTCGTCTCGGTGCAGCCACTGACCTTGGCTCCGGCGCCGCAGGACCGTCGCGCGGAAGCCTACGTGCTGTCCACGCCGGAAGGCTTGGCGGTCGCAGTGCGTGCCTGGCACCCGCCGCAGATTGCGCAGACCCGCACCCGCATTCAGCGTGACGGCGATGCGCCGACCGATCGAATGAATCTGATGATCGATTTCGATGCCGACGGGCGGGTGGGCTACGACTTCACCATCACCGCAGCCGGCGATCTGATGGACGAAGTGATTACCAACGAAAACGCTTTTCGTGATGACTGGGACGCCGGCTGGGGGCATGCGGTAGCCGATTTTGACGGCGGCTATGTGGCCGAATGGCTGATTCCCTGGTCGATTGCGCAGATGCGCGATACCCACACCCCGCGACGCACCGTAGGCATCTATTTCGACCGGGTCATCGTCGCCACCGGCGAGCGCTTCGCCTTTCCCGGGGCGAGCTTTGTCAATCCGCGCTTTGTCAGTGACTTCGCCAAGATCGAAATCGACCAGTACCAGGCCCGCCAGCTGGCCATCACGCCCTACGTGGTAACCAGCGCCGATTTCGCCAACCGCAGCAGCGACTTCAAGGCCGGCTTCGACCTGTTCTACAAGCCTGGCGGCAACCATCAGTTCGCGCTGACCGTCAATCCGGACTTCGGTCAGGTCGAAAGCGACGAGCTGGTGGTGAATTTCAGCGCCATCGAGAACTTCTTCAACGACAAGCGGCCCTTTTTCACCGAAAACCAGAGCTACTTCGAGCTTGATCACGCCCTTGGGCGGCCCTTCTACACCCGCCGGGTAGGCGGCACCTTGGATGACGGCAGCGGTGCCGCCGACATCCATGCTGCGGTGAAGGCCAACGGTAGCTTTGGCCGACTGGGTTACGGCGTGTTTGGCGCCAGCGAAGACGGTGAGGCCGGTCGCGACATGGGCCTGTTGCGCGGCACCTATGCCTTCGATCGGCTGACCATGGGATTGATGCACAGCTACGTAGACCGGCCTTTCCTGCGCCGCTCAGCGGAAGTCACCAGCGCGGATTTGCGCTGGCGACCGAACGAGCAGTGGCTGCTGCGCCCGCTGCTGATGCGCAGCAGCAGCGATACAGCCGGGGTCAACAATAGCGGCAGTGCGGCCGGCGTAGTAGTCGACTGGGATATGCCCGGACCCTTCCGCCAGCAGTACTTTGCCCTGTACGCCGACGATCAATTCGAGCTCAACGATCTGGGTTTTCAGGAGCGAAATGACTTTCGCTACTTTGAGTGGGAAACCGGGTATCGGCAGGACAATCTGCCCGCCAACTCTCGGTATTCCTCGCATTCCTGGGAAGTGGAATGGACCTACCGCGAGAACACGGCCGGGCTTCAGCTTTCACAGCAGTTTGCGCTGCAGCGCTATTCCGAGTTCCGTGGTGGCGGGAACTTGTTCGTCTACGTTAGCTGGCGAGATGATGCATTCGATGATCGGCTTACTCGCGGCAACGGCGCTGTGCCGATTGAAGGCGGCCTGAAGGTGTACGTGGAAGGACAACGACCCCGCCAAGGTGACGGCCACCTCGCCTGGGAGTGGGGTGTGGAGACCTTCCCGAACGGGGTGGGTGGGAATTCGTTCTATGGCTACGTCCAGCCCCGCTGGCACCTCAATGACCACTTCGACGTTGATCTGGGGCTGACGCTGTGGCGGCAGCCGGAATGGCTGTTGTGGCAGCAGGGGCGCGAACTGGGCAGCTTCGATACCCAGCGCGCCGAGATCTACTCCAATCTGAATTGGTTCATCGGCGAACGCCAGGAGCTGCGCATCAAGCTGCAAGCCATCGCCATCGACGCCACCGCCAAGCAGGCGCGGCGGCTGGACAGCGCCGGCCGGCTGGTCGACAGCGACGCGCCGCTGGCCGATTTCCAGCTGCGCAACCTGGGCTTTCAAGTGCGCTATCGCTACAACCTGGGACCCTTGAGCGACTTTTACGCGGTCTACAGCCGCGGTGGCTTTGTGGTTGATGACCAGCAGCGCGGCCTCAACGACACTCTGCAAGACGTGTTCTCGCTAAGCGACGACGACCAGTTCCTGCTCAAGCTCGCCTATCGCTTTGATTTGTAGGCTGTGGGGCGTGACGCCCGGTCCTCCGCGCAATCTTGTGCTTTCGACTGTAGGAGCCAGCCTGCTGGCGATACGCTGCCTACGCCTTCTTCGGATGGCTTCTTCGAGCCGGAAGATCTGATCGCCTGCAGGCAGGCTCCTAGTACGCCCGTAGGGGCACACACACAGCACGGTGGAGGTCCGTGTCGGGGTAAGCCAAGGCCCCGTAGTCGAAGGCAACTGCGACTCGG
>JAUIFV010000004.1 GCA_030430155.1 Gammaproteobacteria bacterium
CTGGGAAGCCGCGGTGACACCGGCATAGCCGACCGATCACCGCCGGACCCAACCGCCGGATGCGGACCCGCATGTCCGGTGGTGTGGAAGGGCCGTGGGGCGAAATCCCCACGGCCCCATCCGATCAAAGCGTGAGCCCGCCGAAACGGCTCGTCACCGCTACTCCGGTTCGTAATCGCTTTGGCGGTTCGTGCCGTCCCTGTGCCATGCGAGCCTGAGGCTCGCCCTTCAGCTTGAGTAGGATGTGGTGAGCGGAGCGAACCGCATCGATCGCGATACGGATACCACCATTGATGCGGTTCGCTCCGCTCACCACATCCTACGGGGATCGGCTGTCTTGGCTAGGGCGCGCCCTTCAACCACCCAAGCAGCACCGAATCCTGGATCTCCCCGGCGACCCGGTAGCGTGCCCTGAGCAATCCTTCGCGCACGAAACCCAGCTTCTCCAGCAGGCGCAGCGAAGGCGCATTGCGCGGATCCACATCGGCCTCCAGTCGCGCCAGGTTCAGGTCGTCGACGGCGTGCGCAATCAGCCTCCGCACCGCCTCGCCGGCATAGCCTTGACCCTGCCAGGCGCTGCCCAGGGCGAATCCGATCTCGGCGCGGCGATGCTGCGCTTCCAGTCTATACAGCGTGCAGGTGCCGATGATTTGATCGCTGTGCTCCAGCGCGATCCCCCACTGATACAGCTGGCGGTCGGCGTAGAGCTGCCAGATCTGCTCCAGCAGGGCCTGTGCGGCGTCCATCGAGGTCAGCGCCGGCGAACTCCAGTAGCGCATCACCGCCGGGTCGGAGAACACCGTATACAGGGCATCCCGGTCGGACTGGCGCAGCCAGCGCAGGCACAGCCGCTGCGCTTGCAGGGTCGGCAGCTGCGCCGACCCCGGGTAGGGATCGGCGGTTGTACTCATGCGCCGCGCAGGGCTACGGTCACCGGCAGGCGAGCGGCGCGGATGGCCGGCAGCAATCCGCCCAAAAAGCCGAGGATGAGGGCCATGATCAAACCCAGCAGCATCAAATCCGGGGTGACCTGGAATTCGAAGGCGACCTGGGTGAAGCCCTGGCCCAGGGTCGAGGCGGTGTAGCCGTTGAACAGCAGCCAGCTGACCGCGGCACCAATCACCCCGCCGAGCAGGGCCAGGGCGACCGCCTCGGCGACTACCGATACCACCACCGCCATGCTGCCAAAGCCGATCGCGCGCAGGGTGGCAATCTCGGTGGTGCGGGTAGAGACCGCCGCGTACATGGTGTTCAGCGCAGCAAACAGCGCGCCCAGTCCCATGATCACCCCGACCACGCCAGCGAGGATGCCAATCAATCGTTTGAACTGGCCGCTCTGGCCGCTGTAGTAGTCACGTTCACGCTTGACGTCGACGTTGACCCGCGGGTCTTCCTTCAGCGCCGAAGCGAAGGCGTCGAAACCGTCCGCCGATTCCAGCTGCACCAGCACCGAAGAAGTGCCGGTGCGGCCGAAGGCGGTTTGCGCGGTGGCCAGATCAGCCCACAGCTCGCTGTCGTGCGAATCGCCAGTCTCAAACACCCCTACGACCTCCCAGTCACCGCCTCTAAAGCGCATGTTGGAGCCGATGGAGACACCCTCGAAGGAGGCCAGCGCATCCTTGCCGACGATCACCTCCTGCAGCCCAGGTTCGAACTTGCGGCCGTCGACGATGCGGAATTCCGGGCGGATATCGAAGCCCGTTTGCTCGACGGCGCGCAGGGTCACGTTGAAGGAACCGCCGCGCGCTTTGGAGGCAAACTCGGTGATCACGATCATTTCCGCCGAACTGGTCAGCGTGCCGCTTTCGCCGCGAGTGTCCTTGATCGCCTGCACATTGTCCGAAGAGAGCCCGGAGTTGAGCTCGGCGCTGGAGCCGCCGCGCAATACGATGGCGCGGTCGTCGCGGCCGGTGTTGCCCAGGGTGGACTCAAAGCCCTTGGACATAGCCAGCAGCGCGGTGAGCACGCCGACCACCCCGGCGATGCCGATGACGATGACCAGACTGGACCCCAAGCGCCCGCCCAGACTGCGCAGATTCAGCGCGGTGACCGCAAAAATTTGATTGAGCATCGCTTATCGCTCCTTATCGTCCGGCCAAGGCATCAACGATCTTCAGCCGCCGTGCCCGCCACGCCGGCGGCAGACCGACCAGCAGCGACAGAACGATCACGCTGACCAGCGCGTAGGCCCAGACCTGAAGATTGACTACGCTGCCCGAGCCGCCGAGAAAACCCACCATTCCCATGCCCAGCACGGTGGCGACGGCCATACCCAGCAGCGCGCCGATACCGATCAGCACAAATGATTCGGCCAGCACCAGCATCTGCACCGTGCCGTCGGTAAAGCCCAGGGTCTTCAGCACCGCCAACTGCGGGATGCGTTCACGCACCGACTGCGCCATCGTGTTGCCGGTGAGCAGCAGAATGGTGAAGAACACCGCGCCGAGGATGGAGCTGACGATCAGATTGATGTCGCCCAGCTGGCGCACGAAATTCAGATTGAACTCCTGCTCGGACTGCGATTTGGTCTCGTCGGTGGAGTTCTGGAACATCTGATCGATTTCCTTGGATACCCGCTCGGCGTCCTTGGGATCGCCCAATCGGCTGACATAGATACCGGCGCCGCCCTTGCCGAACTGACGCTCCTCATCGAAGTAGTCGAAGTTCAGATAGGCCAGCTGCGGCTGGGTGGCCGGATCGGAACTGTCAAAGATGCCGACCACGTCCAGCGCCCAGCTCATATTGCCGTCGGACTGCGGCCAGATATTCGACGACAGCGGCACCTTGTCACCGACCTTCCAGTCGTACTGGTCAGCCAGCGTCTTGCCGACGATCATTCCGGTGCGGGTGTTGGCAAAGGCGTCCCACTGCTCGCTGGGCAACTCCCATTCGGTGATCACCTGGCGCAATCGCCGCGGATCCACGGCGAAAGCCACCATCTGCCGGTTTGGCTCCTGGTAGTACGCCCCGAACCACTGCTGATACATCACCGCTTCGATGCCGTCGACCGCTTCGATCTGTGGCAGTAGACGCAACGGCAGTGCCGAAGTGAAGGACACCCGGGCCTGGGTGACGATGCGTGAGGCGCCCTCGATGGAGGTGCCGCGATTGAAGGCCACATTCACTGCCTGCAGCAGTCCGAACAGCAAAAAGGCCATCAGCAGCGAGAGCATGGTCAGGATGGTGCGGGTCTTCTTCGCAAACAGCTGCGAGAGGACCAGACGGAAGTATTTCATTGTGCACCTCCAGGGCTCAGGGCCCAGGGCTCAGGGCACAGGGCCCAGAAAAGCGGGTTCATGCGGGCGGAGGCAGGCATGCTCAGGCTCCCGGTTCGTCGACCAGCTGGCCCTTGTCCAGATGCAGGGTGCGCTTGGCGTACTCGGCGGCCTTGGGATCATGGGTGACCATGACGATGGTTTTGCCCAGCTCGGTGTTCAGCGTCTGCAGCAGGGAGAGGATCTCGTCGGCGGTCTTGCGGTCCAGATCGCCGGTGGGCTCGTCGCAGACCAGCAGGGTGGGATCGGCGACGATGGCGCGGGCGATGGCCACGCGCTGCTCCTGACCGCCGGACAGCTCGTTGGGCTTGTGGCCGGCGCGATCGGCCAGACCGACCAGCTTCAGCGCCACTTCCACTCGGCGTTTGCGATCGCCGGCCGACAGCGCGGTCAGCAGCAGCGGCAGTTCCACATTGCGCGCTGCGGTCAATACCGGCATCAGGTTGTAGAACTGGAACACGAAGCCCACGTGCTCGGCGCGCCAGGCGGCCAAGGCCTTGCTGGAGAGCTGGTCGATGCGCTTGTCGCCGATCCGAATCTCGCCGCTGCTGGGGTTGTCCAGCCCGCCGATCAGATTGAGCAGGGTGGTCTTGCCCGAACCCGAGGGGCCCATCAGGGCGACGAAATCACCTTTGGGGATGTCCAGGTCCAGCTGCTGCAGCACCTCGATCTTTTCCGGTCCGCGGGTGTAGGTCTTGGAAAGCGCGCGGCACTGAATCAACGTCTCGCTCATGGCGGCCCTTCGTTTGCTGATGGCTACAGGTTGCCAATGATACGCAGGGCAGGTGACGGCTTTGAGGTGCCAACTGTCACCTAGCGGGCCTGACGGGTCGGGAAGGGCCTCGTTGGAGAAGGGCCCAGGGCCCAGGGCCCAGGAGATCGAGCGCGGCGGGGGATCCGGCTTTTGGTCGGCTCACGGGAATCGCGGCCTGCGAAAGCGCAGCATGCCCGACGCTCTTCTGGGCCCTGAGCCCTAAACCCTGGGCCCTCGACCTTCGCTATCCAAGGTGGTGTAGATCCTCCGAACTGTCGATATCCACCGCCAGCATGTCATTGCGCACGCAAACCAGATCGGGCTCGGCGCGCAGCCATTCGCGTGCGCCCTGATCGCCGTCCAATGTGCGCAGACGATCTCGCCAGCTGCATGGCAGCAGCGCTGGAATACCGACCGCCCCAGCGTAGGCCGAGGCTACCGGCCGTTCCGGCTGCTGGCGCCAAAGGCTGACCAGCGCCTGCAGATGCGCCGCATCCAGGTAGGGCAGGTCCACGCTCAATACCAGATAGCCCTTGAGATGGTCAGCCACGGCCCGCGCCGCAGCGCGCAGTGAAACCCCCATGCCGCCCGGCGGGGCCTGCACCAGCTGGGGTTCGAGCTTCAGGCCGGTGGGAAGCGGCCGCTGGTCGCCCCTGGCGCGCACCAGCAGCAGCTGTTCGGGTCCGGTCTCGGCGGCCAGCCGCAGCGCCCGCCGCTCCAAATCCTCGCCGTCCAGCAGCAGCGCCTGCTTGGGCTGCCCCAGCCGAGCAGAAAGACCCGCGGCAAGCACAATCGCCGCATGTGGCGATGAATTCCCCTGGGCCCTGGGCCCTGAGCCCTGTGCCCTCTTTCGATCAATCCCCATCTCGCCAACCCGACCCATCAACTGCGCCAACAAAACGCCTGATGCAACCCCGCGCTGATCGACATCGCCAGCGCCTCGGGTCCGTCGCCGCCCAGATTCAGGCCCACCGGGGCGTGCAATCGATCATGCAGCGCATCGGCCAGTGGCCCGAGGTCACCGAGCAGCGCTTCGCGGCGCAGTTTCGGACCGAGCAGGCCGATCCAAGGCACCGGGCTGACCGCGAGCAGGCGCAGCGCGGCGAGATCTTCGGCGTATAGATGACTCATGCAGATCACCGCGTCGAACTCGCTCAGCTGGACCTGGGGCGGACCCTGGCCGGGGCGCGCCTCGATGACCTGGTCGGCCTGATCCAGACGGGAGCCGAGGAAGCGCCCGCGGTGCTCGACGACGACGCTGTGCCAGCCCAAGGTGGCGGCGATGCGCAGCAGCGGCGGTACTTCCGGTCCGCCGCCCAGCAGCAGCACTCGCGGTGACGGCGGCAGGCGCAGCCGTACCGTCTTGCCGCCGGGATCGAAGTCGCCGTCGGCGCTGCCGGTCCAACGCTGGGACTGGCCGCTATAGCGTGCCGTCCCCGCGCCCAATCCGGGTTCATTGAGCTGCAGCTGCAGTTCGATGGTCGCGTGCAGCGCATCGGCCTGGCACAGCGCCTCGAGCAGCGGATGCGGGTGCGCCGAACGACTCGGCCAGAGCAGGATCTCAATCTGGCCGCGGCATCCGGACTGCGAGCCAAACAGCAGATCGTCATCATCGGTGGTGTCCAGCAGCAGTCGGCGTGGCCGGCGCTGGGACAGGCAGCCGCGCGCCTGTTCAGCGATCTCGGCGTCCAGACAGCCGCCGCTGAGGCTGCCCGAGAGGCCGCCTTGGGCGTCAAACAGCGCCATTGCGCCGGGCTTGCGATAGGACGAACCCAGACTGTCCACCGCCATCGCCAGCACGCAGTCGTCGCCGCATTGCGTCCAGGCGGCGAGCAGTGCGCGGCGATGGGACTGGCTGGGCGCGGTTCGGATCAAGGCGGCGGGTTCCACTGACGATCACACATTGTCGCCGTGCCGGGGCTGCGATCTCATGGGCCAAACGGCCCAGGCTATGCTGATTCGGGGAAACTGCCTCGCGCATGCTGAGCTTCGTGCAAGCGTTGAGCATCGAAGGAATCCCGCCGATGGCCGTGCATCCGTAGGGTGGGCAAAGCGAAGCGTGCCCGCCATCGATACCTTGGCGAAGGCGAATTCAGCCCAAGAGCGTCGTGCACGCTGCGCTTTGCACGACCTACGAAGGCGTCAAACCCATGGCGCGCGGCGCGCTTTGCTTTTTCCCTCTTGCCCAGCCAGCCGCGCATCAACTGCTCGGCGCCGCGTAGAGGCCGCGTTCGGCCAGCGACACCGGTTCGCCGTCGCCAACCACGAAGTGATCCAGCAGGCGCACATCGATCAGCGCCAGCGCCTGACCCAGTCGCCGGGTCAGGGCCACATCCTGGCGGCTGGGTTCGGCAACGCCGGACGGATGGTTGTGGGCGACGATCAGCGCCGCAGCGTGCAGCTGCAGGGCGCGCCTGGCGACCTCGCGCGGGTGCACCGTGGCCCCGTCGATGGTGCCGCGGAAGAGCTCTTCGCAGGCGATCACCCGATGCCGGGTGTCCAGAAACAGTGCGACGAAGACCTCGTGGCCGAGGCCGCGCAGGCGCCGCTGCAGGCAGCGCGCGGCGCTGGCCGGATCGGTGAGCTCGGCGCCGCGTTCCAGGACGCTGGCGTCAATCCGTCGACCCAGCTCGACCGCGGCGAGCAACAGCGCACTCTTGGCCGGGCCGATGCCGCGCTCGGCGCAGATCTGATTGGGGTCGGCGCTGGCCAGGGCACGCAGGCTGCCGAGCCGCTCTAGCAGCGCACGGGCCACGCTCAGCGCGTCACGGCCGCGTTCGCCGCTGCCCAGGAACAGGGCGATCAGCTCGGCGTCGCCCAGCACGCCCGGGCCCTGCCGCAGCAATCGTTCGCGCGGGCGGTCGGCGACCGCCCACTGATGAATGGGGCGGTGCGCAGCCAACGGCGTCGTGTCGGACATGGCGGTGGCGGTTCCTGAATGGGGTAGGTCAAAGCTACCGCGCCAGCCGGCGTCGCGCTGTCAGCAAAATGCGCGCTGTCTTGTAAGATTCTTGCTCGCATTGGTGTAGGAATTTTCCTCTTGACCGAGCTCAGTCCTTCCCTGAGCGGCATGCGCCTGCTGCTTGGGGTCAGCGGCGGCATTGCCGCCTACAAGAGCGCCGAGTTGGTGCGTCGCGCGCGTCAGGCCGGCGCCGAGGTGCGCGTCGTCATGACTGCTGCCGCCGAGCACTTTGTCGGCAGTGCCACTTTCCAGGCGCTTTCCGGCAATCCGGTGCGCAGCGCGCTGTGGGATCCGGCTGCCGAAGCGGCGATGGGTCACATCGAACTGGCGCGCTGGGCGACCCAGGTGCTGGTGGCGCCGGCCAGCGCCGATTTTCTGGCTCGCTACGCCGCCGGCATGGCCGACGATCTGCTGACCACCGTGCTGCTGGCCAGCGCCGCGCCGGTGGCAGTGGCGCCGGCGATGAATCAGCAGATGTGGGCCCATCCGGCCACTGCCGGCAATCTGCAGCGGCTGCGCCAGCGTGGGGTCAGCGTGCTCGGCCCGGCTGCCGGGGAGCAAGCCTGCGGCGATGTCGGGTTGGGGCGGATGCTGGAGCCCGAGGAACTGGTCGATGCGCTGATCGCGCAGCAGGCGGGCGATCGGTTGCGCGGCCTGCGCATCGTGGTCAGCGCCGGCCCCACCTTCGAAGACCTCGATCCAGTGCGCTTTATCGGCAATCGCAGTTCGGGGCGGATGGGCTTTGCGATTGCCGAGCAGGCGGCGCTGATGGGGGCGCAGACAGTGCTGGTTGCCGGGCCGACGGCGCTGCCCACGCCGCCTGGTGTGCAGCGCCTCAACGTGCGTTCGGCCGAAGAGATGCTGCGCGCGGTGCTCGATCAGATTGACGCAGCCGATGTCTACGTCGGTGCCGCTGCGGTGGCCGACTATCGGCCGGTTGCGCCCCGATCGAACAAGATCAAGAAGGCCGCCGAGGCCATCGAGCTGAAGCTGATCCGCAATCCCGACATCCTGGCCACCATTGCCGAGCGCGAACAGCGCCCCTTTCTGGTCGGTTTCGCCGCCGAAACCGAAGACGTGCTGCGCTACGCGCGGGGCAAGCTGGAGGCCAAGAAGCTGGATCTGATTGCCGCCAATCAGGTCGGCCTACCGGGCAGCGGCTTTGACAGCAGTGACAACGAAATCACTCTGATCTGGGCCGACGGCGAAATGGCCCTGCCGCGGGCCAGCAAGCGCGAGCTGGCCAGAGCGCTGCTGGAGCAGGTTGCCGAGCGCATGCCGACGAGGGACAACAATGACTGAGCGTACGCCGGTACAGGTGAAAATACTCGACCCGCGATTGGGCTCGCAGTTCGCGCTGCCCGACTATGCCACCGAAGGCTCGGCCGGACTGGATCTGCGCGCCTGCATCGACCAACCGCTGCAGCTGCAGCCCGGCCAGACCGAGCTGATTTCCACCGGGATGGCGATCCATCTGCAGCGCAGCGATCTGGCCGCAATGATCCTGCCGCGCTCAGGGCTCGGCAGCAAACACGGTGTGGTGCTGGGCAACCTGGTCGGCCTTATCGATTCGGATTATCAGGGCCCGCTGATGGTGGCCTGCTGGAACCGCTCGGCAAAGCCCTACACTATCGAGGTCGGAGAACGCATCGCTCAGCTGGTCATTGTGCCGGTACTGCAGGCGCAGTGGCAGGTCGTCGACGAGTTTGTCGCCAGCGAGCGCGGCTCCGGCGGCTTCGGCCACAGTGGCCAAGCTTAGCCCTGCCACATCATGCTTGGGAAACCCTTGCGACGAACCAGCATGAGCAACGCGGGCTGGCACGGCTGGGCCCTGAACCGCAGCGCAGGTTACACTGCGCGTGCCTTGGGCGCTGAGTCGGGTCCTGGGGCTGAAGCAACTTAAAGCGCACGAGCAAGCTATGGCCCCAAACTCCGCCAAAGATAAAGCGGCCTCCAAACTAGTCACCATCCGGTTGCCGGATAGTCGCGCCTTGCTCAGCACCATTCTTGGCGCGCTGCTGATATTGGTGGGCTCGATCTTTTTGCGTCAAGGGTGGGATGCGTGGCGCGCCGATGGCCTGCGCCAAGGCCTGGCGAGCCAGGCACAGTCGGTCTCCAGCGCCCTGAGCGAGATCATTTCCAGTCATCAGGCCAGCCTGAATCGGGTGGTCTCCGAGCGCGACTTTCTGCAGACCTTTGCCAGTGAGTCCGATGGCGCGCACGCCGGGTCCCGCCAGCGGCTACAGGCACTGCTGCCGCAGGCCCTGGACGTACGTGTGCTGGATGCCCCGGTGCTGGACAGCGTCGGCGCTGATCTGGGTCAGTTCGGCTACGCCCGGGTTGAGATGTTGCTGCAATCCGAACGCACTCAAAATGCCGCCGAGGCGCAGGTCCACCGCGCGGTGGGTAGCGATGAGCTGCGTGTCGTGCTGGTTTCGCCGATTCTGGACAGCGGCCAGGTGGCTGGTCACGCCCTGATCGAGTTGCCGTACGCGCCGTTGAGCGAGGCGATTGCCGGACAGCGTGGCGCCAGCGGCGGATTGGATTTGGTCCAGGGTACGGTAGTGACGGAGGCGCTGTTGATTGAACGCCTGGGCAGCGAAAGCGTTGGCTTTGGTGGCAGCGTAGTCAACGTGCCGCGCACCCGGCTCAGCGTGGCCTATGACGTTCGCCCGCCGTTTGTGCTTTTCGGACCGCAATCGACGACGCTCGCCTTCATCCTTGGGCTGACCGCGCTGTTGGTGGGCCTCTGTCTGGTGGCCTTTCGCGCCAAGCTCAAAGACGTCATTGAGCGAGCGCGGGAAGGCAAAGTCGAGACCGGCCCGACCCTGGCAGAGAGCCTGGATGGTGAGCCACCCGCAGCGCTTCCGGGCGCTGCTGCGGCGTCAGAGCCGCCCGCGTCGGAGCAGCCTCCACCGCCGCCTCAACCGGAGCAGAAGGCGGCGCCGGCGGCCAAGAGCAAGGCGATCAGCATCGACCGAGCGATGTTCCGTGCCTACGATATTCGCGGTGTGGTGAAGAAGTCGCTCACCGAGGACGCTGCGGAGTTGATCGGTCGCGCCATCGGATCGGAGGTGCGTGATCGCGGCATGGGCGAGGTCGTGGTGGCGCGCGATGGCCGGCTTTCCGGTCCGGCCCTGGTCAGCGCGCTGATCGACGGACTGCGCGCGACCGGCTGCGACGTTATCGATATAGGCGCGGTGCCCACACCCGTGCTCTATTTCGCCACCCACGAACTCAACACCGGCTGCGGCGTGATGGTTACCGGCAGCCACAACCCGCCCGACTACAACGGCTTCAAAATCATGATCGGCGGTGAGACGGTCGCCGAGGAGCGCATCCAGGCCCTCTATGCGCGTATCGCCGAGAGCCGTTTTGTGGAGGACGTTGCCGGCGGCGTGCAGCAGATCGACGTGGTCGATCGCTACATCGAGCGTATCGCCGGCGATCTGCAGGTGGAATTGCCGCTGAAGATCGTCATCGATGCCGGCAACGGCATTGCCGGGGCCATCGCCCCACGTCTGTTTGAAGAAATCGGCTGCGAGGTCACCCCGCTGTACTGCGAGGTGGACGGCAATTTCCCCAATCACCACCCCGACCCCTCAGATCCGGCAAATCTGCGCGATCTGGGCATGAGTGTGAAGCAGCTGCAGGCTGATCTGGGTATCGCCTTTGATGGCGACGGTGACCGCCTTGGGGTGATCACGCCGGAGGGCGAAATCGTCTTCGCCGACCGGCTGCTGATGCTGTTTGCCAGCGATGTGCTGACCCGCAATCCCGGCGCGACCATCATCTACGACGTCAAATGTACCGGTCGGCTGGCGCCGGTGATCCTCACCCACGGCGGCAGTCCGGTGATGTGGAAGACCGGCCATTCGCTGATCAAGGCGCGCATGCGCGAGTTGGATGCTGCGCTGGCCGGTGAGATGAGTGGCCATTTCTTCTTCAAGGAGCGCTGGTACGGCTTCGATGACGGCCTTTATGCCGGCTGCCGGCTGTTGGAGATCCTGGCCAGCAGCGGTCAGGAGGCCGACGAGTTGTTCGCCACTCTGCCCAAGGGTGTGAGTACGCCTGAACTGAAGGTCGTGACCGAAGAGGGCGAACACTATCGCTTCATCACCCGATTTGTGGAAAAGGCGCGGCTGGACGGCGCCCGCATCACCACCATCGACGGCCTGCGCGCCGACTGGGAAGACGGCTGGGGCCTGGTCCGCGCCTCCAACACCACGCCGTCACTAGTGCTGCGTTTCGATGCCGACAACGAGCACGCCCTGACGCGCATCCAAGACGCCTTTCGAGAGCAGATACTGGCCTTGGAGCCGGAGATGAAGCTGCCATTCTAAAAGGGCACAGGGAACAGGGCACAGGGCCCAGGTGCCGCGAGCTGGGCCCTGTGCCCTAGGCCCTGGGCCCTTTCTGTGGAGCACTCATGAGAATAATCACCCTCAACTGCAACGGCCTGCGCTCCTCTGCCAGCAAAGGTGTCTTCGATTGGCTACAGGCGCAGGATGCGGATGTGGTTTGTCTGCAGGAAACCCGTGCGCATGCCGACCAGCGCGCCAAACACGGCGGCTTTTGCCTGCCCGGGATGGATGCCTATTTCGAAGACGCGCAGCGGCCGGGCTATAGCGGTGTGGCGCTGTATGCGCGGCGCCGCCCCGACGAGTTGGTGCGCGGTATCGGGATCGATGCCTTTGATCAGGAAGGGCGGTGGCTGGAAGCGCGCTGGGGCGAGCTATCGGTGGTCTCGCTGTATCTGCCTTCGGGCTCGTCGGGCGAGGAGCGGCAGCAGTTCAAGTTCACCACCCTGGACTGGCTGGAGGCGCACCTGACGCAGCTGATCGCCAGCGGCCGGCAGGTTGTGGTCTGCGGCGACATCAACATCGCCCATCGCGAGATCGACCTGAAGAATTGGCGCTCCAATCGCAAGAATTCGGGCTTCCTGCCGGAAGAGCGGGCGTGGATGGATCAGCTGCTGGACGAGCACTGGCGCGACAGCTTCCGGCTGCTGCATCCCGATCGCGCCGAGTACACCTGGTGGAGCAATCGAGGTCGGGCCTGGGACAACAACGTTGGTTGGCGCATCGACTATCAGCTGGTCAGCGACAATCTGGCCGACAAGGTGGCTAGCGCCAGCATCTATCGGCAGCAACGCTTCTCCGACCACGCCCCTTACACCGTTGATTTCAGCCTGCCACGGCTGCGCCGGCGTCAGGCCGGGGTGGCCGGCGAACGAGCGTCGGAGTAGCCGTCGACCATCACCCGTTGGCTTTTTCCTGTGCTTGCTCGGTGGCTTCGGTTTTGCGCGCCGGATCGGCATAGCCGGCCTTGACCATGTAGGCGAACAGCCCCAGGCCGGGCAGGGCGACGAGGGTGGTGAGCAGATAGAAGTTCACGTAACCCAGGCCTTCGATCAGCGCCCCGGTGGTGGTGCCGGACAGAAAGCGTCCGAGCACGCTGGCGCCAGCGGAGATCAGCGCGTACTGGCTGGCAGTAAAGCGCAGGTCGCATAGCGCCGAGAAGTAGGCCACCACGGTGACCCCGCCGATACCGCTGGCAAAGTTCTCAAAGCAGATGGCGCTGGCCATCAGCGCGTTGGAATCTTCGCCAACCGCGGCCAGACCGGCAAAGCTCAGATTCGACACCGCCATCAGGAACAGGCTGAGCAGCACCGAGCGCTGCATGCCCATCTTGGTGTACAGCGCGCCGCCGGCGAAGATCCCGATCAGGAAGGCCCAGAAGCCAAAGCCGACGTCGTACAGGGCGATGTCATCGTTGCTGTAGCCCAGATCGTTGAACAGCAGGCGCAAGCTGAGGTTGGCCAGGGTGTCGCCGATCTTGTGAACCAGGATGAAGATCAGGATCAGCCAGGCGCCGCGGCGTCTAAAGAACTCGCTCAACGGTTCGATCACTCCGGCCACACGTTCGGCCATGTTCTTCGCGGCGGCCACAATCTGGTGGCGCTCCGGTTCGCCCATCAGCAGCGCGGTGAGCATTGCCGGCAGGGCAAAGGCGGCGCAAATCAGATAGCCGACCGTCCAGCCATGGCGGCCGGCGACCACCAGCGCCAGTGCCCCGGCGGCGGCCGAGCCGATGCGCCAGCCGTACTGCGACATACCCGATCCCACACCGAGCTGCTCGGGTTTGAGCAGTTCGATGCGGTAGGCGTCAATGACGATGTCGAAGGTAGCGCCGGCAACGCCCACGCAGATCGCCGCCAGCGCGGTCAGCAACAGCGCCTCGCTGGGGTCGACGCTGGCCAAAAAAGCCACCGCGGCAATCACCAGCGCGCCGCTGAACAGCATCCACGAGACCCGCTGCCCTAGCCGCCCGAGCAGCGGCAGACGTACCCCATCCACCACCCAGGCCCACAGGAATTTCAGGTTGTAGACCAGGAAGGCGAGGGAAAACTGGGTGACCGCGCGCTTGTCGATGCCGTCCTGGGCCAGTCTGGTGGTCAGGGTGGCGCCGATCATGGCGTAGGGAAAGCCTGAGGAAATACCCAGGAACAGCGCCGCCAGCGGTGCCGACTCCAAATAGGGTCGCAGCACCGCAGGGCAGCGCGCGCGCATGCCTGCGAGCATGGATGCGCCCGCTGGGCGCGCCGACTCAGTGCTCATCTGGAGCCGAATCCCACAGCTGGCTTGTACGCAGTACTGATGGACTTTTCCCGAGGCAAGGCGCGATGCGGAGTCATGCTGGTCCCAAGGCGACGACCGGCATCACCGGATCAGAGCAAAGACGCGATGTGAATCGCTGACCTGTGGGACTCACGGACCGTGCAAGTCTGGCACAGCCGGGGTGCTTTGGCGCTACCAGATTGAGGCAATCTGCTGACCGCTGCCGGCCGCCGCCTCGCGCCACAGCGTCTCCACCGCGGCGATGCTCTGTTGATCCTCGGCAATCATCACCAGCATGCCCGGACCCAGAGCGATGGTCTTACCAAAGGTCTTTCCCCGGCTGAATTCGCCCACCGCCTGCAGATTGGCCTCGGGGAAATAGATCAGTGATACCGGTCCGCCAGGTTGTTGGATGACCATGTGCACAGTCTTCTGCCCGTCCACCGGGCAGCGGCTGGCGTAGTTCACCGGCACCGGCCGCTGCAAGCGCAGCCCCGCATCGGCAAGCATGCTGTCAATGGTCTCAGCGGCAACCTCGCTGGTGCGCAGCAAGGCGAAGGGCTCATGACTGAGATGCGCCATGGAAATCGTCCCCAGTCGCTTGGTCGCTGGCGACGGCTCCTGCTGCAGAGTCAGCGAGGCTACACCGACCAGCAGCAGCAGCGATGCAGCCACGGCCAGCCAAGGTCCACGGGTGAACCAGGGGCGCCCTTTGCTCTGCTGCGCTGCCGGGATTGCCGCCAGACGCTGCTGCAGCTGATCCGGGAGCGGCACCGCCAGCGCGGCACTCAAGGCCTGCTCGAAGGCCTGCGCCTGACGCAGCTGATCCTGAGCTCCGCCGCCCAGCGCCATGGCTTCGCGTTTGAGTGCCGGATCGCCAGGGTCGGCGCCGAGGCGTAGACGGAAGCTGCGCGCGTCGATGTCGCTCATCGCTGGCCCTCCGCTATCGTCTCGCTGGGTTCCAACAGTTCGCGCAGCTTCTGTCGGGCTCGGAACAACTGGGTCATCACGGCGCTCTCACTGATCTCCAGGGACTGCGCAATCTCCTTGCAGCTCATCCCCATCACCACCTGCATGACCAGGGGCTCACGGTATTTTTCGGGTAACTCGGCCATCGCCGCGCGGACCAGATGCACGTCCATCTGCGCATCGGCACTCAGATTCAACTCGTCTTCCACCGGCACTTCGTCGATATCTTCGGTGGGCAGGCGCTTGCGCTCGAATAGCCGCGCATGTTCGCGGCGCACGATGGTAATCAGCCAGGCCTTAACCGCGGCCACCTCGCGCAGCTGGGCGATCGAGCGCCAGGCGCGCAGGAAGGTTTCCTGAACCAGATCGCTGGCGACCGCTTCATCGCGGCATAACCAGTATGCGTAGCGGTAGATTTCGGTGGAGTAGGTCTTCACGAGCTCCTCGAAGCTCTCTTGTGGGTCCACTGTTAAGACCTCCCCAGTGCGGGTTTGCTTTCGCTCCCAACCACGCGTGTACTCGACGACCATAGCAGTCGCCAAGTTTCGCACGGCTATCGCCGCCGTCGACAGCGCCCTGCGTCAAAGCGGGCGGCATTGACGATCAACACGGCCGGAGTCCCAAGCGCTGGGAACTTTGAACGATTCCTTCACTCCAAGTGAACAATTGCCAAACAGACGCTTGGGTGAGTACCCGTCTGGCGTCTGCACTCGGTCTGTATCGTTCATCGGAGCCTTTTTCGATGGTGAGCCTGCGTTCGCCACGGGTGCCCGTGCGCCCGATTTTCAGCCTCGCCGGCCTTGCTGCAGGGGCCGTCGCCCTGGCCGTGGCCTTGCCGGCCAGCTCCGTGCTGGGAGAGGTCCGCTGGGAGCGCGTCTGGGAGCTGGGCGGATGGCTGGTAGCGCTGCTCGGTTTCGGGTTGCTGTGTGCTCGCCTGCTGCGAGCCGATCCGGCGCGGGCGCTGTTGTGCCTGATTCTGCCACTGGCCCTGCTGCTGTACGGGCCGCGGGCCTGCTTGGCCGTCGCCCTGATCGCGCTGCTGGCGGCCAGCCTGGGCGGTCGGTTGGGCGTCGAGGTCAGGACTCGGCCGGGATTGGCCAGCATTGTCGGCTTGGCCGTGATCAGCGCGGTCGCGGGCTGGCTGCAGGGGGCCAAGGGCATCGATCCGGGGCCGCTGCTGCTGATCCTGCTGGTTGCGCAATGGCTGCTCCGCGGGCAGCTCGGCGAGGTGTACGCCGGCTACCTCAACGCCGCGCGATCGGTACGCGTCGGCGGCCGGATCGGACTCCTGCCCCTGGCGCTGCTGATCGCCGCGCTGCTGGTCAGCGGCCATCCCACCCTGCACTTCGACGATCTGGCCTATCACGCCGCGCTGCCCACCCAGCTGCTCGAGCTGGGCTACAACCGGCTGGATGCACGGAGCCAGATCTGGGCCTTGGCGCCCTGGTCCGGCGATGTGCTGCAGGCTCTGGCGGCGGTGCTCGCCGGTGCCGATGCGCGAGGTGCGCTGAACGGACTATGGTGGCTGCTGCTGGCGCTGGCTGTAGTGGAGGTGCTGCCGCGCATGTCCGATAGCGCCGCGCAGGCCGAGCATGACGCTGGCCGTGGCGTCCAGATCGCGCTGCTGCTCATCGCCAGCCTGCCGATGAGCTGGATGCTGCTGGCCGGGATGCAAACCGAATTGCCTACTGCGGCGGTATTGCTCGCCCTGCTTGGCCTGCTGCAGTCGCCTGCCGGAGATGCCGCTCAGAGCAGACGCCAGGCCGTCTTGTTGGGCGTGCTGGTCGGATTGCTGTTGGGTCTGAAGGTCAGCAATGTGGTCTTTGTAGCGGCGTTGGCGGTCGCAGCCCTGATTAGCGCGCCGCGGCGAACGCTGCTGGCGCTGCCGATTGCGGTGCCGGTCGCGGCGCTGATCGGCGGCTCCAGCTACGTCTACGCCTGGTGGATCAGCGGCAATCCGCTACTGCCGCTGTTCAACAGCTGGTTTGGCTCGACGCTGGTGGGGCCGGAGGATCTGGTCGATCTGCGCTATCGCGCTGGTCTGGACTTCAGCGACTTCCACGGTGCGCTGTTTGACAGCTCGCGATATCTGGAGAGCTGGGACGGCGTGGCCGGGTTTCAGTGGTTGCTCCTGGCCACCTTCCTGCCGTTGGGATTGACCAAGCATAAGCGCTCTGAGCCAGGCGCGCAGAGGCAGTGGCTGGCGCTGCCGTGGTGCTGCGTCGCGGTGCTTGCCGGCGCGCTGCTGCTGTTCGCGCAGATGCAGTATCTGCGCTATCTGTATCCGGCCATGGTGGTCGGCAGCATCGCCATCGCCATTGGCCTGCAGCGCTGCCTTGCCACGGCTGCAGCGCGTTGGCAGCTTCGCGCAGCGCTGCACACAGCGCTGGCGTCGTGCATTGCGCTGAATCTTTGCGCGATAGGCAGCGTGCACTGGCAGCTGCGCGAGGGACTGACGCCGCGCGGGCTGTGGAGTGAGCGCGCCGAGCAGGACTGGATCAACAACGTCGCGCCTGAGCTGGCTCTGGTGCGGAACGCGCGGGAATTGGACGGGCAGGCCAATCTGCTGCTGGCCGATCCCGATCATCCCTACATCGCCAGCGGCGCCGGCCGCAGCTACACCACTGCCTGGTATGACCCGCAGCTGCAGGCCCTGGCCGCGCGCTGCAACGCCCAAGTCAGCGGTGCGTGCTGGCGCAGTGAACTGGTTGCTCACGGCTTCGGGTGGGTGATCACCCGTCAGCAAGGCGCAACCCCGCTCACCGCGGCACTCGATGGCTGGGCGCAGCTCGCTGGCGAGCAGGGGTCGGCGCGTCTGTTCCGCCTGCCCGAGATGGCTGGCGGGCGTGATTTGTACAGCGAGCGCGGCCGATGAGCGCGGTGTTGGCCCAGGGCGGACGCTTTGTGATGGTCGGCGTGGCGCTGCTGATCATCGACGCCGGCATCTACGCCGTCGCCATCGTCGCCGGGATGGACAACGCGGTGGCCAATCCGCTCAGCCGAGCACTGGCTGCTGCCCTCGGTTACGCCGCCCATGGGCGTTTCACTTTCGGCGCAGACGGCACCGCGCCCGAGGCGCCGTCGCTGCTGCGCTACGTGCTGGCCTGGATCGCTCTGACCGCGCTTTCCACGCTGGCGCTGGGCTCGATCAGCGCCGCCCTGTCGCCGGCCGCCGCGGTGCTGGCCAAACCGCTGCTCGAAGCCGCTCTGGCGCTGATCAGCTTCCTCCTACTCAAAGCCTGGGTCTACCAACGATGAATGTGAACGCCCACAGTGAAGAACACGCCGTGGCGGCGACGCCCGGTGCCGAGGCGCAGATCGCCGTGGTCATACCGTGCTATCGCGCCGGCGAACTGGTACTGCCGGTGATTGCGAGGATCGGCCCGGAGGTGGGCTGGATCGTGGTTGTGGACGACGCCTGTCCGCTGCATACAGCCGATCTGGTCGAACAGCGGGTCCGCGACCCCAGGGTGCGCATCGTTCGTCACGCTCAGAACCAGGGGGTAGGCGGGGCGGTGGTCAGCGGCTACAAGGCGGCGCTGCGCACCCCGGCGCAGGTGGTGGTCAAACTCGATAGCGACGGTCAGATGGATCCGGCGCTGATCCCGCGACTGGCTCGGTCGGTGCTGGCCGGGCAGGCCGATTACAGCAAAGGCAACCGCTTCTTCCAGGTCGCCGACGTGCGCAACATGCCCAGCCTGCGTTTGCTCGGAAACGCCGCGCTTTCTCTGCTGAGCAAGCTCTCCAGCGGCTATTGGCAGCTGTTTGACCCCACCAACGGTTTTACCGCGTTACACCGCCGCACCCTGGCCGCGCTGCCGCTGGATCATCTGGCGCCACGCTATTTCTTCGAGTCGGATCTGCTGTTTCGCCTCGGTCAGCTGCGCGCGGTGGTGCGCGAGCTGCCGATGCGCGCGGTCTACGCCGGCGAGCCTTCCAGCCTCAGTCCGCTGCGACAGATTCGGCCCTTCCTGCGCGGTCACGCGCTGAACTTCTGCAAGCGCCTGACCTACGACTACCTGCTGCGCGGCTTCTCGGTCGCCTCCATCCAGCTGCTGCTCGGTCTGGCCTTGGTCGGCGGCGGCGGAATGTTCGGTCTGCTGCAGTGGCTGGAACATGCCCGCCAGGGCGTCACCGCCAGCGCCGGTACGGTGATGCTGGCGGCGCTGCCGGTGCTGGTCGGCGTGCAGTGCCTGCTGGCCTGGCTGGCCCACGACATGGCCAATGACCCGCGTACGCCCTACTGCCAGAATGCGGCGGAGACGGAGGCCTCGGCGTCGCTGGTTGATGTGTCTGAAGGGGCCTGATCCTAGGAGTCTGCGCGGTAGAAGGGTTGCAGCCCCGACCGCTTCTGCCGCGCAGACTCCTAGCCCGCACTATTGATCAACCTTCTACTGCGGCTGCCGCAGGCGTGTTGTGGCGCGGTTTGCTCCCTCCGATCGACTCGATGTACTACCCAGTACGCTTCGCCGATCTCCAGTGAAGCGAACCGCACCACAACACACCTGCGAAGCTACGAACGTTCATGATTAATGCGGGCTCGCTATCGGCAATCGGCGCGGGCAGCCAGGGCGTAGATCGCCCGCGACGCTCTCCGGCGCATTGATCACGCATTGATGATGTTCAACTTGCTCGGCGCCAAACGCCCCGCCAGATCATGCGCGTCGCTGGCTTCGATGAGCACCGGCACCTTCTGTCCGGGCTTGAGCTGGTGGCCATCGTTGACCCGGACCACGCCGTCGATCTCCGGTGCGTCGCTGCGCGAGCGGCCCAGCGCGCCGTCTTCATCGATCTCGTCGATAAGCACGGTTTCCACCTGGCCGACGCGGGCGCGCAGCCGCTCGCTGCTGATCCTGGCCTGCACTGCCATGAAGCGCTCGAAGCGCTCCTGAGCCAGCGCTTCGGGTACCGGGTTGGGCAGGTGATTGGCTTCGGCGCCGTCCACCGGTGAGTAGGTAAAGCAGCCGACCCGGTCCAGCTGGGTCTGCTCGAGGAAGTCCAGCAGCATCTGGAAGTCTTCCTCGGTTTCACCTGGGAAACCGACGATAAAGGTGCTGCGGATGGTCAGCTGTGGGCACTGACGCCGCCACTGCTGAACTCTATCGATGACTTTCTCCGCGTGTGCCGGACGCTTCATCGCCTTGAGGATGCGCGGGCTGGCGTGCTGGAAGGGAATGTCCAGATAGGGCAGCACCTTGCCTTCGGCCATCAGCGGAATGACCTGATCGACGTGCGGGTAGGGGTAGACATAATGCAGCCGCACCCAGGCGCCGAGCTGGCCCAGTTCGGCGACCAGACTGGTCATCCGCGTTTCCACCTCGCGCCCCTGCCAGGGGTAGGCGGCGTAGCGTTGATCGACGCCGTAGGCGCTGGTGTCCTGGGACACCACCAGCAGCTCCTGCACCCCGGCGCGGACCAGCCGCTGGGCCTCGGCCAGGACCTGATTGACCGGCCGGCTGCGCAGATTGCCGCGCATCGAGGGGATGATGCAGAAGCTGCAGCGATGATTGCAGCCTTCGGAGATCTTCAAATAGGCGTAGTGCTTGGGGGTCAGCTTGATGCCCTGCGCCGGCAGCAGATCGAAAAAAGGCTCGTGCTTGGGCGGAACCTGGGCATGGATGGCGCGCATCACGCTGTCGTAATCCTGCGGGCCGGAGATCGACAGCACCTCGGGGAAGCGCTCGCTGATCAATCCGGCGCGCTTGCCCAGACAGCCGGTGACCACCACCTTGCCGTTCTCGGCCATCGCCTCGCCAATCGCCTCCAGCGATTCTTCCACCGCGCTGTCGATGAAGCCGCAGGTGTTGACCACCACCACATCGGCGTCGTCATATTCGGGCACCACCTGATAGCCTTCGGCGCGCAGCTGGGTCAGGATGCGCTCCGAATCCACCAGCGCCTTGGGGCAACCTAGGGAAACGAAGCCGACCTTGGGATCGGCGGAGGGGCTGGCGGACATGGCGGTGCTGACAAAAAATCGGGGGGCGGAGTATAGCGCCGAGTGGGCATCTGAACTCTGGCATGGAGCAAGTCGATGGCAGCAACACCCCAGGGTGAATGGATCGAACTGGCCGAAGTTGGCGGTCGGCCGCTGCGCGGCTGGCTGGCCAAGGCCGATGAACCGCCGCGCGGCGCGCTGGTGATCGTGCAGGAGATCTACGGCGTCAACGCGCACATCCAGTCGGTGGTCTGTGACTATGCCGCGGCCGGCTACACCGCCCTGGCGCCGAGCTTCTTTGATCAACTCGAGCCTGGGCTGGCGCTGGACTACAGCGAGGCGGACACCGAGCGCGGTCGGCAGTTGGTGGCGCAGCTGGGCATGGACAACGCCTTGCGCACGGTGGCCCTGGCTCGCGATCGGCTGAGTGATCACGGTGCGGTCGGCGTGGTCGGCTACTGCTGGGGTGGCGCGGTGGCTTATTTGAGTGCGACCCGGCTGGGCCTGCCGGCGGTGAGCTACTACGGCCGGCTGGTGGAGCAGTATCTGCACGAGCGACCTCAGGCGCCGCTGCAGTTCCACTTCGGCGAACGGGACGCGCTGATTCCGCAGTCCAGCGTGGCGCGGGTCGCGTCAGCCTTTCCCGATGTGCCGCTGTACACCTACCCGGCTGGGCACGCCTTCAACCGTTTGGGCGACCCGCATGGTCATCGGCCCTCGGCCGAGCAGGCCAAGGGCAGAGCCCTGGAGTTTCTGGCCCGGCACCTGGGCCCATCCCCCCAAAGTCAGTCATGAGCTTCGCTCTCGACCCGCGCCTGGCCGCCGAATCGGTGCTGCTGCAGCGCACCGAGCACGGCCTGATCCTGCTCCGCGACGAGGCCCGCTGGCCGTGGTGCGTGGTGGTGCCGCAAACCACCGAGGTCGAGTTCCATGCCCTGGACGTCGACTTTGCGCAGCGCCTGATGGCCGAGGTGCGCCGGGTTGCCGCAGTAATTGCCGCGCAGCCGGGGGTGAGCAAGCTCAATCTGGCCAGCTTTGGCAATGTGGTCGCGCAGCAGCACTGGCACATCATCGGTCGCTGGCCCAGTGATCCAGCCTGGCCGGGGTCGGTGATCGGGCTGCCGCGGCAGGCGATGACTGGCGTTGCTCGCGACAGCCGGGCGGCCAGCCTGCGGGCTGCCCTGCAGTCGCTCTGAGCCGCAGCCAAAGCCCAAGTCACAATCTACTGCGGCCGCCGCATAGCCGCGGTGGCGCCACCCTCCTGCAACCGACTCGAGTTCATCGACCTGCAGTCCGCGGACCGCATAAGGCAGCTCTCCAAGCCCTCATCAGATCAGCGCGTGCAGCCTGCCGAAGGAGCAGCCGCCGAGCGCTTCGCGGCCGCTTGCGAGCGCGCAATATCTGGGTCTTGCGCGATCGTGGGTCGCCATGCACGGTCAAAGAGCCATTTGGCAAGCAACTGGAGAAGGCAATGCAACGCACGCTCATATTGATGTTCGCGGCACTGGCGATCTCGTTCGGGCCCGCCGCTCTTGCAGAGCAAACGAGCGGAAGTTCCAAGCCCATCGCGCAGACCATGACCCCGGGTCCGCAGGCGGCAGCCGACGCCGAGCCGGCGGCAGACTCGGACGTGCGCCCCGGAGACTACCCCGGCGAGCGAGCAACTACGCGGACGTTGTCCACCGTTCTGGCCAAGGGCATTGATGGCCAGGGTCTGACCATGGAGGAGAAATGGTCCAACAACGTGATCGTTTGCAAGCGGATGAACGTGACCGGAACGCGGTTCGTACGCAAGGTTTGCCATACTCGCGGCGAGTGGCAGGCGATGCGATCGAACTCTCGTGAAGTGATGGACTACGTCAAGATCGCTGGCGCTCCCTAATACGACTGGCGTTCTCAATCATCTCCATTAACCAGAGCCTGCACCACAATCAGGCATTGCAATGACATGCTCCGCGCCGCTGGTACTTATCTTCTATCAATGGCCAGCGTCGCGGAGTTCTTTCAGCGCAGCAGATCGCCGAGGCAATCCTCCAGCTGTGCCAATCGACCGCCATCCAGCGCTGCAAACAGCTCCCCAGCGGCGGCATCAAAGGAGACCTTTGCCTCTGCATGGGTGCGCTTTCCTGCCTTTGACAGGGCAACCAAACTGACTCGGGCATCGCGGGGATTGGATTCCTTCTCCACCATACCGATCTTGGCCAAAGGGTTGAGCAGCCGGGTGATTCCGGATGGAGTCAATCCCACCCTTTCGGCCAGATCGCTTCGTGACAGCCGCTGTCGCGGCGCCAGCGACAGTTGATTGAGGACCAAATAGTCAGATAGCCCCAGTCCGTGAAACGAGAGCGGGCCCCCGAGGCGCTTTTGTATCCGGCTGTGCAGATTGGCAATTTCGATCACCAGCTGGCCGGCGGTTTCGGCACTCATTGAACATTCCTTGATCTATACTTGATGGAGCAACTATTCACCAATTTAGTTGCATAGTCAAGGTTTACTCAAGAAAATGATCTGCGTGACCTGCCTAGGGCGGCCACTGCTCGCTGATGGTCAACGCCAAGGCCATCACGATGGCGTCCTCGCGACCCTGGCGAGCGGGGTAGTAGCCTGGACGGCGACCGACTTCGGAGAAGCCAAAGCTCAGATACAAATCCATCGCTCGCGGGTTGCTGGGTCGAACTTCGAGAAAGATCCGTTCGGCATGGTGCCAGCGGGCCAGGTCGATCAAGCGGGCCAGCAATCGGCGCGCGTGACCCTGACCCTGATGCGCCGTGGCGATGCATAGATTGAGCAGATGGGCCTCGCCGCCGGCCGCCGAGAGCACGCCGTAGCCGAGCAGTTCGGCGTCGCGCTCCAGCAGCCACAGCTCGTAGCCGGCCGACAGGCAGTCGCGGAACATGCCCAGGGTCCAGGGGAACTCATAGGAGGACTGCTCGACAGCAATGACGGCCGACAGGTCGGCCTGTGAGGCGGCTCGCAAGCGAGCTAGCGGCGGCGCCGGTGCCACGCTCATCGACGCACTCGGTTGCGCTGCGGGATTGCCCGCACGCTCACTGACGACTGCGCAGCGCGGCCTTCGCAGCGCGATACAGCGCGCGCTTTTGGTCCACTTCGGGTAGCAGCGTAGACAGCGACAGCCGCGGTTGGTTGCCCAACTGCAGTTCCACCCCGTTTTCAGTCGTACGCAGGTCGATATCGATGCCGGCCGCGAAGGCGCGCAACTGCCCGAACCACCGGGTCCGGCCCACATCGATCGCATCGATAGCGACGGCCTCCGCCACGATGGGATGCTCAGCCTCAGTCTCTTCGACAGGCCCGACGCCCCGCAGGCGGTAAAGCGGCAGCTTCATCTCCGTCAGCACCGCGCGCTGCGATCCGCTCCAGTTGGCACCGAGGTCGGACAACGTCTACTCCGCCTTCTGTGCTTCCGCCACCGCGGCGACCAGATCATCGACGAAGCTGAGCAGGATCTCGTCCACCGCCACGCTGAGCTCAGCCGTGCCGTCGGTCAGGCTCTCGCCTTGAGCCGGGCGCCGCAGGGTGTATTGCTTTTCCATCAGCGGCAGACGTGAGCCGTCGAAATCGGCGCGGATGCGCATCCCGGCGACCACTTCGCGGTTGCTGCCATCGACCCGGATCACTTCGAAGCGATTGAGCCGGATACTGACCCGGTAGGCCTCGATACGCGGATCCAGTCGATTGGTGACCAGCGGGGCCAGGTTGCGCGCGTCGAACAGCTGCAGCGCGCGGCGCTGGATCAGCGAGGGCGGCGGATCGTTCCACACCTGGTAGTGATATTGGGAGATGCGCAGACTGTCCGGATCGGTGGCGTAGAGTATTGGCCGTTCGCCGTGGACGCCGTCGGCCTGCACGCCGTTGACCACCAGTGGCGCCTGCAGTGGCGCCTGCTCAAAGGCCGTGGCCGTGGTCGCGGGCGACAGCCGGTAGTAGCGGAAATCCGGCAGCGGCGCGGGTCCGCTGCAGGCCACGATGAGCCCGGCCAGCAGGCCTCCGACGAGCAGTCTGGGTCGCAGCCAGCGCTGCAGGGGTAGGCGTCCTTTCATACTAATCCCTCACATCATCGGCCTGCGGCGAGAACAGCAGCCGGTTGGGCGACTTGCGGATCTCGCGACTGAACTCGTCGACATGGCGACTGGCCGACTCCAGGTTGTAGGTGATTGCGTCGATGCGCTGGGCCACCGAAGACAGGGTCACGCGCAGGTCGGCGATGGCCTGCTCCACGTCGGGCGCAGACTTATCCACGGTGCTGCCCAAATCATCGAGGATGCCGTCCAGCCGTTCGCGGGTGCCGGCGAGTTCGGCGGTGAGTTCGCGCAAATTGCCGGCGCTGGCCGCCGACTGTTCGAGGATGGTCTCCAGCCGGCCCTGATTGTCGGGCCCAAGGATCTGCTTGATCGATTCGGCGCCGTCGTTGAGCCTGCCGAGCAGCGCTTGCGCCTCGTCCAGCAGTTCCGGCGTGCTTTGCTCCAGCGCGCCGGAGAGGTTGTCCAAACGCTTGCCCAGCTTGTCGACCAGCGGGGTGAGCTTGTGGCGGGTCAGATCGGTGACCTCACCGGCCAACTCGCCGACGGCAGCGAAGATGTCGCCACCGTCCCGGCCTTCGATCTCGTCGCCAGGGTTGAGCATGCTGGTCGCTTCGCCCTCGCGGATGCCGATGTAGACGTCGGAAAGCAGCCCGCTGGAAAGCAGCGCGGCCACAGAGTCGGAGGGAATCTGCCAGTCCTTGGCTACCGAAAAGTCGACCTTGAAGCGGGTTCTGCCGTCGACCTGCTCAGGCTCCACCGACTCCACCTGGCCGACGCGGAAGCCCTGGTAATAGACCGCGCTGCCAAAGCCCAGTCCGGACACGTCGCTGTAGCGAACCACGTACTCGTCGGTGGGGCCGGAACGGCCAGTGATCACATACAGCGACCCCAGCAGCAGAAACAGTGCGACCACAACCACCAGGCCGACCAGAAAATAATTGACGTTGTCGCGTTTCAAGGCGCTTCTTCCCGCTCCCCCGGGGAGCTACGTGTTAGCTAATGGTAACCGTTGACTAGCCCGACTAATCTTCCCCGGCGCCGGTCAGTCGTCGTAAGTACTCGTCTACATCCACATCCTGATCGCGTGGCCGTCGATTGAGCAGATCCTGGATCCGCTCGTTGTCGCTGGCCTTGACCTCGGCCACGCTGCCGGTCATCAGCACCTTGCCGTGGTCCAGCACGGTGATCTTGTCGGCAATCTTAAACGCGCTATCGAGCTCATGGGTGACGACCACGATGGTCATTCGCATCGCGTCGCGCAGCTTCAGGATCAGCTCATCGAGTTCGGCCGAGACCACCGGGTCCAAACCGGCCGACGGCTCATCGAAGAACAGCAGCTTGGGATCCATGACAATGGCGCGGGCCAGCGCAGCGCGCTTGATCATGCCGCCGGAAAGCTGGCTGGGCATCAAATCCTGGAAGCCGCCCAGATTGACCACCTCCAGCTTCAGCCTGGTCATGATACGGATGGTGTTCTCGTCCAGCTGGAAGTGCTCACGCAGCGGCAGCGCGACGTTCTCGCCGACGCTCATCGAGGTGAACAGCGCACCGCCCTGGAAGGACACGCCGATCTCGCGTCTAAAGGCCATGCCCTCGCGCGGATCCATTTTGGCGATATCCCGGCCGAGCAGCTTGATGTGCCCTGAGCGCGGCTGATGCAGGCCCAGCAGATGACGCATCAGAGTGCTCTTGCCAGAGCCGGAGCCGCCCATGATGACCCGGATTTCGCCCTGGTTGACCACGAAATCGACGTCATCGAGGATCTTCCGGGGACCGTAGTAGGTCACCAGATTGCGCACGTCAATTACCGGTTCTGGCTGGGCTTGGCTCATCGCTCCTGCGTCGTACTCTCGTTCTTGTTTATCGATTGAGGAAGAAGCTGAAGACCATGTCGGCGACCAGGATCGCACAGATCGACATCACCACCGCACGGGTGGTGGCCTTGCCCACGCCCTCGGCACCGCCGGTCACCGCAAAGCCGGTGCCCACGCCGATCAGCACGATCAGAATGCCGAACACCAATCCCTTGATCAGTCCCTGCATCACATCCCAGGGCTCCAGCGCTTCCAGCGACTGGTGGAAATAGCTGTACAGGCTGATGTCCAGCGGACCGGCGCTGAACAAGCCACCGCCCAAGATGGCGAAGAAGTCGGAAATGATGGTCAGGCAGGGCAGCATGACGATTGCCGCAATCAGCGGCGGCGCGGCCAGATAGCGGGCCGGTTCCACGCCGATGACCCGCAGCGCATCCACTTCCTGAGAGACCACCATCGAGCCCAGCCGTGCGGCCAGCGCCGAGGCGGTGCGCCCGGCCACTACGATGCCGGTGATCAGCGGACCGAACTCGCGAGTCACCCCCAGGGCGACTCCGATGACGATGGCGCTCTCGGCCCCGAAGGCCTTGAGCTGGGCGATGCCGTTGATGGCCAGGGAGAGGCCGATAACCATCGACAGCAGGGCGACGATGGGAATGGCGTCGGCGCCGATCTGGCGCATCTGGTGCAGCACATGGTGCCAGCGCACCGGCTGGCCGCGGCGCGGTCCGAAGACCAGAAAGAACAGGCTCTCGCCCAGCAGCGAGCCGATGTAGCCCAGCTCCTCGATACGCTCCAGGCTGCTGCGGCCGAGCTGGGAAACCGCGCGGTGCACGGAATTGATGCTCATCCGCTAGACCCTCGCCCGCCGCGCAGCTGCATCAGCTCTGCGCCGCCTGCTCGAGGGAGGGGAAGATCGGAAAGACGCGATCCAAACGAGCCAGCTCCAACACCGCGATGACTGGCTGACTGACTGCCACCAGGCTGAAGTGCTGACCCTTGCCGCGGGCGCTCTGGAAGCCTTCCACCAGCGCCGCGATGCCGGAGGAATCGATGTAGCTGACCTTGGACAGATCCACCGCCACCGGTTGACTCTTGCCCAGCGCGTCCAATATGGCCTTGCGCAGCTTCTGCGACCAGGACAGGTCGACCTCTCCTTGCACCATCACCACCTGGAACCCACTCTCCTCGGTGGTAGTACAACCGTTTTCTTGCGCCATTCCCCATCTCCTAGCACCGTCGCACTGCCGCGGCGGCCCATTGCGAACCCTACATTCTACGCCGCTACCGACGCCACCTTGGCGGCGCTGTTGAACTGCAGTCGCTTGACCATGCGCAGCACATTGCCCTGGCCCTGCTCTGGTTTTTCAAAGCCCCATTCATCCATCACCATGTCAATCAGATTGACCCCCAGGCCCCCTGGGCGGCACTGGTTCAAATCGCGCGGCTTGATCGCCTCGGCATCGACCGCCTTGGCCCAATCGCGCAGCACGAACTCCACTGCGTCGCCGCGGCGCCAGATGTCCAGACTCATGCGTCCGCCCGGATCGCCCTGATAGGCATGCCGGATCACGTTGGCGGTGGCCTCGTCGATAGCCAGTACCACCCGCTGGCGAACTTCGGTGGGCACCGTCAGCGCGGTGAGCTGGCGGTCCACGGTTTTGCGCACCAGGCGCAGGCATTCGGCGTCGCAGCAGATACTGATGCCGCCCAGATACTGTGCCTCCTCGCCATTCTCCTCCACCAGCATCAGCGTGGTGTCGTCGGCCAGCTGCATCCGCCGCAGCTGCGAGACCAGACCGCGCAGCCGAGCTCTGGGGCTCAGCTCCACCACCGCATCGATCAGTTCCTGGAAGCCCTCGATGCCGATGGTCTCGCTTTCTCCGGCGCGCACGTCGGTTGCGCCGTCGCTGAAGATGTAGGCACTGCCATCGCCCAGGAAGGCGCGATTGCTGGGGTAGTCGATGCCCGGCAGGATGCCCAGCGGCGGGCCGTCGGCAATGATCTGCTGAAAGCTGCCGTCCGGCTTGCGCAGCAGCAGCGGCGGCAGGCCGCCATTGGACCATTCCAGTACGCCGCTGATCGGATCGTAGTAGCCGGCCAGCACGCAAACGAAGCGGCCGCCGGTGACCGTCGTGCAGATCTCGTCATTGACCCGCTTCAGCCACAGATCCGGCGGCGTGCCTTCCTTGCCGGCCCAGCGCAACAGCGAGGAGGCGCGCACCATCAGCAGCGCTGCGTCCATGCCCTTGCCGGAGACGTCGCCGACGCAAAAGGCGACTCGTCCGTCGGGCAGGGTGAAGTGATCGTAGAAGTCGCCGGAAATCTCCCGCGCGGGCAGATTGATACCCACCACCGGGCAGTCCTTCTCGCGCTTGGGCAGCAGGTCCTTTTGCATCTGTCTGGCGAGTTGGAACTCGCGGCGGATGCGCTCCTGCTCCATCAAATCCTCGGCCAGCCGGGCATTGGATAGGGCCAGCGTGGTAGGCACGGCAAGCAGGCGCAGGATGTCGCGGTCGTGATCGTTGAACAACTCGCCGCCGCGCTTGTTGAGCACCTGCAGAGCGCCGATCGCGCCTTCACCGCTGGTCAGCGGTGCGCACAATATCGAGCGGGTGACGAAGCCGCCGACGTCGCCGGCGTGGTCGGCATCGGTCTCCACGTTCTGCACCAGCTGCACCTTGTTCTGCTTGATCGCGCGGCCGACGATGCCGCGCCCTTTGGGCACGCGCAGGCCGGTGACATCGACCGGGCCGAAGCAGGCGCGACAGACCAACTCGCCCTTGGAGCCGTCGATCAAGAACAGCGCCGCCGCTTCGGCGTTCATGTGCGCGGCGATCTGCTCCACGGCCTGGCGCACGGTCTGATTGACATCCAGCGTGGTGGCGAAGGCCTGGGAAAAGTCGGCCAGCACCGCGACTTCATCAGAGCCAATGCCCTGTGCCACGGCGGCGACTTTGGCCGTACTCACTGCGAGTCCTCGGCCGCTGAGCGCGGCGTCTCCTCGCCGCTGTCAGCGTCCCTGTTGGCAGCGCTGTGCTCCCAAACCTGCCGTCGCTGGCGACGGCGCAGGCGCCGCCACAGCCACCAGACCGGTCCGGAAGCGGCGTAGATCAAGGACAGCGTGAGCAGCACATTGGGCGGATGCGCGGCGAGCAGTGCCAGAGCCACCACCGCCACCAGGATCCACAAAAAGCGCACCCGCTCCGGCCACACCTTGAAGCTGTAGTAGGGCAGTCGAGTGACCATGGCCAGCGCCAGCCCGGTGGTCAGCAGCGGCGTCAGCCAGACCAGCGCGCGGCGATCTCCGCCGAAATCCTCCACCGCCCAGACCAGCGCCATCAGCGTGCCGGCTGCGGCCGGACTGGCCAGTCCCTGGAAGAAATGCTTATCCACCTTGCCCGCATTGGTGTTGAAGCGGGCCAGGCGCAGCGCCGCGCAGGCAGCGTAGACGAACGCCACCAGCCAGCCCACCTTGCCCCAGAAATCGCCGTAGGCCTTCAGTCCCGACAGCGACCAGCTGTAGATCACCAGGGCCGGCGCCAGACCGAAGCTGACCAGATCGGAAAGGCTGTCATATTGAATGCCGAACTCGCTCTGGGTGTTGGTCAGACGAGCGATGCGGCCATCCAGGCCGTCGAGCAGCCCGGCGATAAAAACCGCTACCGCGGCGGTAACGAAATGGCCGTTGAAACCGGCGATGATGGCGTAGAAGCCGGCAAACATGGCGCCGGTGGTAAACAGATTGGGGAGCAAATAGATTGCTCCGGAGCGGCGCATCCGTTGTTCCACTGAATCACCCATCGCTGACCTGTGGCTGCCTGGATCGGAGCGGCATTGTAGCTTGGATGGACGCCAGCATCGTCGATGGGCGTGCTCTCCGAGCGCCCATGGGTTCCGCGCTCCCGGTCGCAATCGGAGCAACCCTGCCTTGCCGATGCATTCATTGGGGCGCATCCTTAGGGAAGTCTCGGTGTACAGGAGAGTTTCGATGACTATTCGTGTCCTTGCCATCGCGTTGGCGGTCTGCGCCGCCGGTCCACTTGCTGCCGAACAGATTTACAAGTGGAAGGACGCCTCCGGGGCGACCGTGTTCTCCAAGACCCCGCCACCTGAAGGCGAAGAATCCGAACAGCTGACCCTGCGCCAGCCGCCGCCAGTGCCGGCACCGCCGGAAGAAAATGCGGCCGGGCCCGCAGCCGAGCGCGCGGCCGCTTGCGAAGCGGCGCGGCAGAATCTGGACACGCTGCGCGACAACCCGGTGGTCGAAGTGCAGCAGGCCGACGGCAGTCGCCGTACCCTGGGCACTGACGAACGCGAAGTGATGCGTGCTGCCGAGGAAAAGCGGGTGGAGATGTTCTGCGGCGACGACGCGGCCGAGCCGTAGGGTCTTTCATTAGCGGAATTACTGAATACGCGCCTTGGACCGATGCGTACTCTAGGCTGGTTGCTGGCAATACTGCTGATCGCTGCGCTTGGCTTGCTGGCGCTGCTGCGCTGGCAACCGCAGCTGGTCCCGGCCGCGATCAGCGCAAGCGTCCCCCAGGCCATAGTCGACGCTGTGCACGCTGAGCCGGGCGCAGCACAGCAGAACGGCGAATCACCGGGTGAGCCCGCCGATCCAGCTCAGGGACCGAAGATCTACGCCTGGAAAGATGACCAGGGGCGCTGGAACTACACCGACACCCCGCCCACCGATCGCCCCTATGAGACCCGCCAATACCGCGAAGACGTCAACGTGGTCCCTGCCTACTCGCCAGATCCGGACGGCTGAGTAACTCCACAGACCGTCAGCCCCAATCCTTTGCACTATGCAACGGCGTGCTTGCATCGGGCGTGCATCGCGCAAGATCAGCGGCTGTCAGGCGACCATTTGAGACGCGGCGAAAGCGCATGGCAATGCGGTTTGCGACCAGTTGGCACGCGACTTGGAAGAGTTCTGGTGAGCGACGACTTCACTGTCGCCTTAGAACTCGAAGCAACCAAGGAGCGAATCATGAAAAACAACAGCCTTCGCAATCTGACTGCCGCAATCGCTATCGCCTTCGCCGGCAGCGCCGTCGCCGGGGAATCCAATCTGTCGCAGGACATCAGCGATGCCCGCTACGAGGCGCAGATCTGGACCACCTACGGATTCAACCCGCACCTGCGCGCGCTGGATCTGAGCGTCGAGGTCAACGGCAGCACCGCCGTATTGAGCGGCACCGTGGACACCGACGTGGCCCGCGATCTGGCTGAGCAGATCGCCCTCGGCACCGACGGCGTCGACAAGGTCGACAACCGGATCAAGGTCGACAACGACTTCGTCGCCCAGGCTGCCGATACCGACAGCAGCAAGCGCCCCTTCGGCACCTACGTCGAGGACGCGACCATCACCGCGTCGGTGAAATCCAAGCTGATGTGGAATGACCACACCGATGGCCTGGAGATCAACGTCGACACGCTCTACGGCAATGTCACCCTGAGCGGCACCGCCGACAGCGCGGCCGCAATGGAACTGGCTGAACGGCTGGCCGCCAATACTGACGGCGTGCGCTCGGTGGACAACCGTCTGAGCATCGATGCCAACCAGCCCACGCGTGAGATTGCCGGTACCGCCAGTGACGCCTGGATCACCAGCAAGGTGAAGTCGACGCTGCTGTTCTCCAGCAACGTTGACGGCCTGGACATCGACGTCGACACCAACAACGGCGTGGTGACGCTGAGCGGTGAGGTCGACAGCGGCGCCGAGCGTGACCTGGCCATCGAGCTGGCCGGCAACATCCGCGGCGTCAAGAACGTCGACGCCAGCGCACTGCGCTCCAGCTAACGCGCAGTGCCCCCTCGCCCGGCGCCCTTGGTGCCGGGCGAGTGGCACCTATCGCACCTTCTGACCATTAACCGATGCAAGGAGCAAGACTATGAGTGACTACAACACCACGCTTCGCGAGCTGATCCAGATCGCCAACGACGGCGCCGAGTTCTACGCCGACGCTGCCGAGCAGGTCAGCAATCCGCGCCTGGTTGAGCTGTTCCGCCGCATGGGCTCGCACAAGCGCGTGCTCAGCGCCGCGCTGGCCGCCAAGCTGCAGGCCAGCGGCGAGCAGATTCCGGAATCCGGCACCGTCGCCGGGACCCTGCGCAAGGTCTACACCGACCTGCGCGCCAGCCTGTCCAGCAATGACGAGGCGATCTACGTCTCCCAGTTGGAAGAAACCGAGGATCGATTGCTGCACCACTTCGAAGACGCCTTGGCGCAAAGCACTGATGTGTCCCTGCGCAGCACGCTGCAGATCCACATGCCCAAGGTCCGCGCCTGTCACGACGAGATGCGCAACTGGAAGCAATACCTCAAGGACGCCGCCTGAACGGCGTCTTCGCTCCCCAATTCATTCAACGCAAGGAGTATCCACATGAACAAGGACATCATTGAAGGCAAGTGGAGCCAGCTCAAGGGCCGCATGCGCGAGCAGTGGGGCAAGCTCACTGACGACGATCTGGACGTCGCCGAAGGCAATTCCGACTACCTCGCCGGCAAGCTGCAGGAGCGCTACGGCATGGCGCGAGACAAGGTGAAGGAGCAGATCCGCGCCTTCGAGAATTCGATCTGATCACAACCCGGCCCCAGCGATCAGGACGGCTGCGCCCGCGGGCGCGGCCGTCCGCTGGTCGGGTCATCCGATGAGCCTTTTGCACGGCCGCAGCAGAACGCTGATCAGATTGCCCAATCAACGACGCACCGAGCAGCAGGCAGCGCTCGGCGCGACTCCCGGAGTCGATATGAGCGCCGAAACGCACAGTGCAAGCAAACTTCCAACCCAGACCCGGGATAGCGACGCCGCCAATGTCCCGGCCAGTCAGACCGGCCCGGCACTGTCCTCGGCCTTGGGCCTGCTTTGGCCGCGTGCTTCGGTCGCGGTGTGGATCATGGCCAGCATTGCCGCGCTGTACTTCGCCCATTGGGCGCAGCCGCTGCTGGTTCCGCTGCTGCTCGCCGTCCTGCTCGCCCTGGTGCTGGCGCCAGCGGTGCGTTTGCTATGCGGCTGGTACATTCCGCGGACGCTGGCCGCGCTGTTGGTGGTGATCGGTACTATCGGGGCCTTCAGCAGCGGCGTTGCCTTGCTATCGGCGCCCGCCGCCGAGTGGGTGGAGCGAGCGCCGCGCGCCATCAAGCGCCTGGAGCGTGAGCTGCGCGATGTGCGCGAGCCCATCGAAGCGGCCAGCGCGGCCACCGAGAAACTGATCAATGGCGCCAGCGCCGCGCCCACCCCTTCGCCGCTGGCGGCCGGTACTTCCAACGTACTCTCCGACCTCATTGCCGAGGCGCCAGCGACCATGACCGCCCTGGTTGCGGTGGTATTCCTGGTCTTCCTGATGCTCGCCCACGGCGAGCGCATGCTGCGCAAGTGCGTCGTGCTGATGCCCAGCTTTTCCGCCAAGAAGGATCTGGTCGGTGTCGTCCGAGACGCCCAGTTCGAGCTGTCGCGCTACCTGCTGACCATCACTCTGATCAACCTGGGCTTGGGCGCGGCGACCGCGCTGGCGCTGCATCTGGTCGGCATCGACGACGCCATATTGTTCGGCTGCGTCGCCGCGCTGCTCAACTTTGCACCCTACGTGGGCGCCTTTGTCACCGCCGCACTGTTGCTGCTGGCCGGTTTTGCCGAGCAGTCGACGCTGGAGGGCGCGCTGGTCGCGCCGGGCGTGTTTGTCACCCTGAACCTGATCGAGGGACAGGTGATCTCGCCGCTACTGGTAGGCCGTCGATTGCAGCTTGACCCGGTGCTGATCCTGCTCAGCCTCCTCGTCCTCGGCTGGCTTTGGGGCGTTTCCGGGTTGTTGATTGCGGTGCCCTTGCTGACCGCGATGCGAGTGCTGGCTCAGCGTATCGACCGCAGTGGGCGATGGGCCATACTGTTGGGCGATGTGGCCAGCGGCGAGGCGCGCGCGCCGCTATTGATCGGTGAAGTGAACAAACAGGAGCAACGGGCCCGGTGAGCAACAAGAAGAACGCGGTCGGTATGGTGCTGCTGGTCGACGACGACCCAGGCCTGATTGAAGGATTCCGTTTCGCGCTGGAAGACGCCGGTCACAGCGTGGTTTCGGCGATGGATGCCGCTGACGCCAAGACCCAGTGCGGGCGCTGCGATTTCGCCGTCTGCCTGCTCGATGTGATGCTCGGCGCCGACAGCGGCTTGGATCTGTTGCCGCAGCTGCGCGAAATGGCGCCGCAGATGCGCATCGTCATGGTCAGCGCCGAAAGCGATCTGGAGACCGCCTTTGCCGCCTTCGAAGGCGGCGCGGTGGATTATCTGGTCAAGCCCTGCTCGCCGGAACAGCTGCAGATCGCCGTTGCCCGGCAGCTGGAGCTGCGCCAGCTGACTACCCGGGTGGAGAGCCTGGAGAAGCAGGTGCGCCAGCCTGGCGACGCCGATCTGGACACCAAATCGGCCGCCATGCATACCGCCATTGAGCTGGCCAAGCAGGTGGCCGACACCGACGCCAATGTGCTGATACTGGGCGAGAACGGTACCGGCAAGGGCGTCTTGGCGCGCGCCATACACCGTTGGAGCAAGCGCTCGGCGGCCGAGCTGGTCACCATCAACTGCCCCTCACTGTCGGCCGAGCTGCTGGAGAGCGAGCTCTTCGGTCACAACAAGGGGGCCTTCACCGGCGCCGTGCAGGCCAACGCTGGGCGCGTCGCGCAGGCCGCTGGCGGCACCCTGTTTCTGGACGAGATTGGTGACTTCCCCTTAAGTCTGCAGCCCAAACTGCTGCGCTTCATACAGGACAAGGAGTACGAGCGAGTCGGCGATCCGGTCACCCGCAAGGCCGACGTGCGTTTGCTCGCCGCCACCAACGCGGATCTGCAGAGCATGTCCAAAGACGGCCGCTTCAGACAGGACCTCTACTACCGCCTCAACGTGATCAGCATCACCTTGCCGGCGCTGCGCGAGCGTCGCGAGGACATTCCCGATCTGGCCATGCGTTTGCTGCAGCGTTTCGCCAAGGACTATGCGCGACCGGCGCGCGGCTTTTCCGACGAGGCGATCACCCTGATGCAGCGTCACGACTGGCCCGGCAACGTGCGTGAGCTGCAGAACGCAGTGGAGCGGGCGGTCATCCTCACTCCGGAAGAGACCATCGGCAGTGCCGCATTGGGCCTGGCGGCCGCCAGCGATAGTGCCGCCGCACCGTCGTTGATTGGCAGCGACATCAGTCTGGAGGAGTTGGAAAGGCTGCATCTGACCCAAGTGCTGGAACGCTCCGAGACGCTCGACAGCGCCGCGCGCACGCTGGGGATCGACGCCTCCACGCTGTATCGCAAGCGCAAGGCCTACGGGCTGGGCTAAGTCAGGATTCGGCTACCGCTGCCGCCTTCGATCCGTTGTCGCGTGAACCGCTCTCCACCATCGACTCGACGTAGTGCTCACCTCTGGTCGGTCTTCGCATCCGTGGACCGCCCCCTCGCAACGAACATTCATGACAGTCAGGCTTGGCCACCATGCAGTCTGCATGATCACGTCCACGCTTTGTCGTGCGCTACACCAGCAAGTGTGCGCCTGATTCCTCGGGTTGGATCATAGGTTATTGATTTTTCGTGTTTTATAGAGCTGGCACGAAATCTGGAACAGCACAGGCGAGCCGATAGGCGCTCGTACTACCTCGAAGGATTCAGCCATGCTGCATTACGCGATCGTGTTTCTGATCATTGCCCTAGTCGCCGCCGTTCTGGGATTCGGTGGCCTCGCCGGCGCCGCAACCTCCATAGCCAAGATCCTGTTCCTGGTCTTCCTGGTGCTGTTCGTGGCTTCGCTGATCTTCGGCCGCAGGGCACGACTTTAGGAGACTGCACATGTTGATGACCGCGAAGAAACTAGCCTGTCTGCTGATCGTTGCCGTCGCCCTTTGCGGCTTGAGCGGATGCAACACGATCCAGGGCCTCGGCAAGGACATCGAACGAGCTGGCGAAGAAATTCAGGACGGGGCGGATTGATCCGTCCTGAGTAATCCCGGGGCCGATTCAAGCCCCCGGCCCCGGGACCTGGAGGAGTAATGAATAGCGTGGTTTGGACAAGCAAGGAAGAGTCGTCGTCAGCCCCAGCGGAGCGGTCTACGCCGCTGCGCTGGGGATGGCTGTTGTTTTGGCTCGCTGCCGTGGCGATCGTGGCGGTAGGCGGTGCGCAGTTCGCGCCTGACGCCTGGTATCAGTCGTTGCGCAAGCCGTCGTTCAACCCCCCGGCTGCGATCTTCGGGCCGGTTTGGACGGTGCTGTATCTGTTGATGGCGATCGCCGCGTGGCTGGTGGCCAGACAGGTGCAGGTGGGCGCCAGGCTGCGTCGTCGAGCGCTGTGGTTGATGGGCCTGCAGCTGCTGCTCAATGGACTGTGGAGTCCGCTGTTCTTCGGTCTGCACAGCCCTGCGTTGGCTTTTGTGGACATCAGCGCGCTGTGGATCGCGCTGGTCGCCACCATTGCCAGCTTTGCTTCCGTCCGACCTTTGGCAGCCTGGCTGCTGGTGCCCTATCTGCTTTGGGTCAGCTTTGCATTGGTGCTCAACGGCTCGATCTGGCTGATGAACTGACTGCGCATCGTCGGCGCCACACCAGTGGCTAAATTGAACCCGGCGCCGCGCCGGCTGAACTGATCGCATAGAATCCGGCGCAGCTGGGGAGGGCGCGTTGATGACTGCAGACACACCAGATCAGGGTTCTCGCCCGCAGCCCGCGTGGCTGCATCTGGGCCTGATCCTGCTAGCCGTCGTATTGGTGGCGCTCACCGCCCTGGTGTCGCTGCGCACCACGGCCGAGCTGAGCAACTCCATCGAGTGGGTCTCGCATACCCAAACCGTGCGCCGGTTGATCAGCGAAACCGAAACCGCGCTCTCGCAGGCCCATTCCGACATGCGCGCCTACCTGCTTACCGGTCTTGCCGAATGGCGGGAATCCCATCTGAGCACCCGGCAGCGATTGAAGGAGAGCGCGGAGACCATCGTCGGGATGGTGGTGGACAGCGAACCACAGACCGAAAGGGCGTTGTTCCTGATGGAGCTCCTGGACGAGCGCATCGCCGTTTGGGATCAGGCCATTGCGACCTTCAACGAAGCCGGCGAGGAGCAGGCCCGAGCCAAAGCCAGAAGCATGGGCGGATTGGGCCTGCTGGAGGCGCTTCAGGTTGAACTCGCCGCGATGGATCAGACCGAAGTGATGCTGCACGAAGCGCGCTGGGAGCAGTTGCAAAGCCAGCTCGACCAGACCCGCAGCACCATCATCATTGCCAATGGTTTCGCGCTGGTCGCCGGCGGACTGGGCTTATGGCTGCTGCGCCGCTCGCGGCGCTTCTGGGAGCAGCAGCCAGCGAGGAGAAGAGCCTGTTCCTGGCCAACATGAGCCACGAAATCCGCACCCCGATGAACGCGATTTTCGGCTTCACCCAACTACTCGGCGATCTGGTCACCGGGCCACGCCAACGTCAGTACGTGCAGGCCATTGCCGCTAGCGGGGAGTCGTTGCTCAACCTGATCAACGACATTCTCGATCTGTCCAAGATCGAATCCGGCCAGTTGGAAATCGATCCCAAGCCCACTGACACCCGCGCGCTGGTCGACGGCGTGCTGACCATGTTCAGTCAGCTCGCCGCAGACCGACAGCTTAGGCTGCGCGCCGACGTCGCCGCCGACGTGCCTTCCACCCTGGAGCTGGACGGCAATCGGGTCCGCCAGGTACTGACCAATCTGGTCAGCAACGCGATCAAGTACACCGATGAAGGCGGCGTGCTGCTGCGCGCCTGGTGCGAGCGCTCGGCAGATCAGCTGACCCTGCATCTGCTGGTTGAAGATAGCGGCATCGGCATCGCCAAGGACCAGCTAGGCCGGCTGTTCGAGCCCTTTGTACAGGGCGACGCCGACGGCAGCGGACCGCGCGAAGGTACCGGACTGGGGTTGAGCATCGCCCGCCGTCTGGTCGACGCCATGAACGGCAGCATCCACGTCGCCAGCGAGCCGGGGCGCGGTTCGCTGTTCACGGTCAGCCTGCCCACTCGCGTGGCCGAAGGTTCTGCGTCGTCGCCCGGTGTGGCGCACAGCGAGCGCGATGTGGGTCTGCTGCCGCCCTTGAAGATCCTGATCGTCGACGATGTAGAGCGCAACCGCGAGCTGCTGCAGGCGATCTTCGACGACGATAAGCACCAGCTGGCGCAGGCTGAGAACGGCGCCGAGGCGCTGGTGCTGGCGCAGCAGCTGCGTCCGGATCTAGTGCTGATGGACATTCGCATGCCGGTGCTCGATGGCCACTCCGCCTTGCGCCAGATGCGGGCGCAGAAAGGCCTGGAGCAGACCCGGGTGATCGCGGTGACCGCCTCCAGTCTGCGCATGGAGGAACGTTCGCTGCGTCAGGACTTCGACGGCTATGTGCGCAAGCCCTTCACCCGCGACGATCTGGTTGGCGAGATTGCCCGGGTGCTGGAGCTGGAGCCCGCCGCAGCGCAGGCCGAGCAGGCGGCCGACGACCAGCAGCCGCAAAGCGCCGACGATGCCCAGGCGCAGGCCGCCCTGGAGCAGCTGCAGGCCTGGAGCGGTGAGCGCTGGCAGGCCCTCAGCGACACCCTGTCGATGCGCGAAATCGGCGTCTTCGCCGACCAGGTGGCGGTGGAAGCGAAGATCGCCGGTAGCCGAGCGCTGCTGCAATACGCGCAGCGACTGCGCAGCGCCGTCGAGCTGTTTGACGTGCTGCAGGTGGAGTCGCTGCTGTCCCAGTACCCCAGTCACGTCGGCAGCGCTGCCGGGACCAAGGAGGCGTTGTGAAGACTCTGCCCGAACCGCTACAGGTGCGCGCGCCGGTAATCCTGGCGGTCGATGATCAGGAACCGAATATCCGCTTGGTCGGTACAGTGCTGAGCGCCGCCGGCTACGACGTGATTCCGGCGCTGAATGGCAAACAGGCGCTGGCGCGCAGCGCCGCGCGAACGCCGGATCTGGTGCTGCTGGACATGCGCATGCCCGGCATGGACGGATTCGAGGTGGCCGAGGAGCTGCGTCGCAATCCAGCCACCGCCAAGGTGCCGGTGATCTTCCTCACTGCGGCCAGTGAACGTGAGTCGCTGGTGCGTGCCTTCTCCAGCGGCGCGGTGGACTACATCGTCAAGCCCTTCGTGGCCGAGGAGCTGACCGCCAGGGTACGCGCGCACGTCGGCCTGAAGCTGGCCCGTGATCATCTGGAACGGGTGGCCCGCGAGCGCGAGGAAATTGTCGCGCTGGTCGCCCATGATCTGAAGAACCCGCTGTCGTCGATACGCTTCAGCACTCAGCTGCTGCGGCGGGCCAGCGCCGACTCTGAGCGTGCTGAGCGGCTGATCGGCTCCATCGCACAGTCGGCTGACCGCGGTCTGGCCCAGATTCAGCGCTACCTGAGCAAGCGCGAGGACGTCGAATTGCGCCGCAACATGTCGCTCAGTGCGGTGCGGCTGGATGACGCTCTACGCTACGCCTGCGATCGCTTCAGCGTACAGGCCGAGGCGCGCGCGATAAGCCTGGATTGCGAAAACTTTGCCGACGTCAGCGTGATGGCTGACGTCGACGCGCTGGCCCACGTGCTCGACAACCTGATTTCCAACGCCCTCAAACACTCACCCGAGCAAACCAGCGTGGCGGTGCTGATGGGCGGCGGCTCGGCGGGCAACGCGCGCATCGCGGTGCTGGATCGCGGTCCGGGCGTGTCCAAGGAGCGGCAGCAGCAGCTGTTCCGTCGCTTCGTACGATTAGGCGATGGCGAGCAGGCGCAGCCCGAATCCACCGGGCTGGGCCTGGCGCTGGCCAAGCAGGATGTTGAGCAAATGGGCGGCTCGCTTTGGTACGAGGATCGGCCCGAAGGTGGTGCCGCATTCATCCTGGAACTGCCGCTGGCCGAGCGCGTCGCCGAGCAAGGCAATGCGGCGAGCATGCCGGCGACAGACGGTGAGTGTGGCGACTGCGAATGACGGCAGCTCGCCGCAGCTGGGCGCCGTACAGCGCGCCGCGCTGCGCCGGCTCGGGCTGACGCTGTACAGCAGCGGCGACGACTACTACACCGCGCTGGCCGCAGATTTGCGCAGCGCGCGCACCTACATCCGCCTGGAGTGCTACATCTACGCCAGCGACGAGGTGGGAACGCCGCTGCTGGAAATACTCATCGATCGTGCCCGCGCCGGCTGCAGGGTGCAGCTGCGTATCGACGGCTTTGGTTCGCATGACGTCTTCGACACGGGCTGGGAAGAGCCGCTGCGCCAGGCCGGCGTGGAGCTGGAATGGTGTCGACGCTGGTCCTGGCGGCAGCCCTTTCAGTATCACCGTCGCAACCATCGCAAGCTGGCGGTCATCGATGACCAATGCTTCTACCTCGGCGGCTTCAATATCCAACGTGAGTGCTCGCAGCGTGCGGTCGGCGCGGCGCACTGGCGGGACACCCATCTGCGCGTCACCGGCCCCCTGGTTGCTGCGGCGGCGACCGCCTTCGATCAGTATCAGGCGCGACAGCGCTGGTGGCGACGGCCGGGTCGCAACCGCGCCGATCTGGGCTACCTGGTACCCAATCTGGGGTTGCGCCGGCGTTTCCTGCTCTATCGATTGTATCGCCGGCGTATCGCGGCAGCCCGACAGCGCCTTTGGGTGACTACGCCCTACTTCGTGCCGCCGGCCAGCCTGCAGCGGGCTCTGGTCAAGGCGGCCAAACGCGGTGTGGACGTGCGGGTGCTGGTGCCCAGGCGCATCGACATTGCGCTGGTGCAGTGGGCCAGCCGTGCCGCCTATGCGAGGCTGCTGCGCGGCGGGGTCAAGGTCTACGAGTATCTGCCGCGCATGCTGCACGCCAAGATCGTGCAGATCGACGATGATTGGGTGGCGGTGGGCACGGCGAACATGGACTACCGCTCGCTATTCATCAACGACGAGTTGGTGCTGGTGCTGCGTCAGGCCGAAGCGGGCGATGCGCTGGCCGATCACTACCAGCAGGACTTGGCGCTGTCGGAGCAGATCTGCGCCTCGGGCTGGTCGCGGCGACCCTGGCTGGGCTGGCTGGCCGAGCTGATCGGCTGGCTGGCGCGGCGCTGGCTGTAGCAACGGGAGAGAGTCGATGACCATGCGTTTGATGCAGATCCACGTGCCCAATGAGCGCTGCGATTGGCTGGCCGAGCAGTTGGACACGTTGCAAGTGGTCGGTCGCTGGCAGGACTCCGGCGACGAGCAGCGTCAGGTGGTCCATGTGCTGGCCCGCGCCGAGCAGACCGAAGCGGTAATGGATCTGCTTGAGGAGCAGCTGGACGACGAAGAGGATCTAAGGGTTCTGCTGTTTGCGGTCGAGGCGGTGTTGCCGCGACCACAGGTCGACGACCAGCCCGAGGACGACGCCGATCCAGCAGAGAAGGTCATCGCCAGCGGTCGAGTCAGTCGCGAAGAGCTGTATGGCGATCTCTCCGACAGTCTGGGGTTGACCCGGGTGTATCTGGCTACCACCAGCCTGTCGGCGCTGGTCGCGGCGATCGGATTGCTGCGTGATGACGTGGCGGTGATCATTGGCGCGATGGTGATCGCGCCGCTGCTGGGGCCGCTGGTGGCGCTGTCGCTGGCCAGCATACTCGGCGATTTGCAGCTGTTGCGGCGCGCACTGATCACCGGCGGCAGCGGCGTGGCGCTGGCCTTTGCCCTGGCCGCGCTGATCGGGCTGCTGGTGCCGGTGGATGCGCAGATCGAGGCAATTGCCAGGCGCAGCTCGCTGTCGATCTCCGACATCGCTCTGGCGCTGGCCGCCGGCGCCGCCGGCGCCTTTGCCTTCACTCGCGGCATCTCTGCGGCGTTGATCGGGGTGATGGTGGCGGTGGCGCTGATGCCGCCGCTGGTCGCCGCCGGGCTGCAGCTGGGCGCCGGGCTCTATACTGAGGGAGCGGGAGCGCTGGCGCTGTGCGCAGTCAATATCGCCTGCGTCAACCTGGCCGGCGTCGGCACTTTCCTCGCCCAGGGCATCCGCCCGCGGACCTGGTGGGAAGAGGAGCGGGCCAAGTCGGCGGTGCGCTGGTCCAGCGCGCTTAATCTGAGCGTACTGCTGGCCCTGATTGCGCTGCTGTACTACCTGCCGGGATAGGCAGCATGCGCCGACAACCGCGGCTTCGGGCGATGGTCATGCAGAGCGCACGAGTTGCCTCGACCAACCTTGCACGATGCCGCGCGATGTTTGCTCCAACTGCTCGCCGAAACGGCGTCGCGCCTAGGCTTGCCGCGATTGGCATGGGCCTTGCTCCATTCCTGGCGAGCCGACTGCCGGCACTCACGCCGCGCGGCCCTTCACTGGCAACCAAGGAGAACGACATGAACGCAGAACGGAACAACGACCAGCCCACCGCGATCGATCAGACCCGTCGTCATCTGCGCAGCGCTGCCAAGCATGCAGGCGAAGCGGTGAAGAGCGCCAGCGACGCCGCTCGCGAAGAGCTGAGCCAAGGCAGCGCCAAGGTCAAGGCCGATCTGAATCAGGCCGGTCAGGCCGGTGGCGCAGCTGCCACTCAGGCCCGGCAGAGCGCCGAAGCGCAGCTGCAGGCCGCTCTTGCCCAGGGCAAGGCGCAAACCGCCAAGGTCGAAGAGCTGATACGCAAGCACCCGCTGGCCTCCTTCGGCGTCGCCCTGGGCAGCGGCTATTTGCTGGCCCGCCTGCTGCGTCGCTAGCCGGCGATGGCGGTGAGCGGCCAGCCGCAGCTGTCGACTCCGGTCGAAGCACTCGGCGCGCATCCAGACCGGAGCGCGCCGAGCATCGGCCAGGAGGCCGGAATCGAAAGCCTCGGGCAAACCGCAGTCGCGCTGTATCGACTGCTGATTGCCGACCTGAGGCTCAGCGCCAACGGTCTGGCCCATGCGTTGTTCTACGCCGCGCTGGCGGTGATCGCCCTGGCCTTCGTGGCCTTGTTCGGGTCGGCACTGCTGGTGCTGAGCCTCAATGCCCTGGGGCTGTCCTGGGTGGGCGCGCTGGCGGTAACGACGGCGATGGCTGTGGCGACCACCGTTGGCTTCTGGCTGCTGTGCAAGCGCGCCCTGGCCTTGACCGGGCTCGCTGCCAGCCAGCGCCAGTTCAATCAGATGATCGCTGCGCTGGCAGCGGAGGAGTAGCGAGGTGGGACTGCGCAAGCTGCAGCGCGAACTCTCTGATGCCGAGCAGGCCGTGACGGAGAAACGCCAACAGGCCGGGGCCTTTGTCGACGCCAGCACACGGCGCGTCAAGGGCTGGTTCGGACCCTGGCGTATCGTCGCCGCCGGCGGTTTGGTCGGCGCTGTCGCCGGCTGGCGTGGGAGCGACGCCTCGTCCGGTGGCGACCAGGCGACAGCGCCTGCCCCCGCACCGCGGACCGAGCCCCAAGTAGAGATGGGTGACAGGTTCTCCGCCGTGATCGAGCAGGCCACCTCGGTGGTGCAGCTGATCTCGCTGGCCGCACCGCTGGTTGCTCAATACGCGCCATTGTTCGGAGCGCATGACGCTGCCACACACGGCAGCGCTGGAGAGCCGGCCGCGGATGACCAGGGCGTCACTGCGGCGGAGACATCAGTGAGCGCTGATTAGGTCTTGGCCGTCAGTGTGCCGGCGCGAAGCGTCAGTGGCGGGCACGCTGCGCTTTGCCCACCCTACTTAGGCGGCAATCGCGAGGAATCGTAGGTTGGGCAAAGCGCAGCGTGCCCGACGCGCGGACTCAAAGTGCCGCGCCGCCTCAGAACGTACCAGCGAGGCGACGCTCTTGCTCCCTGGGCCCTAAGCCCTGGGCCCTGGGCCCTGGGCCCTTGGACGTGAGCCTACATACCCCCGAATCTGCAAAAGCCCTCAGCCCTCAGCCCTCAGCCCTCAGCCCTCGTTCTCGCCCTCAGCCCCGCCTTTCCAGCGCAGCTCATACAGCTCCGGCAGTCGATCCTTGAGTATGGTTACCGTGCCGTGCTCGTGCAGCTTGTGCAGCAAATCCAGATTCACTTCGGCGACCAGCAGGGCCTCGCTGTTGGCGGCGGTCTGGCTGATGATGGAGTCGCCGGGGAAGGCGAAATCCGACGGCGTGAACACCGCCGACTGCGCGTAGTGGGTGTCGGTGGCCTGGACCTTGGGTAAGTTGCCTACCGCACCGGCGATGGCCACATAGCACTCGTTCTCGATCGCGCGTGCCTGGGTGCACAAGCGGACCCGCTGGTAGCCGTTCTGCATCTCGGTCAAGAACGGCACGAACAGCATCTTCATGCCCTGCTCGGCAAGCAGCCGGGAGAGTTCGGGAAACTCGCTGTCGTAGCAGATCAGTATGCCGATCTTGCCGCAGTCGGTATCCAGCGCCTGCAGCTTGTCGCCACCCTTCATGCCCCACCAGCGCCGCTCACCCGGGGTGATGTGGATCTTGCGCTGCTCGGCACGGCTGCCGTCACGACGCAGCAGATAGGCCACGTTGTAGAGGCCGCCGTTCTCCAGCAGCGGCAGGCTGCCGGAAATGATGTTGACGTTGTAGTTGACCGCCAACTCGCTGAGCCGGTCGCAGATGGCCGGGGTGTATTCGGCCAGACGGCGTATCGCATCGGCGGGCGTGGCGGCGCCGAAGCCGGACATCATGCCCATGTGGAACAGCTCCGGGAAAAGCACGAAATCGGCGCGCACCTCGCCCATTGCGTCAACATAGAACTCGGTCTGCTGCAGCAACGAATCCAATGAGGAAATCGGCCGCATCAGCCACTGCACCAGGCCGATGCGCACCAGCGCGTTGTGCCGCTTGAGCAGATTCGGCGAGTCCTGATAGTAGATGTTGTTCCACTCCACCAAGGTGGCGTATTCGCCGGGCTGATCATCGAAGCGCTGGTAGTGGCTGAGCAGCTTGCGGACGTGAAAGCCGTTGCCGATCTGGAAGCTGAGCACCGGATCGTAGAGGTCCTTGCTGCTGACCTTCTCGATGTATTCCTTGGGGCTGAGGCTGTCGGCATGTTCGGTGTAGCCCGGAATCCGACCGCCGCTGATGATGGCGCGCAGCCCCAGGTTTTCGCACAGCCCTTTGCGCGCCTCATAGAGCCGACGAGCCAGGCGCATGTCGCGATACTCCGGGTCGACCATGATGTCCAGGCCGTAGAGCACGTCACCATTGCGGTCGTGATTGGAAAAGCGTCGCTGGTCGGTGATCTCGGCAAAGCTGTGCGAGTCGCCGAACTTGCCGTAGTCGACGATCATGCTCAGCGCGAAGGCCACCGCACGATCGCCGACGGTGACGCAGAGCTGCCCTTCAGGGAACAGGTCCAGCAGCTTGCCGATCTGCTGCCTGGCCCAGGTCTTGGCGCTGGCGCGGTCGTAGGCCGCAGCGGCGACTTCACTCAGGGCGTCGTAGTCCTCGGCACGCAGATTGCGGACCTCGATGATGTCCTCGGTCATGTTCGCTCCAGTAGGGCTGGCTGACTCTCAGTATAGAGAGGCCGTCGCCAGGCACCGTCAATCCAGCCGTCAGCTGGCCGCGGTCGCCACATCACGGACCAGAAATTGCCTTTCCAACTGGGCTGACGGGGATTGGTCCCAGCAGCCGGGGGCTTGCTCCCGCGACCCAAATATCGCGATTTCCCGGCGCTAGGCTGTGCCCCGACTGACACCCACGGAGAGCCCTCATGAGTACCTTACTGCCCCTACGCAGAGCCACAGCACTGTTCGCCCTGGTGGCCATAGGCGCAGCCGCGCCGCTGCAAGCGGAGATCATCGATATCTCGGTACGCAGCAACATCTTCATCCCAAACGATGTGACCATCAAAGCCGGTGATTCGCTGCGCTTCCGCAACCAGGGCGGCGGTTTTCACGACGTCGTTGCGGACGACGGCAGTTGGGGCCTGGCCCAGCCCTCAACCGCAAACTGGACGCTGACTCGCCGTTTCGACAATGTCGGCGTGGAGTTCGCCCACTGTTCGGTGCACAGCCAGCCTGGACAGCCGATCAGCTTGTCGAATATGAACATCAAGATCACCATCGAACCCGATGACACCCCGCCGCCGCCCAGCTTCGCGATAAATCAGGGCCTGTCCGGCGCCTGGTTCAATCCGGCCACCAGCGGCCAGGGCATCCTGTTCGACATCGAGCCCAACACCAGCTTCTTGTTCGGCGCCATCTTCACCTACGAAACCGCGACTGCGGCGAAGCTGGGTGCGCCGGAACATCGCTGGCTGACCGTGCAGGGCAACTACAGCGGCAACGCCGCCCAGTTGCCGATCTTCGTCACCAGCGGGGGCGTCTTTGATCAGCCCATTGCCACCACGACTGCACCCATCGGTACCGCGACGATCACCTTCGACAGCTGCACCGCGGCGTCTATCGCCTACGTGATCGATGATCCACCGTTGACCGGCACCATCCCACTGCAGCGCGTGATCCCCGGAACCGAGGCCCTGTGCGCGCAGCTGGCTACCCCAACCGGCGCCGAATAGCAAGCCTTTCGCGGCGCAGCGTCTGCAGCCTACCTCGCACTCCCCGTCGCACGCAGGTTGCAGGCGCTGACGCCGCGTTTTCATCGCCACGGGCCCCAACTGAGACCCACCCCACTGCGCCCAGGTCACCATCGCGCTAAGCTGCAGACTGATGCAGCAGCGGGGTGGGATGATGACCAAGCAAGCACTGGCCCTGGGGTTGCTGGTCGGCTGGCTCTGCGCAGGACCCTTGGCTGCTGCCGAGGTGACCGTCACCCTGCGCAATTTCGCTTTCGAACCCAACGACATCACCATCAACGTCGGCGACACGGTTCGTTTCGTCAATCAAAGCGGCTTCCACGATGTGCAGGCCGATGACGGCAGTTTCGGCAACGCCGCCGCCGGCGCGCCATGGGAATTCACTCAGACCTTCGACAGCGTCGGCGAGGTCTTCGTGCATTGCTCCATCCACAGCGCCGCCGGGGCCAACATCGACACCAGCATGAATGCGCGGATCGACGTTGTAGAAGCCGGCTTTGCCATCAATCAGGGACTCTCGGGCGCCTGGTTCAACCCGCTGACCAGTGGCCAGGGCATCCTGTTTGATATCGAGCCGGGCGAGCAGTTCATCTTCGGCGCGATCTTCACCTATGAAACGGCCACTGCGGCCAAGCTGGGCGCGCCGGAGCATCGCTGGCTGACCGTGCAGGGCAACTATCAGGGCAACACCGCCCAGCTGCCGATCTTTGTCACCAGCGGCGGCGTTTTTGATCAACCGGTCCCCACCAATACGGTGCCTATCGGCAATGCCACGGTGATCTTCGATTCCTGCACTTCGGCGACGCTGGGCTATGAGCTGGACGACCCGCCCTTGAGCGGGCTGATCCGGCTGCAGCGGGTGATACCCGGCACCGAAGCGCTGTGCCAGCAGTTGGACGGCGCCACGCGATAGCGTCTGGTAGCAGCCGGGCTGGACAAGCATGGCGCGCTGCACTGCAATCGGGCCATGCAATACGTATTTGTGGATCTGAGTATTGATCTGGACGCGCGCCGGGTCACCCGCGACGGCGTCGATCTGCAGCTGCAGGGGTTGAGCTTCGATCTGCTCGCCTATCTGCTGGCCCAGGGTGAGCGGGTGGTCGGCGCCGACGAACTGATCGCCAAGGTCTGGGCGCCGGCGCTGGTCAATGAGGAAACCGTGACCCAGCGGGTCAAGCTGCTGCGCCAGGCCTTGGGGGACGACAGTCGCCGGCCGCGCTATCTGCGCACGGTGCGTGGGCGCGGCTATCAGCTGTGCGCGGTGCCGCTAGCCCATGCTGCGGCCGACGGCGCTGATCCGACCGATGGCGCCGAGCGCTTGCTGGGGCGGCCGTGGGCCAAGGCGGCCGCCGCGGCGCTGGTGATCGCCATATTGATGCTGGGCGCGCTGTGGTGGCCGCGTGCTGAGCAGGTCGCCGAGCGGCGTTCGCTGGCCAAGCTGCATCCCGGCGGCTCGGATACGGCGGCGGTGGGACTGCTGGAGCGAGCGCGATACTACGCCGGCATCGGCCAGCGCGATGACACCCTGCGCGCCATCGATCTGTATCGGCAAGTCTTGGCTGACGACGGTGACAGCATCGACGCCCGCCTGGGCCTGAGCTTCGCCTGTAGCGCGATGATGTGTCAGCACAATGGCGGCAGCCAGTGGGCCTTCGAGGCCGAACAGCTGGCCCAAACGCTGATCGCGCAGGACCCAGCGCATGCCGCGGCCTACGCCGCCCGAGCCTATGCCGCCGACTGTCGCGGATTGATCGACCGGGCGATGGCCGACTACGCACACGCGGTGAAGCTGGATCCGGCTGGCCGGCTGGATTCGCTGGCCTCGCTGGCCCATCTGCAAGCGGTGCGCGGGGAACTATCCCGCGCCTTGGCGGGCAATCTACGCGCCCGCAGCGGCCGGCACAATCTGCGCCTGGTGGATCTGCAGCTGGCCCACACCCTGGAACTGCTCGGCTATGCCGGCGCCGCCGAGCGGCTGCTGCAGCGCAGCTTTCAGCTGCATCCCGACAGCGCCTTTATCGCCGCCGCCTGGCCAGCCTATCTGTACCGGCAGGGGCGGCTGCAGCAGGCACGTGAGGCACTCGCCCAAGCCCAGCAGCGCCCACAGCATCCCGACCTATGGCTGCTGGCCGCCGAATTGGCGCTGCTCGACGGTGACACCGCAGCCGCCGCCGATACTTACGCCAAAGCGGCCGCGCTCAAGCCGGGCAGCGGCCCGGCCGAGTCCCTGCACCGCATCCACAGCGCCACCTTGGACAGGACATGGGCGCAGGCGCGGCTGCAGCAGCTGGCGCAGGGCATCGAAGCCGGTGATCGCTGGCCCGACAACTGGTTGGAGATCGCCCAGCTGCAGCTGGCGCTCGGCGATCCGGACTCGGCCTTGGATGCGCTGGATCAGGCGCGCCAGGCCGGCTATCGGGATCGTGCCGAGCTGACCGTGTCACCGCTGTGGCGACCGCTACGCAACCATCCGCGCTTTATCGCATTGCTCGAGAAGATCGCCACCGCCGTCGCCGCCGAACGCGAAAAAGCGCGACTGGTGCCGGGTCTGGCCGAGTTGCTTGCCGAGGGTGTCAGCTAGACCCATCGCCCGCCGGCAGCCTCTTGCAGGAGCAAGCCCCGTGCGTGAAGGCTCTTTGTTAGGAGCCAGCCTGCTGGCGATACGCAACGTTCCGACCCATGGGCGTCGTTCACGAAGGCCGATTAATCCGATCGCCTGCAGGCAGGCTCCTACATGCGAGCGATAGCTTCCGGCCCGGGGCGTAGCGCCGATTGATCTGATCGCCTGCAAGCACGCTCTACCGGGAACCAGGCGCCGCGCGGTCCCCAACCAGCACCGGCAACACCATCTCGGCGAACATCTTCTGCGTGTTCGGATGCGCGTAGCGCTGGTTGTAGGCGGTGCTGGTGATAACCGCGACGCTGCCGCTTTGCGGGTGGATGTAGACGTAGTTGCCGCCGTTTCCGCTCATTGCCCAGACCCGATGCTGCTGATCGTCAACGGTGTAGTTGAAGCGCCAGATCAGGTAGCCGTAGTCGGCGTCGTCGCGGGCGTTGACCTGCACGCTCAGGGTCTGCTCCACCCACTTGGCGGAGATCACCTGCTGCTCGCCCCAGCGTCCGCCCAGGCGCAGCAGCTCACCCAACCGGAGCAGATCCCGCGAGCGATAGCGGGTGCCGCCGCCGCCCACGCCGACGCCTAGCGGGCTTTGATTCCAACGCACGGTTTCGATACCTAACGGCCCTTCCAGGTGCTTGGCCGCGAACTCGGCCAGATTCTCACCGACGACCCGCTGCACCGCCGCACCGAGCAGGTAGACCCCGGCGGTGCAGTAGCTGAAGGAGCGACCGTAGGGACTGTCTTCGGGCTTGCTCATCCATGGCGCGAAACCCTTGATCGGCAGATCGAGCACAAAGCCGGTCCAGTCCTCGGTCACATACATGCGCTCTTCGTTGCCGCTGGAGTAGGGGTTGTCGTCGTTGCATTCCAGCAGCGAGCTCATGGTCAGCAGGTCGGCGAAGCTGGTCTGCGCCTTACGTGGGTCGGGGTTTGCCGCGCGGTGGTCGGCAAACAGCGGCATGATGGGATCGTCCACGGCGCCGAACAGGCCCTGGTCGAAAGCGATACCGACCAGCATGCCGGTGACCGTCTTGGTCGCGCTGCGGGTGTCGCGCAGCAAAGCTACGGAGTCGCCGTCGGCATCCGTGTCCCGATAGCGCTCGTACAGCAGGTGGCCATCCCGCGCCACCAGCACCGAGCTGATCCCCGGATACTCCTCCCCGTCCAGCGCCTGGCGCAGCGGCGCCCATTGCTCCGCAGCCACGCCGGATTGTTCCGGGGTCAGTAGCGTCCAGGCGCCGGACCGGTCCACCGGCTCGGGCAATGTCGCCGCATGGGCACTGAATGAAAGCAGGCAAATCAACAGGCTACGCATGAACAGATCCTCTGTGAAAGGTGCCGCCATTGCGCCCAAAGCGAAGATGAAGTGCCTGAAGTGGGAATGAAGAAGGGTGAAAGATCAGATCCAGTAGCCAGGAAGAGTCAAAGCGTCGCTTCGGGCCGAGAGTGGCGAGCGGCAAACGGAGCGCCGGCGTCTCGCCGGCATGCCCCTGATCCAGTGTCGGAGCGTGCCGGCTGTTGTCCAGACCAAGCCGCGCCGAGCGCGCTCTCCTGGCTACTGGAACTGAGCTCTTAGCTACTGGAACTAAATCACGCGCAGCGTGATGGCCTTCAGCACCGCCCTGGTACGATCCCGCGTCCCCAGCTTGTCGAGTATCTCGCTGACGTAGTTCTTCACCGTGCCCTCGCTCAAGTGAATGCTGCGGGCGATTTCCTTGTTCGAGTAGCCGCCGGCGAGCAGGCGCAGGATGGAGATTTCGCGCTCGTTGAAGGTGTCGGTGGGCGGGGCCTGGTCGCGGTAGGCATAGCGGGCGCGCACCGGATCGGTGGGCACCGGGGCGAGCAGGGTTTCGCCGCGGGCGACGCGGACGATGGCTTCGTAGAGATCCTCGGGCGAGGCATCCTTGAGCAGAAAGCCCTGCGCGCCGACTTCGGCCGCGCGCAGCGCGAAGTCCGCCTCGTCAAAGGTGGTGAGCAGGATCACCGGTACCGGGTTGTCCGCGCCGCGCAGCTGCTCAACCAGGGCGATACCGTCCATGCCGGGCATGCGGATGTCGGACAGCACCAGATCCACCGGATTGGCAGCCATCTGCGCCAGCAGAGCGGCGCCGTCGTCGGCCTCCACGCTGACTTCAATATCGGCGAACTCGGCCAGCAGCGCGCGCAGGCCGGACCGAACCAGCGCCTGATCATCGGCCAGGGCTATGCGAATCATCCTTTGACTCCATCGATTGCCAGCGGAAAGCTGGCGTGTAGATTCAGCCCGCCAGCGCCGGCAGCACTGACGCTCAGATCGCCGCCCAGCTCTTCAAAACGCTCGCGCATCCCGCTCAAGCCGCCGCCCGGTCGCACCGGGCCGCTGACTCTACCGTTGTCTTCGATACGCAGGTCTAGGCGCTCGCCGTCGGCGCGCAAGGACACCCGCAGCTGCTGGGCATTGCCGTGGCGAGCGGCATTGGTCAGCGCCTCCTGCACCGCCCGCATCACCGCCTCGACCTGGGCAAACTGCAGCGCCGGTAGCGGCTCGACGATGTCCAGGCTCAGTTTCGGCCGCGGGAAGGGCAGCGCGATGCGCTGCAGCGCCGCGCGCAGATCCAGGCCCGGTTCGGCGCGCAGCTGCTGCACCACGCGGCGCAGATTCTGCAGCAGCTCATCGGCCAGGCCGGCGCACACTGCGATGCGCTCCGGATCGGGCTGGCGCTGATCGCGGGCCAGCACGCCCAAGTTCAGCTTCAGCGCGGTCAGGCCGTGACCGGCCACATCGTGCAGCTCGCGCGACATCCGCAGCCGTTCCTGATCGCGCGCGCTTTCGGCCAGCAGCAGCCGGGTGGTCATCAGCTCGGCGTTGGTGGCGCGCAGGTCCTCTGCCATGCGTTCGGCCGCCTGCATGTTGCGGATCACCAGCGTGGCGAAGGCTTGAAAACTGGCGTAGGCGACCACCGCCAGCAGCGCATCGCGCAGGGTGGCGTTGGTCTGGGTCAGCATGAACACCACGACCAGGGAGTTGGAGCCGAGCAGGATCAGTACCACCGCCCACGGCGGCAGGCGCATCGCCAGCATCACCGCAAACAACACCAGCAGGATATTGGCCGTGCCGAAGGGCCATAGGTAGATCACAAACAGCGCGCTGCTGAGCATGGCCACGTACAGCGCCGTCAGGCTGATTCTGGATGTCGAAGGCGGCACGTTGGCGCCGGCGACAAAGCTCAGCAGGAACACGATCAAGGCGGCGGTAGCCTGCGGCAGCAGCGTCGGATGCAGCTGTTCCACCGCGCTCCGGGTGGTAATCCAGACCACGCCCCAGGCCGCATAGCCGGCCAGCGACAGCGGGCTGATCAGCTCGGCGAACCAGGTTGGCAGGTTGGGCTTGCGCATGCATTGAGCATCGCAGCCCGAATCGGCGGCGACAACCGCGCACGGCGGATTGGTGACTTCCGGCACCCTGGGTCGATGACCGCCGGCACCTGATGCGAGCCGGGTCCGCCGGCAAGCTGGTGGCGTCGGATCACAGGAGCCACCCATGGACAGCTATCGCCTCGCCGTCATTGCCCATATCAGCGCCGGCAGTATCGCGCTGATTCTATTTTGGACCGCCGGACTGATGAAGAAGGGCACGCCCGTGCACCGCAAGGTGGGTCAGGTCTATCTGCTGGCCATGCTTGGCATCCTGCTCAGCGGCGTGCCGCTGGTCAGCGCCGCCTTCGCCCGCGGCCAAGTCTATGGCGGCCTGTTCCTCGGCTACCTGCTGCTGCTGGTCAGCCACTCCTGCTGGAGCGCCTGGCGATCGATCCGCGACCGCCGCGATCGCCGGCGCTACTTCGGCCCGGTGTTCTGGTTCCTGACCGCCCTGGTCGCCACTGCCGGCGTGTCCATTTCCGCTCTGGGGCTGAGCGTGGGCTCGGGCCTGCTGAGCACCTTCGGTCTGGTCGGGCTGTCGGTAGGCATCGGCGCCTGGCGCGGTTGGAAGCGCGCTAGCAACGACCCGAAATGGTGGCTGAAGGAGCACTACGGGGCGATGATCGGCAATGGCGTGGCCACCCATATCGCTTTCTTGGGCGTCGGCCTGCGCAAGCTGCTGCCGGCGGTGGACTCGGGCAGCCTGCAGCTGTTTGCCTTCACCGCACCGCTGTTTGTGGCCATGGCAGCGGCCTGGTGGCTGAATCGCAAATACGGCGGCAAGCCGGCTCCGCGCCAGCGCGTTGACGTAACGACTGCCGTCGAAGCCTGAATCGTTGATCGCTAGACCGTGCTGCCCCGCATCGCCGGGGCAGTTTGCGCTTCGGATGCGGCTAAACTGCCCAGCTTCATTGCTGGTCGCCGGAGCCGACTACCCATGCAGCTGGAGTTTCACTGGAGTCGCCTGGACCAGCTCAGCGGCGTGCAGTTCCATCAGATCATTGCCGCGCGCGAGGCGGTGTTCATCGTCGAACAGGACTGCCCCTACCAGGATGCCGATGAGCTGGACCAGCACAGTTGGCATCTGCGCGTGCTCTCCCAGAGCAAACTGGCCGGCTATCTGCGCATCGTCGATCCCGGCTACAAGTACGCCGAAGCCTCCATCGGCCGGGTCCTGACCACCGCGCCCTTTCGCGGCACCGGCGTGGGTCAGGCGATGATGGACGAAGCGCTGGCCTACACCGCTCAGCACTACGCCAATCCGGCTGTCCGTCTCAGCGGCCAGTCCTATTTGCTGCGCTTCTACCGCAGCTTCGGCTTTGAGACGGTGGGAGAGGAATACCTGGAGGACGGGATTCCGCATGTTGAGATGCTGCGCGGCTGAGGACGCCCTGAGGCAGGGTGTTTGCTTTTTCCTTTCCATAGCGACGGATATCCTGCGCTTGTTCGTTTAGCCATGGGCATCGGTTGAATGCGGTAGCGCGGACCGGGCCAGGCACCCACTGCAACAGCGCCAGGAGCCTTTCCTTCATTGATCAGAACATTCTCCACACTCGCCTTGGCGGGTTTGCTATGCGTGGGCTGCAGCGTCGCCCCGCAGCGAGCGGCGGTCGAGCCCGAGCTGCCCGCGCAGTTCGTCGGCGCCGGTAAGCAGCTGGCGCCGGCGCTGTGGTGGCAAGCCTTTGACGATGCCGAGCTGGACCGGTTGGTTGCGCTGGCGCTGGCCGAGAACCCGTCGCTGCAGGCGGTGGCGGCACGGCTGCGCGCCGCTCAAGCCCAGGCCAGTGGCAGCGCCGCCGGCCTGTTTCCATCGCTGAGCGCGTCTCGTTCGGTCAGCGAGGGTTTCGATGATCAGCCGGACGATCGGATCCATGCGGCCGGGCTGTCTGCTGCCTATGAGGTGGATCTGTGGGGCCGGGTACGCGCCGGGCGTGACGCCAGCCGGCTGCAGGCGCAGGCCACCGCGCAGGAGCTGGCGGCGGCGCGGATTTCGCTGGCGGCCAATGTCGCCGTGCTCTGGTACCAGATCGGCAGCAGCGCCGAGCGGCTGGGTCGCATCGAGACCGAGCGTGAGGTTTACGAGCGCATCGGGCAGCTGGTGGAGACCCGCTATCGCTACGGCCAGGCACCGGCCAGCGACGTGCTGCGGCAGCGCCAGCTGATCGAGTCGACGCGGTCGTTGGAAGCGGCCACGCTGGCCGAGCTGGGCGTCCGACAGAACGCCCTGGCCGAGCTGTTGGGTCAGCCTGCGCTGGCCGCCGAGCTGGCCGGGCGCCTGCCCGCGCTGACAACGGCATTGCCGGCCACCGGCGTGCCGGCGGTCGCGGTCAACCGTCGTCCAGACGTGCGCGGGGCCTGGCTGCAGGTGCAGGCGGCCGACCGCACAGTGGCGGCGGCAGTGGCCAATCGCTTTCCCCAGCTCAATCTGAGCGCCAGCTACAGCAGCAGCGGCGCCGCCGGCGCGGAATTCTTCGACAGCTGGCTGGGAACGCTGATGGCCTCGCTGGGCGCGCCGTTGATTGACGGCGGCGCACGTCGAGCCGAGGTGGCGCGCACTCAAGCGGTGCTCGATCAGCGTCTGGCCGACTACCGCGGCGCGGTGCTGGGCGCCTTCCGTGAAGTTGCCGACGCCCTGCTGCAGGACCAGCAGCTGCAGATCCGCGTGGCCAGCCTGGAGCAGCAGCTGGCGCTCTCCGATCAGGTGGTGGATAGACTGGAACGGCAGCTGCGCAACGGCAGCGACAGCTATTTGGCCCTGCTCGATGCGCAGATCACCAACAGCGCGCTGCGCCGCGAGGTGATCAGCACCCGCCAGCTGTGGGCCGAACAGCGCATCGGCCTGTATCGCGCCCTGGCCGGGCCGCTGCCGGCAGATCCGAATCATGTCGCCACCGCTTCCGCCGCTGACCAGCAAACGACCATGGATGTCACCGTTCAATGAACGCCCTAACCAGCAACCGCCGCCGCTTCGCCCTGATCATCGTTGCCGTACTGGTGGCGGCGATCATCATCAGCCGGGTGCTGATCGCCACCGCGCCCAAGGCCCAGCGCAAACCCGGCGAGCGCCAGGCCCGGCTGGTCGAAGTGGCGACCATGCAGCCGGTCGATCAACGAGTCAGCATCAGTGCCTACGGTCAGGTCGAGGCCTCGCAGCGGATCAACCTCTCTGCGCAGGTGGCGGGCCGAGTGCTTTCGCTGTCGCCGCGTTTCGTGCCCGGGCAGCGGGTCCGCGCCGGCGAAGTGCTGCTACAGATCGATCCGGCCGACTATCAGGTCGCGCTGGACAGCGCCAAGGCGGCGCTGGCTTCGGCGCAGGCGGCGCTGGCTCAGGAGCGTGGCAGCCAGGCGGTGGCCAAGGGCGATTTTGAGGCGCTCAAGCTGGAGGTCGACGACGCCGAACGCGCGCTGATGCTGCGCGAGCCGCAGCTGCGCGCCGCCGAGGCCAGCCTGCGCTCCGCCGAAGCCGCGGTGGCGCAGGCAGAGCTGAATCTGCAGCGCTGTACGCTACGCGCACCGATGGACGCGCTGGTGCTCAGTCGCAGTGTGGGCGTCGGCGCGCAGGTCAGCGGCGCCAACATGGCGCTGGCCGAACTGGCTGCAGCCGAGCCCTTCTGGGTCACGCTGCTGCTGCCGGTGGACGATTTGCGCTGGGTGCAACTGCCGCAGGGCGACGTCGAAGGCTCAACGGTGGAGTTGCGCGACGTCAGCCAGCCGCAGGCGCCGGCCTGGCCGGGCCGGGTGATCCAGCTGCTCGATGCGGTGGAGGAACAGGGTCGGCGGGCGCGGGTGCTGGTTGAGGTCAATCCCGATTCGGCCGCAGGCGGCGCGCCGCTGTTGCTGGGCAGCTACGTGCAGGCGACGATCCGCGGACGAGAGCTGCAGCAGGTGTATCGACTGGATCCGGCCTGGCTGGACGGCAACCGGGTGTGGAGCGTGCGCGATGGCCGGTTGCAGGGCGTTTCCGTCGAGGTGCTGCATCGCAGTGAAGCAGCGGCGCTGGTGCGCGCCGAGTTTCAGCCCGGCGAAAAGGTGGTGAGCAGCCTGCTGACCGCGGCCGTGGACGGCATGCGGGTGCGCAGCGCCGATGACCCGCCGCCCGAAGCCATGCAGGGCGCGCAGCGCGGCGCGCCGGAGGCAGCGCAATGAGCGAACCACGCCGCGGCATGATCGCCTGGATGACTCGCAACGGGGTCACCGCCAATCTGCTGATGGTGGTGCTCATGGCCGGCGGCTTCATGGCCAGCCTGCAAATCAAGAAGGAGGTCTTCCCCGAATTCGCCCTGGACGTGGTCAGCGTCAACGTCGCCTATCCCGGGGCCAGTCCGGAGGACGTCGAGCAGGGCATCGTGCTGGTGGTGGAGGAGGCGCTGCAGGGCATCGAAGGCATCGAGGAGATCACCTCGGCGGCCAACGAGGGCAGCGCGCGGATCACCGCCGAGCTGACCGCCGACGCCGAGCCCAACACGGTGTTCCAGGACATTCAGCAGGCGGTGTCGCGGATCAACACCTTCCCCGAGGACGCCGAGCAGCCCAACATCGCCCTGGCCAAGCGGGTGCGCAGCGTGCTCACCCTGCTGATCTACGGCCAAACCAGCGAGCTGGTGCTGCATCAGCTGGCCGAAACCGCGCGCGATCAGATGCTCTCCGCGCCCGGCATCACCCAGGTCGAGCTGCAGGGCGCGCGTGACTACCGCATTCATGTCGACATCCCCACCGCGCGGCTGCAGGCCCACGGTCTGACCCTGCGCGACGTCGCCGACCGCCTCAGCGCTTCGGCCATCGACGCCAGTGGCGGCAGTCTGGAAACCCGCGGCGGCGAGATCCTGGTGAGGGTGGCCGAGCGCCGCGACTGGGCGCGCGAATTTGCCGCCCTGCCGATCATCAGCGGCGCCGATGGCTCGGTGGTGCGGCTGGGCGAAATCGCTACGGTGCGCGAGGGCTTTGACGAAACCCAGGACATCGCCGCCAGCTACAACGGGCTTCCGGCGATTGGTCTGGAGGTGTTCCGTATCGGCGAGCAGACCCCCACCGGCGTTTCCGAGGCCGCTCGCGCCGCGCTGGAGTCGGTGCGCGAGACCCTGCCCGAAGGGGTCAACGCGGTAGTGCTCAACGACCAGTCGGAGATCTACCAGCAGCGTTTGCAGCTGTTGATGAAGAACGCCTTCATCGGCCTGGTGCTGGTATTTGCGCTGATGGCGCTGTTTCTGGAGTTCAAGCTGGCCTTCTGGGTCACCATGGGCATCCCCATCTCATTCTTGGGCGCGATGCTGTTCCTGCCCGGAATGGACGCCAGCATCAACATGGTGTCGATGTTCGCCTTCATCATTTCGCTGGGCATCGTGGTCGATGACGCGGTGGTGGTGGGCGAGAACATCTACGAGTACCGCCAGCGCGGAATGAGCTTCATGGAGGCGGCCATCGAGGGCGCCCGCGACGTCGCCGTGCCGGTGTGTTTCAGCATCATCACCAACGTGGTGGCCTTCATGCCGCTGCTGTTCGTGCCCGGTTTCCTGGGCAAGATCTGGGGGGTGATTCCGCTGGTGGTGTGCACGGTGTTCGTAATCAGCCTGGTTGAATCGCTGTTCATCCTGCCGGCCCATCTGGCCCACTCGCGGCCGCTGCGGCGCAGCTCGCCGATCCGGCAGTGGCAGCAGCGCTTTTCTGTCGGCTTTTCCGACTGGGTGGTGCATCGCTACCAGCCGCTGGTGGAAGTGGCGGTGGCCCATCGCTATCTGAGCGTAGCCATCGGCATTGCTGCGCTGATGATCGTGCTCTCCTATGCCGCCAGCGGACGGATGGGCTTCGAGCTGATGCCCAGCGTGGAGGCCGATCTGGCCGAGGCCACCGCGGTGCTGCCGGTGGGTACGCCCACCGATCGGGTCTGGGCTGTCGCCGACGAGCTGCGTCGTTCGGCACGCGCGGTGATTGAGGACAACGGCGGTGTAGAACTGTCCAGCGGCATCTACACCCGCATCACCGACAACCAGATCCGCCTGCAGGTCTTTCTCACCGACGCTGCCACCCGTCCGATCAGCACCTCGGCGATGACCGATCTGTGGCGTCAGCAGACGCCGCCAATCGCTGACGCCCAGTTCGTGCGCTTTGCCGCCGACTCCGGCGGTCCGGGCGGCGGTCCGGCGCTGACCATCGAGCTCAGCCATCGCGATGTGAGCGTGCTCGATAAGGCCAGCGCGGCGCTGGCCGCGGCGCTGGAGGAGTTTCCGGAAGTCTCCGATGTGGACGATGGCTTCCAGCCCGGAAAGGCGCAGTTCAACGTGACTCTGCTCGACGCCGGTCGCAGTCTGGGGCTGTCCGCCCGCGACATTGCCAGCCAGGTGCGCAGCGCCTTCTTTGGCGCCGAGGTGTTGCGCCAGCAGCGCGGCCGCAACGAGGTGAGGGTGCTGGTCCGCCTGCCTGAAGCTGAGCGGGCGCAGAGCGGCGACGTGGACAGCCTGCTGATCCGCACCCCAGCCGGCACCTACGTGCCGCTGAGCACCGTCGCCGACGTGGAAGTGGGGCACGCCTACGACAGCATCTCCCGGCGCGACGGTCGGCGCACCGTACAGGTCAGCGGCAACGTCACCCCGCGCAGCGCCGCCAATCAGGTGCTGGCCACGGTGCAGGAGGAGAATCTGCCCCAGCTGCAGCAGGACTATGTGGGCCTCACCTATAGTCTGGAAGGCCGCCAGGCGGCGATGATCGATGCCATAAGCGCCCTGGCGCTGGGCTTCGTGCTGGCACTGGCGCTGATCTATCTGCTGCTGGCGATTCCCTTTGCCAGCTACATCCAGCCCGCCATCGTGATGTTCGCCATTCCCTTCGGCGTCTTCGGCGCGATCATCGGTCACCTGCTGATGGGCTATTCGATGTCGATCATCTCGATGATGGGGGTGGTTGCGCTGTCCGGCGTGGTGGTCAACGACTCGCTGGTGATGGTGCACTACGCCAACCAGCGCCGCGCCGCCGGCGACAGCGCCTTCGACGCCATCGTCCACTCCGGCGCGCGGCGCTTCCGCCCGATCATGCTCACCACCCTGTCCACCTTCGGTGGGCTGGCGCCGATGATCTTCGAAACCTCCCGCCAGGCCCGCTTCATGATCCCGATGGCCATCTCGGTCGGCTACGGCATCCTCTTCGCCACCGCCATCACCCTGCTGCTGGTCCCGTGTTTGTATCTGATTATTGAGGATCTGCGGCAGAAGTTGGGTTTTGGCGAGGATGACATTGCGCCGGTCCCGGGATTGGGTCAGGACAGTGCCAGTGGCCAGTTCCAGTAGCCATCAGGGCAGTCGTTTCGCGATGCTCAGCTGCTTGGTAGGAGGGTGCTCGCACGCGACCGTGGCACGTTGGCATACCGCTGTTTTGCCGGTAACCGCGACATCTGATCGCTTGCAAGCAAGCTCCTACAAAAGCGCGCGGGACCGGTGATTACAGGTACGCACCGTTCATAGCGTTTGTAGGAGCCAGCCTGCTGGCGATCCGCTGCCTGGCGGCACACCGTAAGAATGGTCGGTGCCTGTAGTTCCGATCGCCTGCAGGCAGGCTCCTACACAAGGCAGGAAACGATCGGCGTGGTGCCTAGGATGCGGTGAGCGCAGCTAACCGCATCATTGACCGAAGCTCAACGCCCCGCTTTCGCGCTCCGCTCCAAGGCCCAAACCGTCGGCGGGAAGGTCATCCACGGGGTGAAATAGAACAGGGTCAGATACCAGTATTTCCACAGATAGCTCTCGCCGTGGCCCAGATAGACCCCGCAATACAGCGTGTCCAGAATGGCGAAGGGCACCGTGTAGTAGAGCGAGATCCAGAACGCCCGCGAGCGCCGCGTCGCCGGCTTGGCGCGGGCCAGGATGTATACAGCGCCCAACGAGATCAGCACCGACAGCAGACTGCAGCCGATCGCCAGCAGCAGCGTCGAGTACTGCTGGTAGTAGTGCGGCAGTCCGGCCAGCCAGAAGCCAAACCAAACCAGCACCGCCTGCCAAAGCATTTTCCAGTGTCGTGCCGGGGTCATTCCGCTACTTTGGCGTAAGTCCCGCGCAACGCCACCCCGGACATGATGTTGCCGGCGTGGCATTCATAGTTTTCGGGGTCAGAGTATTCGCGTTTCTTGTAGTAGCTGGTGATGCCGATGACCGCGTTGGCGCCGCGCGCCTTGGCCGACTGCTGCAGCGCCACCAGAGCCGAGAGCATCACCCACTGGCAAGACTCCTCGTCGCTCTTGCCGACGCCGTTGGTCTTGCGATTGCTGATGCCTTCGCCCAGCTCTTTAATCACGGTCGGCGTGGACTGGCCGGCCATGTAAAAGCGCACCGAACCGTCAAGGTGCCCGCCCGAATAGGAATCGTCCAGCACCTGCTCCACAGGCAAATGCAGCACCGTATCGCGGGCCCAGACCGGCGCGGCGCCGAGCAATACGACGACCAGGACGAATAGCAGATTGTGCTTCATGGATGCTTCCTTCACCGATGTGATGGGCGCAATCTAAGCCACCGGCGCTGAACAATCCATGGTCATGAAATGCATCTGCCGGCTGTCAATCCACCCAACGCCGCAGCACCAGCGAGGTGTTGATGCCGCCAAAGGCGAAGTTGTTGCTCATGCAGTATTCGGTGTCGATGGCTCTGCCGTCGCCCATCAGGTAATCGAGCTCACCGCACTGCGGATCCACTGTGCGCAGGTTGACGGTGGGCGCGAACCAGCCCTCGCGCATCATCTCGCAGGTGATCCAGGCCTCCAGCGCGCCACAGGCGCCCAGAGTATGCCCGGTGTAGCTCTTCAGCGAGCTGATCGGCATGCGATTGCCGAAGATCCGCGCGGTGGCCTGGCTTTCGGCGATGTCGCCGTGGTCGGTGGCGGTGCCGTGGGCGTTGACGTAGGCGATCGCGTCGGCCGGCAGCTGCGCATCGGCCAGGGCCAGCTGCATGGCCACCGCCATGGTGTCGACGTTGGGCTGGGTGACGTGGCGGCCATCGCTGTTGGTCCCAAATCCAACGATTTCAGCCAGGATCTTTGCGCCGCGGGCCTGGGCGTGTTCCAAGTCCTCCAGGATCAGCGTGCAGGCGCCTTCGCCAATCACCAGGCCGTCGCGATCGACGTCGAACGGGCGCGGGGTGGATTCGGGGCGGTCATTGGCCGAGCTGGTGGCAAACAGGGTGTCGAAGACTGTCGCCGCGGTGACGTGCATCTCCTCGGCACCGCCGGCAATCATCGCCACCTGCCGACCGGCCTTGATGGTCTCGTAGGCATAGCCCAGCCCCTGGCTGCCGGAGGTGCAGGCGCTGGAGGTGGTGATCACCCGGCCGGTGACGCCGAAGAACACGCCGATGTTGACCGGCGCGGTGTGGCTCATCATCTTGATGTAGGTGGTGGCGTTGATGGACTGGGTGTCCATCTCGGTGAGCATGCGGCCGAAGTCGCTCATCGACGAGGGCGTACCAGCCGATGAACCGTAGGAGATGCCGACCTTGCCGCTGCGCAATAGCGGGTCGTCCAGCAATCCGGCATCGATCAGCGCCAGCTCGCTGGCCCGCGTCGCCATCACCGCGATCCGGCCCATCGAGCGGGTGGCTTTGCGGTTGTAGTGAGCGGGCAGCTCGAAGTCCTTGGCAGCGGCGCCCAGACGGGTGTTGAGGCCCTTGTACTGGTCCCACTCGGTGAAGTGCTGCACGGCGTTGCGGCCGCTGCGCAGATGCGCCAGCACCTCGTCCCAGCTGTGGCCCAGCGGACTGATGGCGCCGCTGCCGGTGATCACTACGCGGCGCATCAGGCCAGTCCTCCGTTGACCGAGATGACTTGGCGGGTGATATAGGCGGCGTCAGCCGAGAGCAAAAAGGCCACCGTGGCGGCCACTTCCTCTGGTTTGCCGATGCGTCGCAGCGGGATCATCTTCAGCGCCTCGGCCTGCACTTCATCGCTGACCATCTCGGTAGCTATCAGACCGGGCGCCACGCAGTTGACGGTGATCTGGCGCTTGGCCAGCTCCACGGCCAGGGCCTTGGTGGCGCCGATGATGCCGGCTTTGGCGGCGCTGTAGTTGGTCTGACCGCGGTTGCCGATGAGTCCGGACACCGAGGCCAGCGTGACGATACGGCCGGGCTGGCGACGGCGCACCATCGGCATCACCAGCGGCTGCAGCACGTTGTAGAAGCCGTCCAGATTGGTGTGGATGACCTGATCCCAGTCCTCGCCGCTGAGCGCCGGAAAGGCGCCGTCGCGGGCGATGCCGGCATTGCAGACCGCGCCGTAGTAGGCGCCGTGCTCGGCGATATCGGTCTCTATCGCCGCCGCTGCCGCGGCGCGATCGCCGACGTCAAAGGCCATCAAGCGGGCCTGAGCACCCATCTGGCGAATCTGCGCAGCCACCGCTTCGGCCTGTTCCCTGCCGCTGCGGTAGTGCACTACCACGCTGTAGCCGGCGGCGGCCAGGCGCAGCGCGATGGCGCGGCCGATGCCGCGACTGGCGCCGGTGACCAGCACGCTTTGAGGGTGGCTGGCCTGCATTTCTTATGCCCCTCCGTAGCGAGGGCGCCGAGAACGCGGCGTGGTGCGGTCCGCGGACCCAAAGGGCGGCGACGGCATAGTTCCACTACGTTGAGCCGACCGACGGGAGCAGACTGCGCCACGCCGCGGAGATCGGCGTCCGCAGTAGGAGGGGTATGAGAAATGCAGGCCTTGGGTTTCACTCATTGCTGGGGGTGCTCCAGAAAAGTCTTCGGGTCGGGTGGTTCATAGACCGACACATTGGCTGCGGCCCACTGTTGCTGCTGATCGTAAATGCGACAGCTGAACAAGCCCAGACCGTTGTCGCCGAACAGCTCGCAGCGCGCCTCGATGCTCAGCCGCTGGCCCAGCCAAAAGTGCTCGCAGTCGCAGCTGTAGCGCCTGGAGCCGAGCAGAAAACCGGGTTTGATCGGCTCGCCACGCTGCAGCGCCCGTACCCCGGCCCAGACCGCAATGGCCTGGGCCATCAGCTCAATGCCGGCCCAGCCGGGCAGGCCCGCGCTCTGTACCAGCGGCTGCTCCGGGTGGATCTGCGCCTGCACCGTGACTTGGTCCGCATCGGCGGCGGTCAGACTATCCAGCCAGCACATTGGCCCACGATGTGGGACCAGCGACTCGATGCTCAGCTGCAGGAAATCCATCAAATCGTCCCGAAAACGAGTGCGGCGTTGCTGCCGCCGAAGGCGAAGGACTGGCTGATTATGCGCCGCAGCGGCCCTTGGGTGCCGGGGGCGACCAGGTTCAGCTCGGCCAGCTGCGGATCGGTTTCGCCATCCCACCAGTGCGGCGGCAGTTGGCTGTCCGTATTGCCGCTCAGACTCAGCCAGCACAGCGCCGCTTCAATGGCGCCGGCGGCGCCCAGGGTATGGCCAGTCAACGGCTTGGTTGAGCTGGTCGGGGTGGCGCTGCCGAAGACCCGGTGCACCACCGCCGCCTCCATGGCGTCGTTCTGTAGCGTGGCCGTCCCGTGCAGATTCACGTAGTCGATCTGTGCCGGCGTCAGCGCGGCGCGATGCAGGGCCTGCACTATTGCCGCCTGCGGGCCGGCGCCGCTGGGGTCGGGCGCCGACATGTGATGGGCATCGGCGCTCTCGCCCCAGCCCAGCAGCGCGACCGGCCCTGATTGGCAGGTCAGCAGGAACAGCGCCGCGCCTTCGCCAATGTTGATCCCGCAGCGGTTTTGCGAAAAGGGATTGCAGCGCTCGGCCGATACCGCACCGAGGGCGTCGAAGCCGGCCACGGTGAAGCGGCACAGCGAGTCGGAGCCGCCGGCGATCACCGCATCGAGCTGCCCGCTGCGTAGCAGCCGCGCCGCCGCGGCCAGCGCCTTGGCACTGGAGGAGCAGGCGGTGGAGATCACGTAGGCCGGTCCGGCAATGCCCAGCTCGGCGGAGAGGAAAGTCGCCGGCGTGCCCATCTCCTGCTGCAAATAATCGTATCCGTCCGGCCAACCGGGCTCGCCGCAATCATGGCGTTGCTGGTGCGCGGCTTCGCTCTCGCCCACCCCAGAGGTGCTGGTACCCAGAATCACCCCCACCCGGGCTGGTCCGAAGCGATCGATAGCGGCGTCGACCGCCGGGCGGATCTGTTCCAGCGCCAGCGCCAGGAGGGCGTTGTTGCGACCGCGCAGCGCGCGCGGACGATCGCTCAGATCCGGCAGCGCGGCGCTGACGCTACCGGCCAGCAGTGATCGCTGCGGCAGCAGGTCGTCCTGACGTGACAAACCACCCGGCTTGTCGGCGGCGAACAGCGCCTCGCGCACCGCGGCCTGACCCGAGCCCAGCGCACAAACGATGCCCAGCTCGTTCAGAAACACGCCGCTCATGGCGCGACCTCCACCGAGGCGATCTCCAGCACATAGCCATAGCGGTACTGAGTCAAGCGCTGTCGATGGGTCTGCGGATAATCGACCCGGGCGACCAGTTCGTCGCCGGCGCGCAGCAGCCGATTGCCATTGCCTTCAGTTACTCGCCAACCAGCCGGTAGCTGACTCTGAATTGCCGCGAGCGGCCAGTGCACCAGCTGCAGGTCGGACAGCACCCGCGCCGCATTCAGCTCATCCGGAAGCCAGTCGGCGCGGGACTCGGTCAGCACCTGCCCATCCCAGTGCAAACGTAGCGCACTCTGTCCGGCCTGATGCAGCAGCAGCCGGACTTCATTGCCATCAACTTCCAGCAGCGCATCGATCTGCTCACGGCGCTCGTCGCGAACGAAGGTCAGGCGCTGCTGCAAGGCCAGCTCCCGGCCCAGTTCGGCCGGTGCCAGCTGCAGCAGCGGCACCGCGGGCGGCGCTGTGGGCCTGCCGGCGGCGCAGCCGACCATCAGGCCGCCGAGCAAGATCGGGATCAGACCTCGCACACCGCCTCCAGCACGCGCAGCCGGCGCCGCGTGTCGGCGACGTAGGGGTTGTTCAGATCCCAGGCGTAGCCGGCCAGGATGGAGCACAGCATGCGTTTGATTTCCGGCGCCGGATTGGCGTGAAAAATGATCTTCTGGAAGCGTCCCGCATACCAGGCTTCGACGATGGTGCGGAAGGTGTCCACGCCGGCACGCAGCGGTCGCGCATAGTCGGTCTCCCAATCCACCTTCTCGCCGGCGAACTGCCGCTGCAGGCAGGCGGTGGCCAGACTCGCCGACTTGAAGGCGATGGTCACGCCGGAGGAGAACACCGGGTCCAGAAACTCGCCGGCGTTGCCCAGCAGCGCGTAGTGCGGCCCCCACAGCGACTTGACGTTGGCCGAGTAGCCGGTGATCTGGCGCACCGGCGTGTCCCATTGCGCCTCGGCGAGCAAGCGGCTCAGGCCCGGATCCTCGCCAACGATGGCCTGCAATCGATCCTTGGGCTCGCCCGGATAGCCGGCCAGATACTCGGTCGCCGCCACCACGCCCAGCGAGCAGCGGCCGTTGGCGAAGGGGATGGTCCAGTACCAGACGTCGCAGTGCTTGGGGTGGACGGTGATCAGGATCTTGTGGCGGTCGAAGGCGCCTGGCGCGAAGCGGTCCTCGACGTGGGTGAACAGCGAGCCACGCGGCGGGAAGTTCGACGGGCTCTCCAGATTCAGCAGGCGCGGCAACACGCGCGCGAAACCGCTGGCATCAAGCAGGAATCCGGCCTGCACCTGATACTCCTCGCCTTCAGCTGAGCGCACCGTGGCCAGCGCGCAGTCCCCGCTCACATCGACGCTCAAGACTTCATGCCGATAGCGCAGCTGGGCACCGGCGGCCACCGCCTGATCGGCCAGCAGCAGGTCGAAGTCGGCACGCTGCACCTGGTAGGTGGTGCCCCAGCCGGGACTGAACTTGTCGCGGAAATCAAAGCGGCAGCGCTGCTCGCCACAGGCGAAGGCGGCGCCGTTCTTGTGTTGAAAGCCGGCTTCCACCACCGCCTGCAGCATCCCCGCCTGCTGCAGATATTCCATCGACTGCGGCAGCAGGCTTTCGCCGATGGAGAAGCGCGGAAACTGCTCCTTTTCCAGGATCAGCACCTGCCGACCCTGCTGGCGCAGCAGAGCCGCGGCGACCGCGCCCGAGGGGCCGGCACCGATTATCAGCACTTCGGTTTTTTCCTGACGCATACGCGCTACGTCTCCTCAAGTGGTTCGGGTCGCGGCCGAAAACAGGGCGACAGCAGCCACACCAGGGCGATGCCAAACAGCAGGCTGAGCCCGAAGCTGTGCAGCGCCGGCGTTGCCGACAGGCTGAGCAACCCGAAGGCCAGCAGAGTGCTGGCGGCGCCCACGTTGATGGCCAGCCAGCTGGCCGGATCCTGGCGATGTTCGAACAAGAAGATCCCGTAGTCGACCCCGATGCCCAGCAGCAACAGCTGCGCAAGCACGCTGAACAGCTGCAGCGGCTCGCCCAGCCAGCCCAGCAGCGCTAGGCTGAGCACGCCGGCCAGCGCGGTGGGCAGCAGCGCGCGCCAGGCGCTGCGGCCGAAGCGCAGCTGCAGCGCCACCGCCACCGCGACATAGCCGAGCAGCAGCAGCGCGCCCATCATCTGCCTATAGTGGCCCAGCAGGGAAGAAATCTGCGCGCTGCGGTCGACCCAGCGTGCGCCGGGCACGGCCTCGGCAACGGCCGCCAGCGCGGCTAAATCGGATTGGCTGTCGATGCCTTCGAGCATGACCACGCTGCCGTTAACGCCAGCGACCTCGCCCAGCCACAGCGGCCGCATGGGCGCAGCAATGTCCAGCATCTGCCAGTCGGCGGGCAGCAGTGCCGTGGCTTCCGCACCCGGCAGGGTCAGATCCTCGCCGAGCAGCGCACCGGCGCGCTCGCGCAGCTGCGCTTCCAGCGGGGCGGTCAAGGCGCCGTCGGCTTGCTGTCTGGCAATCGAGGGCAGCCACTGCGAAACGGCTCTATAGCCACTCAGCTCGCCGCCGGCGATCAACGGCTGCAGGGCCTCGGCCAGCGCTTCTTCGCGCTGCAGCAGTTCCTGCGGATCGTCGGCCTGAACCAGAAAGAACTGCGCCGGACTGGGCAGCCCCAGCACCTTGGCGATGGCCGCCTCGCTGGCCAGCAGCTCGGCGGGCGAGCTGCGCAAACTGCGCAGGGAATCATCCACCCGCAGCTGCAGCAATCCGCCGACGCTGATGATCAGTAGCGACCCCAGCAGCAGCGCGCCGCGCCGCCCGGTGATCCGCGGCCAATGCTGCAGGCTGGCCGCGATCAGCTTGGCCAGACGCCGCTCACGCGGCGGCGAGCGGTCCAGCCAGGGGAACCACAGCACCACGGTGATAAAGGCCGCGCTCAAGCCGGCGGCGGAGAACACCGCCATCTGCCGCAGTCCGGGGAAGGGCGCCAAGCCCAGCGCCAGATAGGCCAGCGCCGAGGTGATCAGGGCCAATGCCAGCGCCGGGATCAGTCGGCGCATCATTGCCGGCGGGGCGGTCTGCGGGGACTGCTGGCGGGAGGCGTAGTAGTGGATGCCATAGTCCTCGGCAACGCCGACCAGACTGGCTCCGAAGACCAGAGTCAGCAGATGCACCTGACCGAAGACCAGCGCGGTCACCGCGGCGCCGGCGGCCACGCCTATGCCCAGCGACAGCGCCACCAGCAGCAGCGGACGCAGCCGGCCGAAGGCCAGCCAGACCAGCAGCACCACCGCCGCCAGCGAGCCCAGGCCGATGGTGTTGACCTCCCAGCTGGCACGCGCCGCGGCCGCTTCGGCATGCAGCGGGACGCCGCCCTGGAGCAGCGTGATCGGCGCGCCGGCCGCCTCCCGCGCCGCTGCCGCGGCGCTTTCCAGCTGCTGCTGCAGGTGCCGACTGCCGTCGAAGCGGAAGGCCGATTGCTGGTACTCGTAGCGCAATACCGCCCAGTGCCGCCCGTCCACGGTCAGCGCGACCAGCCCGTCACGCGAGCCCAGCGCGCCGCTGCGCTGCTGCCACCAGCTGGACCACAGATCCAGCGGGTCCTCGCGCCAGCTCAGCAGTCCGCTGCTGGGGCCGGGTGCGTAGAGGCGGGCCAAGGCCTGCTGCAGCAGGCGCTCGGGGTCGGCCTCGGCCAAGGACTGACGCTGCTGCGCGGTGAGCAGGGCGCCGCGTTGGGCGCGGTAGTACTCGACGGCCTGATTCAGCGCCTGTGCCTCAAAGCCCTGCAGCTGCAGGTCATCGCCGCTGGTTTTGACGGCCTGCTGATGGCGCAGCGCGGCGCGGCTGGCGGTGGGCCAGTCGGCGGCGCCGATCAGCACCACGACCTGGCGGGTGGCGCTGGCGCCGATGCGCTCGGTGGCCGCGGCCAGCAGGGGATCGCTGCCTTCGCCCGGAAGCAGCGCCAGCACGTCGCTGTCCAGGGCCGGGGACCGCCAGAAATTCAGCTGCTGCCAGCCAAGTGCCAGCACCGCCAGCAGCCACAGCAGGGCCAGCGCCTGCCAGCGACGGTGGCGGCTGCGCTCATTCAAACAGCGCGACCTCTTCCGCGCTCAGCTGCGCGGGCTCGCCGCTCAACTGAGCGAACGCGATGTCGGTCTGATCGCCGTTGGGCTCGGCCAACTGCACCCGCTCGACATAGTCGGCGCCAGCCAGCTGCACGGCGCTGAACACCTGCTGCAGCAGCGCGTCGGTGGGGGTCAGCTGCAGCGCCCAGCCGCGTTCGGCAGCAATCGGCTGGATCTGGAACTGCGCGCCGAGCTGATCGAAGTCAGCGATGATCAGCGCCATCAGCAACGCGTGGATGGCGCCGGTGGCGCTGCTGTCGGCGGCGCTGATCAGAACCTGGGTGTGGCCATCGTCGCTGCGGCTGAGCAGCTGCTGCTGACTGAGCACGATGGTCGACGGGAAGGGCTGCACCGTTTCCCACAACACGCCGCGTTCGCGGGCGAGCAGAAACCGGCCGGAGGAGCGCAGCGGGTTGGTGAATCCGCTGATCAGTTTGCTCTGGGTGAACTCGCCGCGCAGCACCGCCGGCGCCTTCAGCTGCGCGCTGATCTGCGCCAGCTCGGGTGGCTGCTGCGCCTGCACAACGGGCCAGCACAGCAGCAGGGCACTGAGCATCAGCCATCTCGCCATGCGGCTCATGGCGCAATCCCCAGCCGCTCGCGCAGCACCGGCGGCGATACGTAGCACATCTCCCCGCTGCGCGCGTCCACCGCCACCTGCACGGTGTGGGCCCGGGTGATCACCTCGCCGCTGTCGGCGTCGCTGATCAGATACTTGATCTTCAGCCGGTATTCCCACTCGATGATCTGCGCCTGCAGCCGCAGCCGCTGGCCGTAGCGGGCCGGGCGGACGTACTTGGTGCGCAGGTCGACGATCGGCCAGGCGTAGCCGGACTCGGCCATCTGTGGGTAGTCGTAGTCGTAGCGCTGCAGCAGCGCACAGCGCACCAGCTCCAGATACTTCAGATAGTGGCCGTGCCAGACGATCTGCATCGGATCCAGATCGTGGAAGGCCGGGCTCAGCTCCATGCTGTGCGACAGCTCGGGCAGCGCTGGATTACTGGGCATACAGACTCCAGGCCTGCACGTCGATGGCTTGCAGCAGCTGGCGCAGTTCGGTATCCAAGGCCCGATCGTCGATCACCAGCGGCAGGCGCTTGGCCAGATCGGCATGCATGTCCTCCAGCACGGCGGTCATCGGCAGGCCGTCCGCCGCCCGCTCGCGGCGCAGGGCGATGCCCTGCCGGTTGCTGATCAGCAGGGCGGCGGCCACCTGTTCGGTCAGCACGATCACCCGCAGGCAGTCGCGCGCCGAGATCGTGCCCATACTCACCTTGTCCTGGTTGTGGCATTCGGTAGAGCGCGAGAACACCGATGCCGGCATGGTCAGCTTCAGCGCCTCTGCAGTCCAGGCCGATACCGAGATCTGCAGCGCCTTCAGGCCGTGACTGATCGCCGCCCGCGGCCCGCTGGCGCCGCTCAAGTTTGCCGGCAGACCGTGGTTGTAGCGGGCGTCGACCAGCAGGGCCATCTGCCGATCAAGCAGGTCGGCCAGATTGGCCACCGCGTTCTTCAGGCTGTCCATCGCAAAGGCGATATGGCCGCCGTAGAAGTGACCGCCGTGCAGCACCATCTCCTGTTCGGCATCGATCAGCGGATTGTCGTTGGCGCTGTTGAGCTCGTTCTCGATGGCGCTGCGCAGCCACGGCAGCGCGTCCTCAAGCACCCCGATCACGTGCGGCGCGCAGCGCAGCGAATAGCGATCCTGCAGCCGCTGCTCATTGCGCGGCGGTCGATCGCTGGCCAAATCGGCGCGCAGCCGCGCGGCCACTCGCTGCAGCCCCGGATGCGGCTTGGCGGCAAACAGGGTCAGATCGTAGTGATGCGCGTTGCCGGCGCTGGCGAGCACGTTGTAGGCGGTGATGCGGGTACTCAATCGGCTCAGATAGTCGGCGCGCTCGAAGGCCAGTGCGGCCAGCGCGGTCATCACCGCGGTGCCGTTCATGATCGCCAGGCCTTCCTTGGGCCGCAGTCGCAGCGGTGTCAGACCGTGCTCGGCCAGCGCCTCGGCCGCGTCGCGCCTGCGGCCCTGATGCCAGACCTCGCGCTCGCCGCAAAGCACCGCGGCGACGTAGGACAGCGGGGTCAGATCGCCGCTGGCGCCGACCGAGCCTTCGGCCGGGATCAGCGGCAGGATGTCGTGCTCGATCAGCGCCTGCAGCTGGGCCAACAGCGCCCAACTGACGCCGGACATGCCCTGGGCCAGTGAACACAGTCGCACGAGGAGCACCGCACGGGTCTGCTCCGGGCTGAGCATCTCGCCCAGTCCGCAGCCGTGGTAGGCGTAGAGCTGATGCGGCAGCTCGGCAATCAGCGCCGGCGGGATGTTGACTGTGCAGGAATCGCCGTAGCCGGTGCTGACCCCGTAGACCTCGCCGTCCTCGCGAATCAGCCGATCCACGAACTCCGCGCCGCGCTCAATGCGGCGGCGAAAACCAGCACTGTCGGCAAGTCGCACCGTGGCCCGGCGATGGGCCACCGCGACCACGTCCTCTATCCGCAGCCAGCTGCCGTCGATAACGATTTCACCCGTCGGGTCGCTTACCGCCATGCTTTCAGAGCGCTCATTGGCTGGAGGATGCATAGCGACCTTGATCCCAAAACGGAAAAAAATTGAACCAGTCGAAGGGTGAGCGGCGCAAACAGCCTTCCAGCCAGCTTGCGTAGGCTGCCGCATACTCGGCCATCGCCCCCTGGCGATCGGCGCGCGGCAGAACGACCCGCTCGGCCAGCTGCTCAAAGCGGACGCTATAGCCAGTGCCGCTGTGTACGCAAGCGAGCAGGAACACCGGACAGCGCAGCACCGAGGCGATCAGATAGGGGCCGGCGGGAAACTGCGCGGGGTGGCCTAGAAAGTCGGCGCCGACGGTGCGCTCGCTGTTCAGCGGCACCCGGTCGCCGGCAATCGCCACGTGTTCGCCAGCGGCAATGCGGCTCGCCAGCAGCATCGCCGTGGCCGAGGAAAACTGCTCCACCTGCAGCAGTCGCACCTGCACATCGGGATTGATCCGCTTGAGGATGCGATTGAAACGTTCGGCGTGGCCGGTGTGGACCAGGATGGTCAGGCGCAGCCCCTCGCGCCATCCGGCGGCGGTCTGCATCAGCTCCAGACAGCCCATGTGCGCGGTCATGATCAGCGAACCCTGGCCCGCCGCCTGCGCCGCCAGCAGCGCCTGGTGCCCTTCGAAGTGCAGCCGGCCGCGGGCGTAGCGACCGCCAATGGCCAGCAGCTTGTCGAGCAGGGTCTGCGCAAACAGAGCAAAGTGGCGCAAGCTGTGGAGGATGCCGGGCGGGCGATCAAAGACGCCGTGGGCCGCATGCAGCCGCTGCAGGTACTGCATCGAGGCGCGGCGCGCGGTGGGCCGCGCCAGCCAGTAGTAGAAGACCACCGGATACATGAAGATCAGAAAGGGAACCCGCCCCAGCAGGCGGTAGACCCCGTACAGAAACCAGATCCCGCCGACGAAGGTGCTCTCGCCCACATTGGCCCAGTGAGTGCGCTTCATGCTGAACTCAGGCGGCGCTTGAGCAGCATCGGCAGGCGCAGCAGCATGCCGAAGAACAGTCTGGCGTGCATCTTCGAGATGCGCACGTTGTCGCGCCAGATCTGAAAGTGCGAGGTGCCGTCCTCGGGATAGATGACCTTGGTCGGGCGTCCGCGCACCGGCACGCCAGCCCAGTGCAGGCGGACCAGGATTTCCACGTCGAAATCCATCCGCCGGCCGATCCGCACGCGCTGCAGCAGGGCTAGCGTGGGCGCCAGCGGATAGATTCGGAAGCCGCACATCGAGTCCTTGATCTGCAGCGACAGCGTGTTGATCCAGACCCAGAGGTGGGTCAGATAGCGGCCGTAGAGCCGGCCCTTGGGTACCGACTCATCGTAGATGGGATAGCCGGTGACTACCGTATCCGGCCAGCGCGCCGAATCGGCCAGGAAGGCGGGGATATCGTCGCTGTTGTGCTGGCCGTCGGCGTCGATCTGCAGCACGTGGCTGTAACCCAGCCGACCGGCCTCGACCATTCCGGCCATCACCGCCGCGCCCTTGCCCTGATTGGGGCTCAAGCGCAGCAGGCGCACCTGCGAATGCGCAGCGGCGAGACCGTCTAGCAGCGCCGCGCAGTCGGCTTCCGAGCCATCGTCGACCAGCAGGCACTGCAGATCGTGAGCGATGATTCGCTCGACCAACCCCGCGATGGCCTGTGGATGGTTGTACACCGGCACCACCACCAGCGTGCTCACGGCTGCTCTCCGCCAAGGCGAAAACGACCGCTGGCGTGACGCAATTCGCCGCAGCGGAAGCTGAAGCTGAGCAGTCGGCGCTCGGCCTGCCAGCGCAGTTCCAACTCCAGCTCTGCGCCGGGCCGGACAATGTGCTGGAACTTGAGCACCTCCATCTGCTGGCAGCCGGTGTCGATGGCAAAGGCCTGCGCCGCGTAGTGCAGCGCCCAATCCAGCATCGCCACGCCCGGCAGCACTGGCGAACCGGGGAAGTGACCATCGAAATGGGCCAGCTCCGGGTCCACTTCCAGGGTCAATCTTGCCGTCTCCGGGTCGCGCTGCAGCCAGCGCGGCTGCGGCCGCAGCGGGCGGAACAGCGCTGCCAGCGAAGCTTGCGTGCTCTTGCCCTGGGCATCGGCCGGCAGTGCGGCGACGAAGCGCCAGCGCCGCGGCAGGGCGATGGGATCGACCTGGCCCTCCAGCCACTGGCGCAGCGCCAGCACCAGCGCGCGCTTGCCCTCGCTCTCCAGCAGCGCCTGACCTGCGGCGCTGAGCACGCCGACCGCGGCGATCAGCGCTCGCGCCCCCGGCAGCACCAGCACCTTGGCCTCGCGCAGCCATTCGGCGTCCATCAGGCGTTGCTCGATGGCGCTCAGTGAGACTCGCCGCTCCTCCAGCTTGTAGATGCGGTCGGCGCGTCCGAGCAGCTCGAATCCGCCGTCGGGGGAAGCCACCGCGCGATCCTCGGTTTGATACCAGTGCGCATCGTGCAGATGGGCCGAGCGCACCTGCAGCAGACCGCGTGCGACCTGCCACTGCACGCTGGGCAGCGGCTGCCAGGCGCCACAGCCCGGACCGTACTGGCGCCAGCCGATGCCGCCGGTTTCGGTGCTGCCGTAGACCTCGATCGGCGCCTGCCGCCACAGCCGCAGCACCGCCTGCGCCGCCTCCACCGGCAGAGGACCGCCGGAAGAGAAGCAAACCCTCAGCGAGTCGGCCAGCGGCTGCCAGTCCAGCGTTTCCGGCAGGCGCTTCAAGTGCGCGGGACTGGCGACCAGGGTAGTGGGCTCGCGCAGCGCCGCAATCTGTTCGGGATACTCCAGGCGCCGTGCGGCGAAGGCGCGGCCGCTGGCCAGAGGCCACAGCACTCTGAACAGCAGACCGTAGATGTGCTGGTGGGAAACGGTGCCCTCAACCCGGCTCTGCGCGACCCGATCGCCGAACTGCTGCTGCAGCGAGCGCACCTCGTTGTCCAGCTGGCGCAGCGCCTTGGGCACCGCCACCGGCTCGCCGCTGGAGCCGGAGGTGTACAGGGTCAGCTGGCAGCGATCGGCATCCAGCGCCGGCAGCGTTTCGACGATATCGACGTCGGCCACCTCACTGACCCGAATCA